>NZ_WQPQ01000058.1:0-359 GCF_018785365.1 Clostridium sp. MCC344 | reverse complement strand
ATCAGATTATTGCACATAGCTGTGCTGTGTATTGTAAACTTCTCATATATTGATTTTTGTAGTCGTGCTATATCATCAATCCTGCATACAATGAATAAGCCTGAAGGAAAAATAGATTGCAGATCAAGCAGAACAAATGTTCTGAAATGTAATAGACAAATGATCTCATTTGTGATATAATTAAATCAGTCGAAATAGAAAGAAAGGCTGATAAATATGAGAGAACTCGACAATAATGCACATTCAGTATTTTTACTCTGTTATCATCTGATCCTGGTTGTAAAGTACCGGAAAAAGGTCCTGAATGATCCGATCTCGGGTCGCGCACGAGAAATCTTTGAATATATCGCGCCCAAATA
>NZ_WQPQ01000057.1:0-2060 GCF_018785365.1 Clostridium sp. MCC344 | reverse complement strand
AGCCGCCCGGATGGCGTTGTCCGTGAGCTGCCTCTGCCATGCGCCCACGCTGGGAGCCCAGCGGAAACCGTTGCTTTTCAACTCGGCCCGGGTGTCCGCGTCAGGCTTTCCATCAAAGAATACCTGCAAGCGGTTGTCCTCCCGGTTCATCTCCACACGGCCCCCGTCGAACTCCCAGCCGGAAAACTCCCGCTGCGCCTGTTTGGAGAGCTGTTCGATACGCGTCTTTACCCGGCGGATCTCCGCATTGTTGTTGGTAAGCTGGTAGCTTTCAAAGGGCCTCGGGTCGCTCCGCCAGTTTGCCGCCATGCTTGCTTTCAGCTTTTCGATCTGGTCCGGCGACAGCAGCGCACAGCCATCCAGCTTGCCATGCTTGCGGTGGAGCTTTTCAATCGCTGCCGGGTCATCGGCGCTGATCCCGCCCATGCCGGTACTGCGTATCTTATCCAGCAGCCCTTGAATATACCGCCATTCCTCCATGTTGCTGTCCCGGGCCCGGTTCTGTTTTTCCTTCTTTCCCACCGGGAAATTGGCAGGTCCGGCAATCATCACAGAGGGAACCCTTGCGTCAATGGCAAAGCCCTGGTTCATGTTTTCGGCCAGCTTGCGGGCGTAGGTGTCTAACAGATGGTCGATCTTCTCATGGTACATGGGGTCCACCCGGGATTTCTGCTGTTCCGCTATGGCGGCGGCCTTGTCCACCATTGCCCGGTATTCCGCCGTTGCGCTCCCTTCCTTGTAGTCGGAAAAGCTGTTCATTTCCTTTGCCCGGCGGGCGGCTCCTTCATTGATAGGGTAATAGTTGATGGTATGCACCTCCTTCATGCTTCGGGCCATGCTGGCCCGAAGTCTTACCGTTCTTCATGGGAAGGCCCCGCCTTGTCCTTTTTCGGAGCGGGCGGGGCTTCTTGAAACCGTTTGAGTGCAGCGAGAATGGAGTGGACAGGCTCGGCCTTTTCAGGA
The DNA here is from genome assembly GCF_018785365.1 of Clostridium sp. MCC344. Lineage (NCBI taxonomy): Bacteria > Bacillati > Bacillota > Clostridia > Eubacteriales > Clostridiaceae > Clostridium > Clostridium sp. MCC344. The sequence continues at coordinate 1,097 of NZ_WQPQ01000057.1, read as the reverse complement.
TAGGCAAATATCCGGTGTTCCGGCGGAATGTCCTGTGGCCCGTGGTAATACTCCTTGAAGCCCTCCGGGACTGCCGACACATACCCACCGGGAGCGAATACGCCGCCCTCGTTGATACGCACATCCCGTCCGTATGCTTCATAATCGAAGTAGTTCTGAATGTGCTCCGGTATGTCGATAGTCCCAAGCTCGTCGGCGTAAAGACGGCCCAGCCCTTCATCATCAGAAATATCCGGGTAAAAGCGGTAAAGGTCAAGGTTCTGCGTCAGATTTATCAAATCCTTCACGCTCCTTGTGTGGTTTCCCAAGACAAGAGCGGCTTCAAAGGTTTCCAGTCCGCCCTTATCCCATACTTCCAGCAGGGCGTGGCCCAGCTCGTTCAGCTCGTCGATGTTCTCACATTCGTAGAGATAATCGTAGAGCCCCAGCACATCACTGTCAAAGCTGGTAAAGAACACTTCGCTGTACCGTTTCCCGTCTATCCCGATTTTGGCAAGAGCGGCCTGCAACTCCTGTGTCGTCATGGGGAAATGTACCGTTGTCCCTACCTCGATCCCCATCAAGGGGTACAGGGCGGTGTTGGTTATATAGGCTTCAAACATGGGCTCATTCCTCCTTTCCGGCCCGGTCAGCCAGCACCTCATAGATCCCGGCCATAATGTAATCGGCGCAAGGGAGGGCAATCGCATTTCCCAGCGCCTTGTAGCGTTGCAGAGGCCGGATCTCCACGCCGTCCGCCCCGTACTTTGTCCAGCCCTCCGGCAGCCCCATCAGCCGTTCGCTTTCCGTTTCCGTCAGAAAACGGATACAGCCGCCCGCCGGGTCGCCCTCATACCAGAAGGCGAAGGGCGTCACGTCACTGGCTAAAAGAGTGGGAAAAGGGTCAGTTGGTAATCCGAAGCTGTTTCGGAAGGCCGTTTCTTCCTGCCTTTTTGCCGCTCCCCGCATACGGAAGCACTGAAAGGGGTGGATGACTGGTATCTGCCGCCCTGTTTCAAAAGAAGCTGTTCGATCTCCTTCGGCGGCGGCCCGCCCGCCCTCTCCGCAAGGCGGAGGAAGTGGGAGCATTGGACGGGGCTTAAATAGTATGTCTGCGG
>NZ_WQPQ01000056.1:280168-297328 GCF_018785365.1 Clostridium sp. MCC344 | reverse complement strand
CCGTTTTTGAAAGACATGGAGAATCACCTGGGATTTAAGTATTCAGAAGTCGTTGCAGATGCCGGGTACGAAAGTGAAGAGAACTATCTTTTCATTGAGGAAAACGGACAGACCGTTCTTTTTTCATCCAGCAGGCTTTTTTTCTACCCGTATCTGAGTATTTTCTTTACAGCTCTGCTGCCTCTTCCAGTACATTTTCTTCTGCTGCATCCTCTGTGTTCGGCTCAGACTCTGCTGCTGTTTCTGTTTCGTTTTCTGTTTCCGCCTCTTCTGCATCTCCGGAGTTTTCGACATCTTCTGCGTCTTCGGTGCTTTCTTTGCTGTCTTCCTCCTTAATCTCCTCACCGGAAATTTCCTTTTCAGAAAGTTCAGAGTCTTTCCCGGAAATCTCTTCCGAAACAGCCGGCTTCTCTTCCTCAATAGGTTCTGTATTCACGATCATTTCCGGAAGTTCGATTGCCATAGTAGATGCTTTCTCGATGACCTGTTTGCCATTTTTATCCAGTACTACTTCCAGATCTTCATATCCTTCTGCGCTGATTACAACAACATTCTCATTTTCTGTAAATCCAGCTTTATCAAGGGAAATCTTTCCGTCTGTCGTGGCCAAAGAATATGTATTATCTCTATAATATCCTTTTTCGTATGCTTCTCCGTTTACCGTGACACCTGTGATTGCCTTCATCCAATCATCATTTCCCATTCCCACTGTAATCGTATAGCTGCCAAAGAAATAGTCTGTGTCACCCACAAGTGGAGCAGACTTTTCCTCTGACTCCTCCGGTGCTTTCTCTACGAGATTTCCCTTCTGATCGAGAATTACTTCCAGATCTTCATATCCTTCCGCACTGATTACAACAACATTCTCGTTTTCTGTGAATCCGGCTTTATCAAGAGAAATCTTTCCATCTGTCGTTGACAACGAGTATGTATTATCCCTATAATATCCTTTTTCGTATGTTTCTCCATTTACTGTGACACCTGTGATTGCCTTCATCCAATCATCATTTCCCATTCCCACTGCAATCGTATAACTGCCAAAGAAATAATCTGTGTCACTTACCGTCGGAGCCTCTTTTAACCGACCATTATCGTCTCCTTTTTCTTCCTCTTTCTTTGTGATCTCAAACTCAACCGTCTCCACGCCATAATACTGCGCCGAGATCTCCACACTGTACTCGCCAGCCTCTTTAAAGAGATCTTTTCCGAGTAACAGGCTTGCTCCATTGATCGTATATCCGATCTTTTCGAAAAGGCTCTCCTGTCCATCCGGAGAAAGTGTCTTTTTCGTTCCGTCCGGTCTTGTAAGCACAATGCTCTGGAGATTCTTCCAGATATCACCGGTCTCATCCGCCGTGTTGGTGATCGTCACTTCTGCTCCGGTCTTGAAATCACCGCCAGCTTCCAGTGCTACATCTTTGAGATCCTTTGCAATCGCAATATTGAATACTTTATCCTCATACCCGTCAACTTTGATGGTCACTTTATTGTCTTTATCGACTGCAAAGAGTGAGCTGTCAAGAACAAGAATATTGTCTTCCAGTCTGTAAAGCCCCTGATCAACCGCCTGATAGGAATTGCCATTCAGATAGATTTTTCCGTTTTTAACAACATTCTGTAAGTACGCGGTGTCATCCGACATGATCCGGACATCCTGTCCTTCCGAAATTTCATTGACCTGATCGCCATTCTCATCGACCAGAACAAGCTTTGGTGCAGTCTTTCCAAGATAGGATCCGCTCATCATCGTCCCACCGAGGCGATTATCTTCAAGCACATATTTTACCGCATACGGGCGATTCAGGGTTTCTGCTGCGCTCTCATCTGCAATATAGTCTGCAAAGCTTAAATATTCCCCGTTCTCATTTTTCGCTTTCTCAACTGCATCACGGTATTCTGCAAAGGAATAGAATGTTGTCCCATCTTCCCCGATCACCGCATCCCAACCGCTCATATCGTAATTCCAACGATCCGCGATTGCCTGGGCAGATTCATTTTTCACTCCGATATTCTGAAGGAGAAGTGCGTTCGTGAGCAGATCCGCATCGAACATCAGGTCTGCGGACATCGTCGTGCTTCCGCCTTCTGCTGCATTTCCGCTTCCACTTGTGCTTCCGCCGCTGATGGATGCGCTGGACATCGCATCAATTCCATAGATATCTTCTGTAACTACACTGTTCTGCGCAGCTGCACCTGTGCTCACGGTAAATGTGTAGCTCATATCCTTAAATCCGGTAGAATGTACAGTGATCGTATATTTTCCTGCTTCTGGAATATTGTTGCGTCCGTTTTCTGCATTCTCATCATTGTAAAGGACAAACGTGTTTCCGATCAGATACCAGTCACGGATCTTCTCCAGTTCGGTCGTATTTCCATGCGGATCTGTAAGTTCCACCTTGCTGACCGGAATCTCGATTCCATAAGTCATGTTCTTCACTTCAAAGTGAATATTCTTTCCGCTTGTAATCGCTCCAGCCTCTTTTAAGACCATGCTCGGAGCCGTTCCGTTTACAACCTCGATCGGTATCAGTGTATTCTTTCCGCCGGAGGTGATGCGCAGGTAATAAGAACCGTTCGAGTAGAAATTCGACTGGCCAAGCGGTACAATGATCTGTCCAACCGTATTTCCGTAATGCTCCCCCAGCTTCTTCTCATATCGGAGATCACCGTTGATCGTATTGTTGTAACCCTTTCCAGATACCAGTGCTACTTTTGTGATCTCATCAAACCACTGTTTGTCCACCTCTTCCGTATAGTTAAACATTACGACAGCCTGTCCGCCGACGCCATACAGATTACTCTTGTCCTCTGTCAGCTCTGCTGCCGGTGCATAGTAACGGATCCCGCTCTTTTCCTCTCCGAGATCAAAGGTCGTTGTCTCCGGTTTCCGTCTGATATTTCCGTTCTCATCATAGTTATCAAGATTATAATCCCACACATATACAGATCCATGTGCCAGAAAGGCAGCCGGTGCTGTATTTTCGCGAACTTCCGGTGCTTCCGGATTCTCATTTTCGCTCAGACGGATGATCTGTGTTTCTCCATCTTTTCCTGTCACGGCAAGAACCGCCGGGTTTAAGTTTGTAATCTCCCATTTTGCAATGGTTCCGTCACGATCTACTTTTGTGAACGCAGATGTCACATCGGTTCCATCGACTGTGAGTGTGCAGTCATCCAGGGAGTAGCCTTTTGCAAACGCAACCGTCACATACTGGCTCCATCCGAGATCCACCAGCTTTGTCTGGCTCTCTACAACAAGAGTTTTTGTCTCCGGAGTTTCCTCATTTCCGGAATCATTTCCGCTGTCTCCCGGTTTTTCATTGCTGCCGGAATTGTTTCCATTGTCCCCTGTATTTTCATTATTTCCGGAATTGTTTCCGCTATCGCCTGCGTTTCCGTTGTTTCCGGAATTATTTCCACTATTGTCCGTGCTTCCGTTATTACCTGAATTGTCCCCACCGATATCGGTGCTTCCGCCATTTTCAGAACTGCTTCCATTGTTGCCTGTATTTCCACTGTTGGAGGAATTCCCGCCGGAACTGCTTCCTGAATCGCTGTCCGAAGATCCATCACTTCCACCGGATCTTTTTCCGGATGTCTTCTGCTCACCACCCGGTGCATCATACTCTTTTCCGTTTGCATCAACCCAAGCACCGTTCGCATTTACCTTGTAGCCATCCGGTGTCGTACCGTCATGTGCCATTTCACCGGACGCACTCAGATAATACCAGCGGCCACCAACCGGAACCCAGCCGGTTGCCATACTTCCGTTCGCCCACAGATAGTACCAGTCCTTTGTCACCGGATTCTGATACCATCCGGTGATCATATTTCCGTCTTTGTCGAAGCGATACCATTTCCCGTTCTCAAAAAGCCACTGGTCTGCGGCATATTCACCTGTAACACTTCTGTATTTCCATGCTCCTGTCTGCATCGACTGCTCCCATCTTCCTGTCGGGATCGCAGTCGCTGCCGGAGACACCATGGTCGTCATCGTCATAGATAATGCAGCGGCTACCGCCACTCCCTTGAATCCATTTTTTCGAATACCTTTCACCTTTTATCCTCCTCGTATGTTCAATTCAATTTGAATGCTAGCACATTATAGCAATTCAATGGTGTTTTCTCAATAGATTATATGAGAATGATTTTCAATATCATTTATATGGGAAATTTTCTCATTAACACAATACTTATACTCGTAGACATTTCGTATCACGCGTAATCACTTGCAACACCATTCATCTTCACGCGAGTGCGTATCTTAGGCACGCAGTACCTTTTTGTTTACCGGGAAGTTCCATCGGAATTTTCTGGTAAACAAAAAACTGGTTTTATGTACATTCTCTGCACACAAAACCAGTTCGTCATTCTCCCGATATTCTTTTATCTCCTACGGCTTACAACTCTTACAAGCCTCATATCCCTCTTCGATCAATTTCGACCGTTTTCCCGTATACTCTTCCTTATTTTCCGCCTTGATCTTCTCGACAGAGGTACAATCCGGGCGGTGGAACTTCATGGTCTTTGTATTGAGGATGTAAGTACCGCTCTCCGAATCAGATGTTTTCGAAACTGTACTGCCGGAACTGCCCGCGGACGTGTTCTTTCCGCCCGAAGAAGTATTTGCGCCATTTTCGGAAGCGCTGCTATTCCCGCTGCCTGCAGCAGCTGCGCTTCCGGCGCCTCCATCTTCCGCCAGCCAGTTATCCCCGGTCGCATAGTCGATCGCAACGCCCGGCTGGACATTATAGACATAAACACAGAACAGGACACCGTCTCCATCGTCCTCCACCGACTCCGCTTCCATCAGAACGCCGGAGGCCAGGAGATTGTCTCCCTCAAAGATCGGCGTCACCCGGTAGAGCACATGGTTCCCGGTTTCTTTTACATAGTCGGCTGTCAGGTTTTCGAACGGCAGCATTCCCTGAACATTCAGATATCTTGTTCCGGTGATCAGGTTCTTCTCATTTGCATTCTCCGCCGTCAGCTGGTATCCGATCAGATGGCAGCGGTTATACACATATTTTCCATCCACGAAGTCATACTTCTTATTGTGCCAGCCCGTCGGCTTGACCTCCCCGATCGAGCCGCGTTTTTCCGTCGGCATCGTATCCGTACTTACCGAAGCGTATGCCACGCCGCATCGTCCCAGCGCATCGAGGTCACTGTAGCTCTCAAAGGAGACATCCGTGAGATCGCTCTCCGAAAAATACGGAACATTTCCATTGACCGCAACATACGGTGATCCGGAATATTCCGGAATATCCGATAACTGGAAGGTTCCGGAACTTCCGCTCGTTTTCGATGAGCCGGAATTGCTTTTTCCTGACTGATCACTGCCTGCTCCGGATGCTTTTGATTCCGCAAGATCTCCCAGAATATTTCCTGCTGCCTGTGCAATATCAGCCGCCGCGCCTGCTCCCGACGCGACATCCGCGCCCTGGCAGGCAGTTACCGCGAGTGATACCGCGGCGATCACGCCGAGCAGCCATTTTCTTAAATTTTTCCTCATCTGTCATTTTCCTCCGATGTCATGATTCTATTCCGTTCTTCCCTCTGAAAGATTTACCTCACATAACGTTCTCTCGTGATCTTTTCATGGGACGAACCGGCAAACTCTTTCGTTTCTACACAGTTCCATCCTGAAAGATCGACCGGGAAATACACATCCGCAGGGTAATCCCGGTTCCACCGGTACAGATAGATTTCCTGTATCCGCTCTTCCTCCCCGGAAAGATCCGCATCTTCCGCAAAGCAGAATTCACCTTCGCCCGCTTTCTGCAGGAAATCTTCCTCCACACGGATCTGCGTCATCCCTTCTTCCACGAACTGCTTTTTACTATAGGCATCCATCCACAGGATTTTTCCTTCTGTCAGCTCCAGGATATCCCCGCGCAGGATCCGGTCCTGGCTCTGTCTGCGGTGATTGAACATCATCCCGTTATGGTCATCCACACATACGATCAGTATCATATGCTCCCCTCCCCTTGTATCATATCTTTCGATCCTATCCCGTATTCTACCACATTTCCGCCTTGCAGACAACCATATGTTCGATTCCTTTTTCTTTTGTAAAGTTCCTTTCAGCAGCGGAATCCAGGGTAGAAACAGACAGATACAGAATTTTTACATGAAGAATTTTTCTGACTTTCCATCAAAAATTCTTGACATAATCTTCCTTCGGTGCGATAATAAGACCATTGAGAGATTTCAGACATCTCACAATATCATAAAGGGGCTTGTAGCGCAGTTGGGAGCGCACCACATTCGCATTGTGGGGGTCGTCGGTTCGAATCCGATCAGGTCCATAAAAAACACCATCCGTTTTCCGGATGGTGTTTTTGTTATCACCTCTGTTATTTTTGTTCCATCGGAATTTTCTATGGAACAAAAAAGCTGTTCACTCCTGCCACAAGTCCGTCTGCCAGTTTGCCCAACGTCGCGTCATCATGGGCGGAAGCTCCGTCTCCAAGCTCAATATCGATACTCGGGATCGTAGAGTAGGAAGTCTGGGTCAGATCCATCTCCATGGAGCCGGAAGAAAAGATCTTCACTCCGTTCTGTTTCAATCCGGAAACCAGCGCACCTCCAAGCTTATTGTGGGACTCCCAATGGGATTTTACCGGCTCCATCGCGCGGTAAGCGGCATTATTCGGCACACTCATATAGAAGGCGCCTTTGTCCTTTTTTGTCGAATCCCAGTGAAGGGCGATGTGGCAGTCTGCCGTGTTATTCGCCATCACGGTTCTCGCCACATTATCGAGCTGGACATCCTTTCCGTCCCGGATCATCAGGACATCATATCCCGCCGCGAGAAGCTTGTCGCGGAAGATCTGTGCCATCCGGAGTGTCACCGTGCTCTCCGCTGTTCCGTCCGCAAATGTCATTCCGCCGGATACCGCGACAGCCTTTGTCGCTCCGGCCGATGTCGTTCCGCTCGTCACCTTCGCAGTCTTATCCGGGTGACAGTAGGTCTTGACACTCGCACCGCCGTATGTTCCATGACCGGCGTTCACGGCGATCACTTTATTTTTTCTATTTGCTGTTCCATTGTGATAGTAAACCGCATGTCCGCTGTTGATCGCCGAAAAATCCGCATATTTCCAACCAGAGTTCATTCCGACCTGCCATGCCTTGTCCACGTACGCTTTTAAGGAATCCGGGACCGAAACGGTTCCATCTGCGGAGACTGCAGCCGTACCTCCGGCTGCCGTACTCGTTGAGCCGTTTCCCGCCTGCGGTTTGCTGGCCGTCAGGTAACGGCTTGCCACATAGACCGTTGTTTTGGAACCTCCCACCTGGATCTCGCTCCACTCTCCGTTATTTTTTACTCTTGAAACCTCGGTCCCTCTCGATAAGGTTCCAAGCACCTTTCCGGAAGCTGTCGATGGCTGGCTTCTGTAGTTTAATTTGGAAGCGTTCACATAAACGGTGTCCGCAAGAGCGGTCATCGGCATTGTCATCGCAAACAGCGTGAACAGTCCCGCACACAGGACTGGTTTTAATGTTTTAAATCGCTTCTGTTTTCTCATCTTTTTCCTTTCCTGCCTCAAAAGGCACCCCGTTTTCCTTCCGGTTAAATATACATGAACCTCTGCGCGTGATCCATTGTCCCCGGACCATGTGCGCCTTTGCAAAGCGTCTGTCTCCGTCTGATCTGCCTAAGATAAACAGCCCGGTATCTCTACCGGACTGTTTATTCTGATTTATATTTTTGATCGTATAACTTTTAGTCTCCTAATACGTTCACGATCTTCGCAGGTGTACGATAATTCCATGTGGAGATCTTGATACCGGATTTTGCATTGGACGCATGGCATACCTGACCATTACCGATGTAGAGAGCTACATGGTTGATTCCGCCGCTTCCGGAGTAGAATACAAGGTCGCCCGGACGCATCTGGCTCGATGTGATCGACTTTCCGCTTCCGGACTGTGCACCGGAGTTATGCGGCAGGGAAACACCAAACTTCGCCATGACGGACATCGTGAATCCGGAGCAGTCTGTTCCGTTTGTCAGGCTCGTTCCGCCGTATACATAGCGGTTTCCGACGAACTGTACCGCATAGTTCGCGATCTGCGCACGCTTGGAGGAAACGCTTCCGGACTTCGATCCGGCCGCTCCGTCATTTGCACTGCTCTTCTTTCCGCTGCTCTTGGAGCTGGAACTGCTCTTTCCGGTGCTGTTCTTCGTATTGCTCTTACTGTTAGAGGTATCCGCAACTTCAACAACCGGTGTGTACTTGATCGCCTCTTCAAGACCATACTTAACATCCACGTAGTCACTGGACAGGTATGCATCCTGATCATCGATCTCGATCTTGACCCAGCCGTCCTGCTGATCCGCGACAAGGAATCGCTCACTGTTGGAGATCTGTGTGTAGATCGAAGAGTTCGTATTCGGCTCCGTCCGGACATTGACACCGTCCGTATTGGAGATCGCCATCAGTTTTGCAACCTGGAGAGCTTTATCTTTCGCCTGCTGTCCGGTCAGGATATACTCGGATTTGACATAACCGGTGATATTTCCGGAACGGATCTTCAGCCATCCTGCAGTCGATGTGTCGAGGATATCACATCCCGCATTGCTCGGCAGCTTCGCGATAATCTTGCCCTTCGTCTCATCCGGGTTATCACGGACGTTCAGGTAGTTCGATACATTGGAAACACCGAGGTTATCATAGAGGCTTAAGACGGTCTGTCTCATATCCTGCTTGATCGCTTCATCCAGGGCATATTTTACCGTGACATAATCCGCGGAGATATATCCGTCGGAAATCTGGATCCAGCCGTCCTGCTGGCTCTTGATATCGTATCGCTCATTCTTGAATACCTGGTCCACCACGTCGGCATCCGCCTTCGGCTCGGAACGGACATTTAACTTATCCGCATCGATCACGGCGCGTTCCGCCACGTTTTCAGCAGCCAGTTTCTTCGCCTCATCCCCTGTGTAGACATACTGGGAACTCACATATCCCGTCACACCGCCGGATGAGATCTTATACCATCCTTCTGTCGAAGTATCCAGGATCTCGCAGGCACCGCCTTTCGGAAGTTTTCCGACAACCTCTCCGAAGCTCTCCGGCGTCTTTCTGACGTTCAGATATCCGGAAACCTCCGCGATACCGAGATTTGCATAGCTGTCCACGATACTCTGAACCGTCTTTTCGAATTCTTTTGATTCGATCTCCTCGGCGGAAAGCGTTGTCTCGAGAACGATATTTTTCTCTTCTCCGCTCTCGGATGCCGCCTCGGTCGTCTCCAAAGAAGCCGCTGCCGTCTCGACCTTCATGCCGCCAAACGTACCTTTATGGTTTTTGATCATGGTTCCCGCGACTGCGACAACTGCAACGATCGCAACAGCCGTACCGCCTGCTGCCAGGATCTTCATATACGGCATCGCCGCTTTTTTCTTCTTGATCTCGCGAAGTCTCAGGATATTGTCGCGCTGGCTCGCCTGATGATCCTTCTTCGGGCGTTCAGGCTGTCTGCTTCTGTGAGTTCCCGAACTTCGTTCCGAACGTGTCCTGTGTACCGGCTCATGCTCTGCTTCAGCAGTTTCTGCCTGATCCGCTCCCAGAGTCTCAGATTTTTCATTCTCCGGCTCCGTTTCCTGTCCCTGCGCTGCAGTATCATCCGGCTGCTGATCCGCTTCCTGTGGTACAGACTCCGTCTGCATCTGAGGAGACTGTTCCGCCGTATTGCCGCCTGACGGCTGCTCCGCGTTCTGCCCGACAGTTTCATCTGCCGGAACTTCCGTAATCTGATCCTCCTGCGCTGCGTTCTCCACGCTCACCGGATCTTCCTTTTCTGTTTCTTCCATCATTTTTCTGTCTGACATGTATGTTCTCCATCATCCGCCCCATGGACGGTTTTCATATCTTTTCGTAACGGCTTCATCCTTTTACCGTCACATCATTTACCTCTTTTTTACTCTACCCGTAATTGTAACAATCCCGGCGGAGCCTGTCAAATTTTTTCCACCGGGATTTATAATAATTTTATTTCAATTTTCTTAAAAATCTGGATTTTCTGCCGGAATTCGCCTATTTTTAATTCTTACCCAGCGTCTGGAAATGTTCCATGCTGCCGTAGAGAGACTTGATCCGCTCAAACTCCTCCCGGTCAAGAAACTCAAGTTTTCCTTTTCCGAACGCCTTCGCCGCCTCGATCATGAAGCGCGCCGCGTCGTCAAGGTCCTCCATGTGCATAGATCCTGTTGCGCATCCGGCAACAATGGTCTCGGTAGTGATCGCCACGCCCACCACCGGCGCTTTGGTGGCTGTCGCAGGCTGCAGGATGCTGTTCAGGTGGAAGATCCCGTTTCCATACGGCGTGATGTCCTGCTGCGTCAGCGCAAATACGTAGGGCAGCTTTCCGGTCGTCATCTGCATGACATCGAGAAGATCTTCGCTGACCCTCAGGATATATCCCTGACATACGGTCGGGGAGATCGCAAAACCGCGGTGATTGATGATCCGGTTGCCCTTTGTGGTATCCACGACGAGGACTGCATCCAGGTCATCCGTCACCTCCTCCTTATTTACCTGCCATGTCTCCACCGGGGAGTTCATAAACGGCACCGGTTCATGTGGAACCGTCGGTGCATCCGGGCAGACATGCGTGGAGACGAAAACGTCCCCCTCAAGGAAATCGCCTTTTGTCTGCATTCTCAGAAGTTTTGCAGCTACTGCGAGTGCTGTCAGTGCACCGTCGCCGTCCGAGACAAATCCTGTCTGGTCAGGTCTCGCGCCAAGTCCTCCGAGACGTCCGAGGATCCCGATCGTTCCCGCACTTCCGCCTTTCGACTTTCCGTTCTTCCCGGGGATCAGGATCCGCACCATGTCCGTGTGACCGTTCGGTCCCGCCAATGGATATGTCTCCGCCTGGCACATCGGGTTGATGGCTTTCAGATACTCTACCACTTCGCTGCCAGACGCTGACGCACTGTCCAGAATATCAAACAATTCGATCAATTCTTTATAAAGCATAAAACATCCTCCTTTTCCTGGTCTTATTTCCATTATTTAAAATAGCCCTGTTCCTCATAGTACCGCCGAGCCCCGTCATGAAGCGGGACCGGGAGATCCAGTGCACGGAATTCTTTGTCGTCCATTGCCCGCATGAAATCCTGTCCGGCTGTATACACAGGTCCGTTGACCTCCAGAGCCCAGGCGATCTCATGGGCAAGTTCCTCGTCCATGTCCGCAGAGACACAGACCAGGACTTTCTCGCAAAACGTCGTGATCTCCTCATCCTGGTTTTCGTAGGTTTCCGCCGGGATCGTGATCTTACTGTACTCCGGGTGTCCGGTCAGGATCGCATCCAGCTCTTCGTCCGTATAGGATAAAAAGCGGATCCTGTTCTCCGATGCCAGATCCTTATAAGCTGAAACCGGACTCTCCGTGAACGCATGGATCCCGTCCGCCCACTGGTCGCGGATCCCGTCGGCTCCCCCTTTGATCCCGTAGTACCAGATCTCGGAATTTTCCTCATTGATCCCCAGAACGTCAAACACTTCCCCGGACACTTTTGCAGTCTCAGAACCTTCATTTCCGGCCGCGAGCGGATGTCCCTTTAACTCCTGTACCTCAGAAAGTCCCAGTTCTTTCGGGGATGCCCAGGTGGAGACGATCGGGTAACAGGCCGCGATCGCGCGGAGTTTTTCCTTTCTTTCGCCTTCGCACGCTCCGGTTCCCGTGTATGTCTCCAGAGCCGCCCCCGCCGGAACGATCACCAGATCATACGTCCCGTCAAACAGATGATCCATACTCACATAGGCGCCTTTCGACGGCCATGTCTCCACATAGATCCCCGGAACTGTGTTGCTGATGGTCACCGCCACGGCTTTTCCGGCCCGGTCCGTCACGCTGTCCTCAGTGAAAGTCCCCATAATGAGCTTCCGTGTCTCCTGGCTATCAGACTCCTTCTTCGAACATGCGGACAGCACGCAGGACGCGGCAAGAAGAGCCGCCATTCCCGCGCACACCCGTTTCTTCCTGTTTTTCAGCATTTTCATCATGCGATATATCCGTCCACGCAGACAGCGCCATACGGGCGGATGCTCATGCGGTACGCACTTCCCGGTCCCATGGCCTTTTCGATATAGGTGATGTACTCGTCAGCCACACGGTTCGGCAGCATCGCCATGATAACGCCTGCGAATCCGCCTCCGTGAACACGGCATGCGCCGCAGCCTTTCTCCTTGATAAATAACTCCGTGAGAGCCAGCGCGGATGTGATCCCCTGCTCCTCAGAGCCCGGAACATAACAGTTCTGGAGCCATTTCCAGGAGGAATTTCCGGATTCCGTGATCAGATCCAAGAATTCGTCGAAGCGGTTCTCCTTTAAAGCCTTTACTTCTTTCTCCACGCGCTTGTTCTCCTCAAAGAAGTGGAGTGCACGTAAAAATGCGCGGTCGCCCGCCTCTTTTCTCACTTTTTCTGCGTTGTCGATCACTTCTTTTTCCGTGATGTCCGCGCAGAACTCTTTGCCGAACACGGCTGCCACGCGTTTCATCTCATTCGGGATTGAGGAATACTCTTCACTCAAGTCTGCATGTCCCTTTCCTGTCTGGACGATGATCAGACTGTGATCCTGCGCGCCGAAATCATAATCGATCTTCTCAACGGCCGGTTTTAACGGGTTCTTGAAGTCGATCGTGATCATGCCGCCAACCGCGCATGCCATCTGGTCGAGAAGTCCTGATCCCTTGTTCCAGTATTTATTCTCCGCATATTTGCCGACATGGGCATATGTAACGACGTCCACTTTGCCGTCATTAAAGAATTCGTTGATCATGGAGCAGATCAGCATCTCATAGGATGCGGAGGAGCTGACCCCGGCGGAGCTGATCACGTTGCTCGTAATGTAGGCATCGAATCCGCCGATCTGATATCCCATCTCCTGGAAACCTGCCAGCATTCCTTTTGTCAGATCGATAGTCCCCGCCATCTTGTCGCTCGGCTTTAAGTTATTGATATTGATCGTGAATTTCTGGTTGTATGTCTCACTGATAATGTGGATCTCGTCGGTTCCGTTTGCTGCCGCACCGGCTACGCAGTCCAGATTGATACTCCCGGCCAGGACTTTTCCGTTGTTGTGGTCCGTATGGTTTCCGCTGATCTCGGTACGGCCTGCGGAGGTAAACATGCTTACATTCTTCTCCCCAAACGCCTGTCCGAATTCCTCGAGAACATGCTCATAGCGCTTCTCATTCTCAGCGGCGCCGGTTCCGTACATCTCCTTAAAAAATCCGGACGCTTTCTCGCTCTGTAATGCTTTTTTTGCAGCTTCTCTATCCATAACCCCAATCTCCTTTTCGATCCGCTCTGCGGATATTTTGTTTACGCTAACAACGAGCCAAAGTTCGCGCTTGCGCGAGACCTTGGCGACTGTCGCGATAACAAATTCTTTTTTTCGCTTTTCTTCATGAAAAATTTTCTTTTTTACGGTATGTTCCAGTGAAATGCAGCAAAATCCGATTGAAAAGAAACTTTCTATTATTATATAATACTTCTTATATGTGTTGCAAGGAAAACTTTATCTTCGTCGTGATAAGCTTCCATATCTTTCAGGCGGTGAGCAAGCCGCTCACGCTGGTCCGGCTCATGCGTCAGGCCTCACGCGCATTCAACTTAAATGAACATGAATCAGAAAGGATTTTATATATGTTGCAAACCGACTGGGGCGGAAAACCGTACCACTCTCTCGACTATGAATTAAAGAAGCAATTTGGAAAAAAAATCTATAAGATCTCCTTAGACGGCGGCATGACATGCCCGAACCGCGACGGAACACTCGGCACAGGCGGCTGTATCTTCTGCAGCGCCGGAGGATCCGGGGATTTCGCGGAAAAACGCACCTCTTCCCTTAAGGAACAGATGGATCTCGCAAAAAACCGTGTCAGACGCAAGATATCCGGAAATGACAATTCCTACATCGCCTACTTCCAGTCTTACACGAACACATATGCTCCGCTCCCTTATCTGGAACAGCTTTTCACTGAGGCTGTCTCTTTCCCGGAGATCTGCGGTCTTTCCATCGGGACAAGACCGGACTGTCTGCCGGATGGGACGGTGAAATTATTGGCAGAATTAAACAGGAAAAAACCGGTATGGGTGGAGCTTGGACTGCAGACGATCCACGAGGATACAGCAAAACTCATCCGCCGGGGATATGAGCTTCCTGTCTTTGAGGATGCGTACCGCAGATTAAAAGCTGCGGGCCTCACCGTGATCGTTGTAAGTTATCGAATAACCTGCAATAATGCCAACTACAGAACCCTTAGAAACCCTTAAAGTCCCTTACATGGTGAGAAATCCCATGAAATGGGGCTTTTTGTGGCTTAAATGGGTTTATTTGTGCGGAAAAGGTAAATGCCAACCATGAAGGGTGAGAGAAAAAGAAAAGGGCAGGAATTCTGGTAAAAACATAGCAGAATATTTATAAAAATATCAGCTTTTAAAAATCTTTAAAAAGTTAAAAAGAGTATTGAAGAAATGTTGATTTTACAAGGGGTTCAGCGTTTTAAAGGTTTTTAAAATTGCTTTTAAATTCAGTTTTTTAAAGGGCATTTAAAATGCCTGTTAATACCAACTCATATACCAACCAAAAAGGGAGCCGGTCAGTAGATGCTGATCAGCTCCCTTTTTTACCAGGGGCAGCCTGGTAAGGTGGTAAATGCAATTTGAATATATCATGGATATCTGAAACGGTCAATATAGATGATGGAGCCCTTGCGCATTCGCAGATCAGCCGATGCTTCTGGAAGCCGATGCTTCTTAGTCAGCCATTCTGTCAAGTTCCTCATAAATAATAGTATGAACCCGATGCCGACCTCTACGATCCAACTGGTGATAAGTTTCAAGAAGTTCGGAATCGTCTTCACTCAAGGTAGGAGATATAATCTGTTTCTCTGATATTGGAGAATTTCCGGTCAAAATCCAGTCCACGGAGCATTGAAGAACGCGGGAAAGCCCAATCAAGGCCATAGCAGAAGGTAAACTACTGCCTTTTTCTATACCGCTTAGATTTCCCGTAGAAATTCCGGTAGAGTCTTTTATCTGTTGTCCTGTGATTCCTAACTCTTTTCTTCTTTGAGAAATTCTAAAACCAATGCTATTATCCATATTAAAACTCCAATCATAAAGAATTAAACACCAAAATAAGAGATTGATATTGACAAAACTCCAATATTAGAGTAAATTGTAACTGTATCAATCATACAAGACCGATTATAGCACAGAATCCGATAACGGAATAGGTTATTTTGTATCGCTGATACAGAATTTTATAACGGAATACGTTAGGAGGGCAGGCAGAATGAAGAACAGAAAAGTGCGAAATTTCGCTGAGTTTGCCTTATGGACAAAAACCAGGATGCTGGAAAGAGGCATCAGCCAGAGAGAACTGGCCGCAGGAATGGGAACACACCAGGCCAGGATCAGTGAGGCTATCACAGGGAAGCCATCAGGAAAGAAGTTTATCATTCCGCTGATCCAGGAGCTGGGCGGTAACATGGATGATTTTAATCGTCCATGTGATCCTCGGGCTCCCTGGAGAATCGAAAGAGCAGATGCTTAAAACCGTCCGATATCTCGGAGCTCTGCATGTGGACGGGATCAAGCTGCAGCTCCTCCACGTCTTAAAAGGCACTGATCTCGCAGCTCTCTACCGTTCCGGCGCTTTTCGCACGATGGAGCTGCCGGAATATCTGGAGCTCATCGGAGACTGTCTGAAAATCCTCCCGCCCGATACCGTGATCCACAGGATCAGCGGGGACGGACCGAAGTCTCTGCTCATTGCGCCGGAATGGAGTGGAAACAAGCGGCTTGTTTTGAATTCGATCGCGAAATATCTGAAGGAGCAGAAAATCTATCAGGGAATGGGGCTTTTGTAAGTGCAAAAAAGTCCGGTTTTCATGAGAGAAAATTTCTTTTTCCCACTGAAAACCAGACTTTTAATTTTTTTCAAAACGGTTGCTGCTTTCCTTCATTGTTCTGATCCACAGTCAGTCATTTCATTACAAAGCATGTGATTCCCGTCTGTCATAGACACGTCCTTTGGTTTTATTGTTAATTTTATACCGCCGCGATAATTCCGCCGTCTCCCGCGTAGACCGTCGCAAGACCGGCCATCTCCGTCACGATGATCTCCTTGAATTTTGCAGTCTGCTCAAACTTTTCTTTCACATACTGCGCGCGCTCCGGTGCATTGCAGTGTGCGATCGTAAGGCGTTTATCTTCCGTTGTTCCTGCCTCTTTTACGACGATCTCCACCATTCTCTGAAGCGCTTTCTGAATACCGCGGGCCTGATCGAGCTTGATGATCACACCGTGATCTGCGCCCATGACCGGCTTGATATTTAACTTTGTTGCGAAGAATGCCTGAAGTCCTGTGAGACGTCCGTTCTTTCTCAGCGTATCGAGTGTCTCAAGAACGAAATATGTCTTCTGTCTGTCGCGGTATTCCAGTGCTTTCTTCACGATCTCATCAAACGGGAGATCCTGCTCACACAGTTCCTGGATATAAAGCGCAAGATTTACCTCTCCCGTGGAAGCCGACTCAGAATCGATCACCGCGATATTCTTCTTTCCAGTTCCGAACTCTTCCTCATAGAGATTCTTCGCAAGAACCGCACTGTTGTAGCATCCGCTTAAGTGGGAAGAGATCGCGATAATAAAGACATTCTCCTCCTCACAGCAAAGAGCATCCTTAAATGTCTCCGGAGACGGGCAAGCGGTCTTCGGGCATTCCGGGCTCTCCTTTACGATCTGAAGAAAACGCTTCTGGTCAAAATTCTCATCATCGATAAACTGGTGATCTTCCACCATCAGCGTAAACGGGATCAATGTAAAATGCGGATCTTTTCTCTGCTCTTCTGTAAGATCCATACAGCTGTCCCCGATAATTCTATAATTCATACTGCTTCCTCCAGCTCTATTTCCTATCACGACTCTGATATATTTTTATTCGTTCCCCGTGATGTAGTATTCAATACCATATATTATAGAGTGGCTTTTATAGAAAGTCAATAGGATGACAGTATTTTGCCGACGCTTCGTATTCTGAATTGGCAAAATCTGCAGCCGCAACGGTATCATACGGAATTTTCAGTTCAGAAACTTTCTGCCATGTACAACAACGGTTTCCAGG
>NZ_WQPQ01000056.1:186655-280158 GCF_018785365.1 Clostridium sp. MCC344 | reverse complement strand
GCGAGTTTCCCCTTGTTATCGCGACAGTCGCCAAGGTCTCGCGCAAGCGCGGACTTTGGCTCGTTGTTCGCGTAAAAAAATTCCCTGCCGGACAAACAGGTGTTATCATTTCTCTTGTCTGTCTGGCAGGGAGCATATCAACGTGTGTCCGCAAGTGTCAGGATCACTTTTTACACATCTTTTCTCGATCCAATCATTCCCATCTTCTTCAGATAGGGAGCGACCGTTATTTCATCTCTGCGAAAATCTCCCGCCCGGGATAAACAGCGTTCGGATATGCGCAGTGATTCCAGTCATACTTCCATGGATCAGAAGTCAACTTCTGTTCCATAATAAGTGCAGGTAAGCAGTTTCGCCATCGCCGCCGGATCGATCGGTCTCGGGTTGGAGCCGGTACATGCATCACCGACGGCAAGTTCTGCGATATGATCTACCTTCTCCTTGAACTCATCCTCATTGATGCCGAATTCTTTTAATGTCTTCGGAATATTCAACTTCTCGTTGAATTCATTGATCTTAGCACAGAGACTGTTGATCAGTGCCTGTCTGGATCTTCCTTCCAATCCCATTCTTCTCGCGATCTCCGCGTAACGATCAGCCGCAACCGTATCTTTCGCATTATACTGAATCACATACGGAAGATAGATCGCATTTGCACATCCGTGCGGGATATGTCCGGTGGAGAAAGCAGCACCTGTCTTGTGAGCCATGGAATGCACGATTCCTAAAAGTGCGTTGGAGAATGCCATTCCCGCGAGACACTGTGCGTAGTGCATCTCTTCTCTCGCATGCTTATTTCCGTTGTAGGATGCCGGCAGATATTCAAGAACCATCTCGATCGCCTGGAGTGCCAGCGGATCTGTAAACGGTCCGTTCAATGTGGAGACATAGGCCTCGATCGCATGTGTCAGGGCATCCATACCGGTATATGCAACCTGTTTGACCGGAAGTCCCATAACGAGATCCGGGTCCACGATCGCAACATCCGGAGTAATATTAAAGTCGGCAAGCGGATATTTCACGCCTGTCTGATAATTCGTGATAACGGAGAACGCAGTCACCTCTGTGGCTGTACCGGAGGTAGACGGGATCGCAGCGAATTTCGCTTTCTGTCTCAGTTCCGGGAAGCTGAACGGAGTGATCAGATCTTCGAATGTTGTTTCCGGATACTCGTAGAAGGCCCACATCGCCTTCGCCGCGTCGATCGGGGAACCACCGCCCATTGATACGATCCAGTCCGGTTCGAACTTGCGCATTGCTTCCGCGCCTCTCATAACTGTCTCTACGGACGGATCCGGCTCAACCCCCTCAAAAACCTCGACTTCCATTCCGCCTTCTTTTAAATAATTAACCGCCTTGTCAAGAAATCCCTGGCGCTTCATGGAACCACCGCCGACAACAAGGAATGCTTTTTTGCCCTTCAGATTCTTTAACTCTTCCAGACATCCTTTTCCGTGATAAATATCTCTCGGTAATGTAAATCTTGCCATATGTTCCGTTCTCCTTTCACAAAGCTGTCCTTTCAGACATTGATGCAGTGTTTATATCGCATATTGAGCGAAAAAGATCTGGCGAATATCCTGCCTGGTTTCCTTTTCCCTTTGAGAGTATTATATCATTGTTAAATAATTAACGCAAGTGATTCCCGGTTTATATTCTGATATTTTTATGTGTTTTAGCTTTACTTTCTATATAAAGCAGTCTGTTCTTTTTTCAGTCTTATAATTGCTTGTCAGTTTTTTTCATTCCACAGCAACTTGACTGATCGTATTTTCCTAACTGTACTCTCTCATATGCCTTGCATAACTCAGCAGACCGATCATTTGTTCAGATTCGGGGCTCACAGGCATTTTCTCCTTCTCAGTATTCCGATGATACAGACCTGCAAAACCTCTTTTTTACACTCGCGAGATTTCATAAATATCTTCCATCGGGATCTTGTCTCCCTCTTCCAGGATCAGCAGCTGCTCCGCCTCGTCCACTCTTTTTATATGCCCCGAGGCTGTCACATATGCACCGCCATCCTTTTTTTCATCGGGGACGAAGAAGGTCACCGTAATTTCAGGGTGAATCTCCTTCTCTTCCAATATCAGCCGTATTTTCTCATCCAGCTTCTCTTTTTCATATTCATCCAGCTCGATCCGCTTTTCCGTGATCCGTTCCGTCTCCCTCAGGACCGCCCCGAAACCGGTGAGTGCCGCAAATGGAGCAAACTGGGCTGCCCGGTCCCCGATCGGCATCCGGGGATGCCTTGACCTTGTCGGATATGGAAGATCAATGATATCTCTGTATGTCTCCCACGCACTCATGCCTTGTGACCTCCGATCTGGCTGTTTCTGGTTACCGCTGTCGCTCCCTCTTCCAGGTTCATTCCCTTTAGGATCGCGTTTTTTCCGAACTTTTTCTTGATCTCCAGAACCGCCTGCTGCATCCGTTTTTCCCGTGCCAGATCTTCCGCTTCCTTCTTTTTCTGTTCCAGCTGCGCTCCATAATCAGTAAAGAGATCCAACTGTTCGTATGTTTCCTTCTTTTGCTCCGCTCCCTCACAGGCAACATGGTTTGCAGAGAGCGCGATCCGCCGCACCAGAAGTTTCGGATTCATAATCTCATCGTAAAGAGACATCACTGCGTCCGTGATCCGCTTTGTGGAAGAAGTATGTCTGCCAAGATTTTTAGAACCATGGGCATGTTTCGGGATTCTTCTCCCGTAACGGTCGGTAACAATCTCACCGCCATAATTTCCCTTTCGTTTCGGATCTGTCAGGTTCTCGATATCGTACCCCACCGTCAGGACCACCTGATCCGTCGTCAGTTTCTTATCCACAAGATCCAGCGCCAGAAGGTCTGCCATCTCCCGGACAACAAGTTTCGCTTTTTCAACGGTATAAGGGCAGGCGAGAACCTGTCCCGATCCGACACTGTGATTTTCCGGTTTATATGCCTTAACGTCCGCGATCGTACACGGTTCATATCCCCAGGCGTGATCGATCAGAAGTTCCGCATTGACTCCGAACAGCCGGTACAGAAGATCTTCATTATAATAATCCCCGTCACTTCCGAGTGAACACCTTGCGATATCCCCCATCGTATAAATTCCCCGCTCTTCCAGCTTTTTCGCATATCCACGTCCCACGCGCCAGAAATCCGTCAGTGGGCGGTGATCCCACAGATTTCTTCTGTAGCTCATCTCGTCCAGTTCTGCGATCCGGACTCCGTCCGCATCCGGCTCGATATGCTTCGCCATGATATCCATAGCGATCTTGCAGAGGTAAAGATTTGTTCCGATCCCGGCTGTCGCCATGATCTTTGTCTGTTTCTGAATTTCACGGATCATTTGGACTGTCAATTCGTGGGCCGTCGCATGATACGTTTCCAGATACGAAGTCAGGTCGATAAACACCTCATCGATCGAGTACGAATGAATATCTTCCGGAGCTATATATTTTAAATAGATCTGGTAGATCATCGAACTGATTTTCATGTAGTGCGCCATCCGCGGCGGCGCGGCGATAAAATCCAGGGCGAGATCCGGTCTTGCTGCCAGTTCATTCGCCTCGCAGGAACTTCCCGTAAATTTTCCTCCGGGAGCATATTTCTTTCTCTCCCGGTTCACCTCTGACACTCTCTGCTCCACCTCAAAAAGGCGGGCACGCCCGGGAATCCCATACGCTTTCAGGGAAGGCGACACCGCAAGACAGATTGTTTTCGAAGTCCGGCTCCGATCTGCAACGACAAGATTTGTCGTCATTGGGTCCAGATTTCTGTCTACAACCTCGACGGAGGCGTAGAATGATTTCAGATCGATTGCAGCGTAGATCCTGTTTTCTCTGCCTGTCGTATCTGCCATTGCTATTCTCCCCTCCCATTGTTTTTTCTACAATCTTATTCAGAGTTTCTGCGCATTCCTGTTATTTTAAGCCACCAAACTCTTCGTAGAAGTATTCCTCTCCGTCTTCTTTTATTTTGCACTCACAGGAAGAAGGACCCGCAAAAAATCCCTGTGCGGCCGCGCCGGATCCGCCTCAAATACCTGGATCCGCCCATTATCAGGTCCACGGTCTTTAAACGCAGGAAACATAAATCCGCAGACCGGCATTCCAGGCTCATAATCCCCTCTCACCGGACATACCGCACAGATCAGGAAACGGTAAACTTCCTCCGATTCCCATAGACTCTCCTTATCCTTTGCCTTTCTCGGCACATCATAGTTCCCATGAAAGAAATATACCGCATAATCCCCGGACGCCTGATACTTTTCCCCAAACATCTCATAAAAAATATCCAGCAGTGCATCATTCTTTAACTCACACTCCCGAAGCGCACAGAGCAGCTGCCATACACTCCCCTGCTTCTTCTCCTCCGGGTCAAAAACATACTCCTTTAACGCAACATTCGTTTCAGAAAACGGGATCATCTTCGCGATATCAAGGTTCTTTTGCTGATCCGGCAGGGAAAGCTGACGGAAATTTTTATTAAAGGTCCCGTCCACGAATCCATCTTTATCCAGATACGCACCGGCGATCCGGTCAAAGCAGTTTCTTTTTAACGTCATTCTCCTCGTAAGTTCCAGCATGTCATCACGGTTGATCGTACCCATATATTTTCTCCGCCCTCTCTTTTTTCCATTCCTGTTTTCTGTTATTCCTGTATTCCGAAATTTTTATTCCGACTTATTTCTCTTATTTCTCTCTTGATCGATACTCCTATTATATAATCAGAACATATGTTCGTCAAGCTTTTCTATGTTTTTTCTTCTCTGCCCATAAAGTTCTCTGGTCACAATAGCTTAAGCACGTAAAACGCAAAAAGATCCGCCAGCGGGGATCATTGTTATGATTCGCTGTCGGATCTTCCTTTGTCTTACCATCTCTTAGATCGTGTGAATTCTCACATACTCCCAGGTATATGTGCCGCTCTTTCCTTCATCTTCCAGGATAAACGGTGTCACTTCCTGATATCCTTCGTCTTCCATCATATTCGCTGCCTCAAGACATGACTCCAGATTATTCTCAAAATCTACGGAGATATACGGATTCTGGTCACAATCGGCCTTTCCGTCCTGATCTAAATGCGCAATTGCATACTGCATATTGATAACTTCCTTTCTTCAATATTATTTTCTGAACTGGTGTGATTATACCATATTGCCGCGACATTATCAAGCTAAAATCAGTAATAATTATCATTATTGTCAATTATGACAATCCACTTGCAGCCTGCGGAATATCACCTCTCTCCGCTTCGCTCAAAGATCAAATGTGTTCTTGTAAGTGATACCATTCCAACACTTCCATCAGATTTTCCCGCCGTACACGTTCACCACCGCGGAGCATCATATCCAACATATCGTCTTCCTCCGCTGTGCGGTCCTTCTTACCCGCAAGTGCTTTCCCCGCAGTCCGTATCATGAGCTCCATCATCATGCGGTACATCCCATGAAGCTTATTCACATCAAAATTTCCCTGTATGGTAAAAAGCGAGCACTCCCCTGGAATGCAGTTCTTTTTCCGGACAGCGTCCGTCTGCGTTCCCGTACGTCCCATTCCGACGGCACAGACAGCCTGCACCTGATAATGCCTGACAGCCGCTGAATATCCTTTTATGGTACCTGCCATGATCCAGCCCAGGCAGATCACGTCTACACCTGGTCGGATCTTTTTTTGTGCCTCTTTCATTGAATATGCAGGAAGTCCTGTTTCCTGCGCCAGGATCTTGGCATATTGCTCTGCACTGCCGGTATTCGTAGTATAAATGATCGCCTCCATATGATTCTCCTCCAACAAATAAAAACATGCTTCGCGAGTTTCCCCTTCTTATCGCGACAACCGCCAAGGTCTCGCGCAAGCGCGGACTTTGTCGTTGTTCGCGTAAAAAAAGACACAATGCGGGATCGATTTCTCGATCAGCACTGCGTCTTAGCGTCTGGCTCTTTCTCTTGTTCCAATTGGGCTACCACTTCTTCCATGTGGTGGGGCATAATATTTTGTCAGCTTATACTGAACCGGATCACACATCAGGTCTCACTTTCGCTCAACCTGAACCTGGATCATATAATTTTTTGCATCGATCAATGTTTCGCTTTTACATTTCGGGCAGAACAACGGAAACGCCCTGAGTTCCGTCTCCCAAAGCAGCTGCAGACGTGTTTTTGCCCCACACACCGGACATCGGATCCAGAATCTTTCCCGCCCTGTATATTCTGTCATTTTACATCCATCCTCTCTGCTTCCATCCGCCTGATAAAACGGTCGATATGTTCGCTCAGCAATCCGGAAACTGCACTTTTTTCCTCTGCGCCGTCATAAACGCTGTAGAGCAGAAACATCGGACCATAAAACTCCAGGGCAAGCTGCATGGCAGACGCATCGCTGTCCGTCATCTTCCGAAACACCGCCGCCATATACTCCGCTGGCCCGGTCGCCAGATAATCATGATACAGCTTTTCAAGTTTCGGATCGCGATACTGTTCCAGCGTCAGCATCTTCCTGAAATTAGACGCGAACGGTTCCTCCGTCCAGTGGGCAAACTGCGCCATGCTATATGAACGGATCATCCCGATCGGCGTGTGAAGATACGCCTCCGCGAAACCATCCGGCTCCGTCTCCGGCATCTCGTACTCTTCCGCCCGCTCATAATCCATCTGATTCATCCGCTCCACGATCCTGTCCAGGATCTCCTGTTTTCCCGTGTAGTGCTTATACAAAGCTCCCTTTGTAATTCCCATCTGCTTTGCGATATCATTCATGGAAGTCCCCGAATATCCGCTCTGCGCGAACAGCTCAAGGGCAGCCTCCAAAATTCGTTCTTTCGTCTCTCCAGCCATGACCTGACTCCTTGTTTTTTGTAACCGTTCGGTTACTTTGTATTATAGTAACCAATCGGTTACTTGTCAAGAGGTTTTCATTTTATTTTTCACTCCCCTCAAACTGCAGCAGCGATAGTGCTTTCTTTGTGCGAAAACAAATTTGGCTCTGGAAATAGATTCCGAAATATCGCATTTTATTTATTCTTTTATTTCGAGCTTTCCATAACCCGGTATTGTCATACTTATGAGATTATTATATCATTATGGAAGATCCTGATATGAAAATCAATGAAAACGTTTATTTATATATGCGTAGAAAGGAAAACAAAACATGGACATGAAACGTAGAAGAGACATGCAGATCGCGTACATCGCAGATCAGAGTGTCATGGAGGAAATGGCAAAATGCAGAAAGATCCTGCAAAAGCTTAACTTTGCAGACCGCTCCGATTTTGATGGGATTTCGGAGACAGTAAAAGAACTTTTAGGGAAATCCGAAAATGCCTGGATCAATCCGCCTTTTTACTGCGATTACGGCTCCCATATTGAAGTCGGGAAAAATTTTTATGCCAATTACAACTGTACAATCCTGGATGTCGCAAAAGTAAAAATCGGTGACAACTGCCAGATGGCTCCGAATGTTGCGATCTATACAGCTGGACATCCGATCCATCCGGATACCCGCAATTCCGGGTTCGAATACGGGAAAGAAGTTACCATCGGGGACAATGTCTGGCTGGGCGGAAATACCGTCGTGTGTCCAGGCGTCCACATCGGAAATAACGTTGTGATCGGCTCCGGAAGTGTTGTCACAAAAGATATTCCTGACTGGTCGATCGCTGCCGGCAATCCCTGTCGCGTCATTCGCAGGATCACCGAGACCGACAGAAGAAAACTGTTCCATGAGGAGGAGATCGATGAGGAAGCATGGGAGATGATATGTGCGCAGAACAAGTGAGCCTATGAAAAAGTCTGTAACAAGATCATGAAGGGCAGGAAGTTCAAAAGGAAATCCGGATGATCTATCATCCTCGTATCAAACCATACAGACTCACTCCGATCATAACCACTGCAAGTCCAACAAACACCGAATAAACCACCTTGCTTCCCCTGGATTCCGTATTTCTAATGCAAAACACAAGATAACAGATCCAGACAATATAAGCGACAAACAACAGGCCGCTCATATAAAAAAACATCGCCAAAAAGAACAGAGTATTAACCACCTTCATGCCATTCTCAGAAAAAAGGATCTCTTTTATTTTCCTCATAGCCCTCACCTCCATAAATTTTGCCGATGTATCCTCTCTTTACCAAAGTTTCATTCAATAATCGATAAAACCGCTCCAGTTCAAGATCCATCTATGATCAACCGTGTTCTGGACTTTCGACAGTTAAAATGTGCGTTGTTAGACTCATAAACAATAATCAAAGTGCTGTCATTAACTTTTGATCATTTATCTAATATCCCACTTCTATACTTAAAATTAAATGGGAAATAATATATCTCAGTCGTGTTTTTTCCTCCTATTGAGTTCCATATATAAATTTTGTATGTGAAACTGGAATAGACAATAGTCCCGCCATCCTCAAATACTTGTTTACTCCATGGAAAAAATAAAAACCAGGAAACAATAAGAGTTATTACTACAGTCCATAGTATACAATGTTTTTTCATTTTGTCCCCTCCATTTCCCTTTGATTTTGTGTACCAGTGTACAGGTTCTCCATTCATATCACGATCAAACAGCTTTTATGGTGATGCGTTTTTTCTTCTTTGCTCATCTATCAACCATACTATTTATGTATTGAATAATTACCGCGTAATCTCCTATTTTCCAGACCGAATGTTGAAATGGAAATTCATTATTCAAAATAATAATTAAACCTGAACTTTTTACAGTATAACGAACACTTCGCTTGCCAGAATAGTCAATATTATAACTTTGTTCTCCTGAACGTGATTGCGGAGTTATGTATATTTTCTTTGGGGTTATATCCTTTATTAATTGAGTAAGTCCGCTTCTTTCTTCTGTCAAAGTCTGGTTGTGATAGATTCCTTTATAATCATACCATTCAATGGAAACGGTATCAGAATCATCAAGCCAATTTCCTTTTAAACTCATGTTATTCCAAAGCAAATAAACTATCAGTAGGCACAGAATAGATATTAATGCAATTATGCGTATCTTTTTAATCAGGATCATCTCCATTCTTTAAATGGTGAGTATCACGTTTTCAAGACTAGAAGTAACGACATAATGATTAGGATACTGCGAAAATGGTTCATCACCAGGCAGAAATATAATATGCATAAACTAGCTCCTTGTAATATTACAAAAAGTAATTACTTTCTTTATTACTGTAATGTGATATGCCCTAACACCCATTCAATGTATTGATCATATTCTTTTTCTATATTAACCACGAGTAATTTATGATCTACTACCATTGCATAACAGTCCGACCAGTCATATTTTGATCCCGGGCAATAATATGTGGAATTCCCTCTAATATCTTTTTTCGTGAATATGTCCGGATTGCTTTTTATTACAGCGTTCAGTTGTTCTTCGCCATTGTCCGAATCATATGTTGCCAACTTTACCTGAAATCTATCGCTATCTATCTCACATTCATATGTTACTGCCGTATAGCTCTTTGCCACAGAAACAGTTTTATCTACTGCGCTGAACGATCCATTATCTAAATTGCTTTCCTTGTTAAAATTAAGCACAAAAATATCCATGCTGTTGTTTGCTGAAAAATCCTCTATAGAACCATACTCTGTGTTTACTATAGATTCTGTGATATTCTCATCTTCATCTCTTTGAAATATTTCAGATAACATCTGGGTATTGTGCGCTCCTACACCAGTTAATGTTAATCCCACTGCTAGAATGAAAATAAGAATAGATTCTGCTATGCACCATTTATCTTTCGATAAGACTGTTTTAAGTTCAGGATATGTTCGCTTTAAATGGTATAGGCGAAAAATACCGGCTATGAACCAGATCACCGCAACCCCAACAATACTATTGGATAAAAAATCACCTTTTATTATTTCTAATGAGAGTAAAATTTTTTTTATATACAGGCTCACCAAGATACAGCACATCCCAAAAAGAAAAACTCTCCATGTTTTTATTGATTTATCCATAATAGTGACCTCCTTATCCGTGGGCATTCATCTTAACGGAGCTTTGTTAATTATATTTTTCCTCTGTCTCATTCAGGGACTGATAAAACTGTTCCAGTTCAGAATCAATCGATTCATCCATGACATATTTCTGCCTGTTCACTGTGATGTTTTCCCCGCAAAAAATAATATCCTATTGATATGTTTCCGTTGTTATAATGGCTCTTTTGCTCCAGCCAGATGAGTTGATGATTGAAAATACAGGTTTCTTTTTTCTTTCATTAAACAGACTCGTAAATTCTTCGATCTCCTGCCGGTCTGTTATTCTCTTTTTATAAGGTGGGGATACGAGTATGATCTCGGTGACTTTTTCTGCGTTTAAATCATCAAGCTTAGTTATTTTTCCAACAAAAACTACTATGCCTATGATGATCAGAACAAAAATGATATATCTTATTTTAATTTTCTTCTTGCTCATACTGCCTCCTCTCCGGGGGGCAGTCCACTTTGCGCTTTTCTCTTATTTAAATTATATTTCAATTGCTGTTTTTTTCAATATACTTCCGTATATCTTCATAATTTGTAATATATTATTTATATTTTAGTTAATTATCTGTAATTTTATGTTCTATATGCAACATCACTGCCCATTTTCCGATTCACCGATACCTTTCCTTTCAATCTCTTCAAGCACCCACTCCGCCATATCACGAACCTCACGATATTCATCCTGACATACTTTTTTAATAACCGGAAGGTATTTCGGATCATAGTTATTTAACATCGCGTTCAGCGCATTCGTTTTAT
Source organism: Clostridium sp. MCC344 (assembly GCF_018785365.1). Lineage (NCBI taxonomy): Bacteria > Bacillati > Bacillota > Clostridia > Eubacteriales > Clostridiaceae > Clostridium > Clostridium sp. MCC344. The sequence continues at coordinate 269,410 of NZ_WQPQ01000056.1, read as the reverse complement.
ACCGCCACTCTTTCCCCTGCGGAATATACCAGAGTTTGGGCTGCACGACGGATCGCAGCCAGCTGTATTCCGCCAGAACGATCTCTGTATCCGTAAAATGGCTGCTCCACGCTTCGAGTTCTGGGAATTCTTCTGTATCTTTCCATGCTTTTCTATTATGGGGCCATGCATCCTAGCAGGCATCGCAGCCGTAGATCCATTTTTCGAATTTGTTCTGCAGCGGTTCCGTCCTTAGATCCCAGCCATCCCATGTTGTCAGGCAGGAAACGCAGGTGTTTCTGCACATCATGTACGGCGCTTCCAATGATTCTGTCGGACAGGATCGTATGCACAGGTTACATTTCTCAGCGCATGGTCTGATCTGATTCTCCACAATGTACTGAAGCGGCTCATCAATTAAAAAAGCCTCCAGATACTGATAAGACCCTTTCTCGGTATAAAAGAAATTGTTTTTTCGTATGATTCCAATTCCCGCCTTCATTCCTGCCCACAGCAGAGCTGTAATTCCAAAGTCTCTGTCAGTCGCCACCTGAAGACCGCAGTCTGCAAGGTATTTTTCAAATGCCACGCTTGTCTTATAACCTTCTGAATCTGTATGTCTTCTTCCGTCTGTCAGATAATATTTTGCAACACGGCCTTTCATTCTTTGTCCCCACCTAATTTCTTTTCCTTCCAACTGAGTTTGCCACCGGCAGTTTCCGGTGACAATAGCAGTAAAAAAGTGCGTACTCACCTCATAAGCTGCTTTACCAGTTCTTTTTTTCTTTGCTGCTGTCATGCTGCGATTTGCGCTCCTCAACCATTTTTACAAACCACTCCACCATTGCCGGATCCTGATGTGAGAAAAAAGCACTTGTGGCAGTATCCATCTGTGAAATCTGGTTCATATCATTCTCATCAAGCGCAAAGTCAAATACATTAAAGTTTTCAATCATACGTTCTTTATGTACAGACTTCGGAATTACGATCACACCTCTTTGGATATGCCAGCGGAGCATTACCTGAGCTGTTGTTTTTCCATATTTCTGTCCAATCGCTTTCAGGACTTCATTCTCAAAAAGACCGTTTCTTCCTTCGCCAAATGGTGCCCACGCTTCCAGCCGGATATCATATTTGTCTGCCCATTCTTTTAATGTTTTCTGCTGGTTAAGGGGATGCGTTTCCATCTGATTTACCATCGGCTTAATATTTGTGAAGTTTGCAAATTCTACCATGCGGTCTGTATAATGGTTGGAGATACCGATTGCATGGAATTTTCCTTCTTTGTACAATTCTTCCAAAGCACGCCACGCGCCGTAAGTATCACCAAACGGCTGATGCAGCAGCAGCAGATCCAGATAATCTGTACGCAGTTTTTCCACAGATTCCAGCACAGATTTTTTACACTCTTCATATCTGAAATGTTCGATCCATACCTTGGAGGTTAAAAATATTTCTTTTCTGTCAATTCCTGACTTTTCAATAGCCTTCCCAACTTCCTCTTCATTAAAATAACTCTGGGCAGTATCAATGCTGCGATATCCCACTTCCAATGCATCCCGCACGCATCGTTCACACTCATCTTTCGTAACCTGATATATTCCATTTGTTCTCCCCCTGCCTGTTGATTCATTTTTTTCATCATGCTATAATCCTACCAGCCGGTAGCTGCTACCGGTCAAGGACTTTTTGAGATCCAAGCTGTTAAATTCAGCATTTTGAATTTAATTTTATGTTTTTAGGAGAATGTTATGTATTCCATGAAAGAGGCCTGCAAATTAACCGATATGACCTACGAAAATTTGAAATTTTATTGCAACGAAGGACTTGTTCCCAATGTAAAAAGGGATAAAAGAAATTACCGGATGTTTGATAATCACGATATTAAATGGATCCAGAGTTTAAACTGCCTGAAAAATTGCGGTATGAGCATTGCTGAAATGAAAGAGTATCTCGCACTTTGCCTTGAAGGAGAAAAGTCTATTCCAACGCGAAAAATTATTCTGCAAAATAAAAGAGAAACTCTGCTTCAGTCTATCGAAAAATTGCAGCAGGCTGTCGCATTTATTGACTGGAAGCAGAGCTTCTATGATAAAGTCTTGTCTGGGGAAATGAAGTATTATAGTAATTTACTGCCTGAATTAAGAGAATAACCCCTCGCTTTCAGCTCAGTCAATTCCCAGCGCCGATGAGTCTCCGGGCACAGGCGCGCCTGGATCCCGGGAGCTGGCTTCCTCTTGGCTCGCAGGAAAATGCGTTGGAAGACAGGGAACACTTGTCTGAGCGTCAGCGAGTTGTGTTCCCTGTTCTCCGTCCTTAGCATTTTTCTGCAAGCTTAGAGGAACCCTTCCGGAATCCCACTAAGCGTCTGCGCCCGGAGACTCATTGGCGCGTACCTCTTGCAAAAAATGTATAAAGAAAGCAAACTCGTTTCCTTAATATTGAAATCCCCCAAAAACAAAATCATTCAGAACCAGATCAAAATGCAGCGATATGTCCGGCTCCGATCACACGAAAAGACCGGATGAAATCATCTCTATTCATCCTCCAACATACATCCTTCCGGCGCATACATCCCAAACAGCCAGTCCTCCAGCGCATTCAGGTTATCATCGGAGTGCTCGATCTCCCTCGCGTACCGCCAGGAGAGCTCCTCCACATCCTGCATGGACAGCTTCTTCCCGTTTTCCAGCCACCGGACGATCAAGAATTCCTGAATCCACCGGACAGAGAACAGCGCCAGCTCCAGCTTGGAGCAGACCATATCGTCATAGACTGCCCCGCAGAAATATGTATAGACAAAGAACAGCAAAAGCTGTTCGCCCAGATTTTCCCACTCTTCTTTATGGCTGCTCAACGCCCCATACATCCGGTGAAATTCCTCACAGATCTTAAAATATTCCTCTTTGCTTCCCTGATACAGCCGCTTTTCCGCTCCATCAAGCACCTGATCCCACTCCGGACGCAGACGTTCCAGACCATAAAGCACCTGAAGTTCTTCCTTCTGCCACTCCCACTGGTGAAAAGATGCCGCATCCACGCCCTTTTCTGAGAGACTTTCCGATATAAACTCCCGCAAGGTTCCCTCCCTGTGATGGCGTTCGCATTCCTGAAGCAGATCATCGATCTCAAACTCTCTTCCTTCCTCCATACAGATCTGGTATCTCTCCGCCAGCTGCTCGCACGCTGCCATACGCAGTGTCAACGGCAGATTTCGATCCTGTAAAACAGAGAAAAGAACATCTCTGGTGTCTTCCAGTCTCGAAAACATCATAAAATCAAACTCGTCAAAATCATCCTCCTCGTCCGTCTCCTCCTCAAGAAACCGGACCGGCTCCTTGCAGGAAAGAATGATCTTCGCCGCCTCCGGGCAGGAAAGGGACAGGGATAATTCCCTGAGTCCCTCAAATTCCTCCGTGTGTCTCGGATAAAGGCGGCAGGTATCGCAGAGCGCGTCCGGTCCCAGTGCCTTATAGAGATCACACAGATTCTCATCATTCAAAAATGCGCACCGCCGTTCATTCTGACAGAAGCACTCCTCTTCCCAGTTGACCGACCCATGCAGGCGTTTTCCAAACTCCCCCTGCACATTTTTATACTTCTCCAGAGAAGCATCATCGATCATAATCTGCCATCCCGCACAGCAGGTATCCGGGCAGTCTCCGGCCGTACAGACAAATTTATCGTAAAAATGTGGTTTCAAATATCGCATCGTTTATTTTCCTTTCTGAATCACATAACTCTCCAACTGCAGCTTTTCTTCCGGCGCATATCTGCATCTGCCGTTAATGATATTCCCTGTAATAATCATCCGGATCTCCGTATTTTAAAACAGCTTCCTGCTGTTCTTCATCACTCAGACTCCTCATAAACAGCCAGTTTTCCTCATACATATAATGCGGATACCGAAATCTCGTTCTCACAAATGTATTCGTTACATACAGGGCAATGTGTTCATCATACTGTTCCACTTTCTGCTCAAATCCAAGACTGTAAAGAAACCAGTTCCATGCAAAAAACAGGAACAGAAAAACCGCCGCCACGATCACCGGTATCCTGATAATCCTTCTCATCCAGCCGTCGAATTTCTTTCTGTTCCACGCCAGCAAAAAAAATGTCCACGCTGTCAGCACGATCTGCCAGAACACGCAGAGCCCAAGTGCAATGGCGATCGCCCTGTCAGGGATATAATACCAGCCATCACGCAGCCATTTTTCACCTGAAAAAAAGAGAATTGTGACCACACCGAACACACCTGCTGCAGCCAGCAGTATATAGAGCCATTTTTTCTGTATCTTCATGTCGCACCTCAACGAAATCTAAATTCTTCCGCTACCATAATATCATAAAAAACAGGTGTAATGCAAAAAATTCGTTTTTCTGCACTACACCCATCCATCATTAACACCAATCAATTATAAGTTTCCGGAAGCCATCGCTTTACAACGCTTTTTACAGAAGGCAATTCCGTAAAGTGTGATATCTTTTCGCCCATCATTTAAAAGATATTCCTGATAACGCCGGTCATTGATCTGATCCAACGCCGCCCTGCAGGCCTGCTCCATCTCATCGTAATCCTTCGTATATTTCAGTTCCACAACAATGCCTGCATTCGGATCTTCCGTTTCTACGATAATATCCGCAAATCCCTCTCCTGCCTCGACATTAGATTTTACAAGCCAGTCTGCATTTCCCGTCAAAATACCAACAAGAAGGTTATGATACGAGATTTCTTTTTTCCCTTCTCCCGTTTTTATATCAAAAACACTGATGGAATTGCTCATGATTCGATTGAGATACATCTCGACTCCATCCGTATTTCCCTCTTCAAAAGCTTTCCAGAAAGCAGTTAACTGCTCCGTATTGCTGAAGATCGACTTTTTAAACCACTCCTGGATCTGCATTTTAAACACTTCGCGAATCTCCCGGTTTGGTATCACGAGCCTGTACGCGCCATCCTCTGTCATCCCTGCCTGTGTGAGATATCCAGTGGTAAATAGAACACTCCAGAGATTTTCGATGCTGTTATCGATCTCATCATAAGTGAGATCAAGACGGAGCATTTTTTCAATTGCATTCCCGGCAATCAACTGTTCGATCTCATTCCGGGTCGTTCTGTTTGCCTTATCCACAAAACGCTTTACAAGGTCATTCCCGCTGGTATTGATCCAGTATGCTTCTGGTCTTGCATTCGGATCGTCCTTGATTCGGTCGATATGATTAATGACATCCCACGGACAGTACACGTCAACATTGCCAAAACGATACCCGTCGTACCATTCCTTCGTTTCCGAAAATCTCGCTTCCAAGTGATAATCCGCGAGAAGTTTCTGTACTTCTTTATCTGTAAAACCAAACTGTTCATCAAACCGCGAATCCGTAATCGACAGAATCTTAAAATTATTTAATCCCGTAAAAATACTCTCTTTAGAAACCCTGAGACACCCAGTCAATACTGCAAAGGCTAAAGCCTCATTTGTTTTCAGTGCCCTTCCGAACAGCGCCCGGATCAAAGCAACCATCTCCCGATAATAACCATGCTGAAATGCCTTATCAAGCGGTACATCATATTCATCGATCAGAATAACCGTCTTCTGATTAAAATGCTTATACAGAAGTTCGGAAAGCGTCTGCAGAGAGCCGCACAGTACATCATCACTCATCTGATAATGCCCATCTGCAAATGCAGTCAACACTCTATATTTTTCTCTGTCACGATCCGATAAATTTGTGTCCTTTGCCAAAAAAGGAAACCGCTCTGCCTCCCTCGCAATGAGTTCGACCATCTGATATTTCGCTGTATCAAAATTCAATCCTTCTGCATTTTTTAATGAAAGAAAGATCACCGGATATTTTCCCATATGTTCAGAACATATCTTTTCATTTGATGAAATATGGAGTCCATCAAAAAGCGACCGGTCCGTCCCGATTTCAAAAAAGTACTTTAGCATACTCATATTAAGTGTTTTTCCAAAACGGCGCGGACGGGTAAATAAATTAACTTCCCCCCAACTCGAAAAGAGCTGCTCGATCAGGCTCGTCTTATCGACATAGTAGAATCCATTTTGACGGATCTTTTCAAAATTATCGATGCCAACCGGCAGTTTTAAAAATTCATCCATGATATCAGCTCCTTCCGTTACTTTGCAGCTAATTACAACTTTATTTTCAACTACAGCGCCGTCCCTCTCTTCGGCACAAACATCCCGGACATGTCTGTCTGTTCCAGTTTCAAAAGCCCGATCTTCTTCTCAATTCCGCCCGCATACCCGGTAAGGCTCCCGTTTGTTCCGACCACCCGGTGGCATGGAATCAGGATCGAGATCGGATTGTGGCCGACCGCGCCTCCGACGGCCTGAGCGGACATGTGCTTTTTTCCTGTCATCTCAGCAATTTTTCTGCCGATTTCTCCGTAAGTCATCGTCTTCCCGTATGGGATCGTAAGCAGGAGCTTCCAGACCTCTTTCCGGAATTCTGATCCGTCCGGCGCCAGCGGTGGAAGAAACTCCGGATCTTTCCCTGCGAAATAAAGATCCAGCCACTCTCTCGTCCTCTTCAAGACAGGAGTTTCCTTCTCCTCTGTCCCGTTCTCTTTTAACCCGGAAGCAAAATATTTCTGCCCCTCAAACCAGACTCCCTTTAACGCTTCTTCATCCGCCGCCAGATAAAGGATTCCAAGCGGTGAATCATAGTGTGATACAAAGATCATATCCTCGTTCCTCCCAAATATATCCTCTGCAGCAGTCATTCCGCAGTTTCTTTACCTGTCACATGATTTCCAAGTTTCTGAATCTATCATACCACGTTCTCCCAAAACTTCTTTGCAAAAATGGAAATCTAATTTGCTCTCTTTCCAAGCCACACAGCCACCCCGAAATGCACCAGGCAGACCGCTGCTCCCAATACAAACACCCACTCCGGACCGACAAACTTCCAGACAGCTCCTAAAAGCCCGGAGACCGTCACGGCCAGCACATGATCCACACTCAGGCCGAACGACAGGTTCTCCATCACGTCCGCCGGAGAGTCGCTGAGTTTTTTCATCAACATCACATGGACCGCGTTAAAATGATCTGCGATCATAATAAAAATATATGCCGTGAACGCAAAGATCTGCTCCACTCTCCCCGTAAACACACCTGACGTGATCCCATGGACTGCCCAGGCCGCATACAGAAAGATCGCCCCGATCGTCACACTCTCCAGAACAAGTCCCTTTTTCACACCATACCGGTCAAGAAATTTTCCGATCTGCGGAGCAATCATACTGCTGCCAAAATGCGCCGCGATTCCAAGAAGCGCCACCGTATCTGCCCCCATCGCAAGAAGCTCGATAATGATCCACGGTGCAAACACCAGACGCATCCGTTTCTGGAAACCATAAACACCCGTAACGATATAATAAGGAATGTATTTCTTCTTAAGCGGCAGTCCTTTTTTCTTCTCATCATGCTTCCGCACATCAAGGGCCGGAACCTCTCTTCTCAGTCTCCACAGGAAGAATAACGCCGCCGCAACGACTACAAGTGACACGCAGAACGACGGAACGATCGATCTGTCCGCCCGGAACCAGAACGCCCCGTACCGGAACCCGATAAATACAAGCAGCGATGCCGCCATGGACCCCATCGTCGCATATCCCCGGTATTTTCCGAGAAACGTTCCCGTCTTCCCCTCATCCGCGAGATCCATCGCGATCGCGTCCCGGACCGGCATGACAATATGATCCCCGAGAGAATAGGTAAACACAAACAGCTGCATTAAGAGATATCCCGGAGATAAAAGTCCAAGGACAAACATTCCCACCGCGTACAGGCAGAAACTGATCATCGCTAACGTCAGATTTCCACATCCCGACAGCGCCGTGATCACAAACACTCCCACAACTCCCGGCAGCTCCCTCGGGATCTCCAAAAGCCCCCTCTGCACCGAGTCCACCTGATACACGCCCTTAAAATAGTTCGAGATAATACTGCCGCCAAATCCGTTCGCAAACGTGAACAGGACGAAAGCGATCAAAAACAGCCGCCTTGCCCTCTCCTTCTTCATCTGTTCCGCCATAACCTTCCTCCCATTTAATCTCGTCAATATCCAGCACAGGACTGCCTCTGGACGCGATGCCTGATTTTCAAAAACCGAAACAGTACAGTTTTCCTCCATCCAGACATCTCTTTTTTCTTCGAAAAAACGTTATCTAACCTCAATTATAATACATATCTTTCATATGAACAAGCGTTCTTTTCCACAGTAACAACTATATACATCATCCAGATCTTTACTTAAATCTTCAATCCCCAGCGCAGGTCAGCCTCCGGAACCGGGTGCCTGATTTACAGGCCTGGCTTCCTCTTGGCTCGCAGGAAAATGCGTTGGAGGAAATGGGGCGCTTGTCTGAGCGAAGCGAGTTGCGTCCCATTTTCTCCGCCCTTAGCATTTTTCTGCAAGCATAGAGGAACCGCCTGGAAATCGACAGCACCAGGAGCCGGAAGCTGACCTGCGCGTACTTCCGCCAAGTTGACCCACTCTCTCTTTTCCTGACTCAGACCATAAAAATACCGGAACAGCAGTCTCCCCGCCATCCCGGTATTTCTCAATTCCTATAAGATTTCCCCAAGGAACCTACTCCCCGAGGTCCACCATCACATCAGAAACCTCAACCTTCTGATCGATCAGTCCACTCTCAAGCATCCAGTCGATGTTCTCCTGCCAGCACTCCTCCGTCTGTGTCAGGAACGGGACATCCTCCGTCTCCATAAGCGGCAGCAGAGTCTCACAGGATTTCTCCTCAACGCTCTGTGTCAGCGGGAAATTCTCCTCATTCTGGTTGTTCATGAGGATCGCGAGGCAGCCGTCCGGATCCTTCTTAAAGTCCTCAAAGCCCTTTGCAGATGCACGTAAAAAGCCCTTTAAGACCTCCGGCTCACTCTCGATCATCTCATTATTTGCGAGGAACACTTCCTCATAATAATTCGGAATGCCATATCCGTTTGCCATGAAATAATTGACATCAAAGCCCTCTTCCTCCAGCTGCGGAACCTCATGGTTCACAAGGCAGCCGATGGTGGCATCCACGTTTCCGGTAGTCATGGAGCTCATCAGGTCAAATCCAACGTCGATCAGATTTACATCTGACGCGTCCGCGCCCACATACTCCATCATGGTCTTCACAATAGACTCACTGAGAGCTGTTCCGCCGTATCCAACTGTCTTTCCGACAAGATCGGACGGGCTTGTAATATTCTTATCCTTTAAAGAAAGTACAATGCTCAACGGAGACTGCACGATCGCACCGATGGACTTGATCTTCGTTCCCTGATTTGCAACCGCCTGGATCACATCCTGCTGATAATACATTCCGATCTCCGCCTTGCCGGCAGCGACAAGAGCCAGAGCATCATTCGCGTTTGCCGGGAAGCGGACCTTCACATCAAGTCCCTCTTCCGCATAATATCCGCGCTCGATGGCGGTGTAGATAAAGGTGTGGATCGCGTTCGGATACCAGTCCAATACCACGTTGACCTCACGGAGATCCTTTTTTTCACCGGAAGCTGCTGTTGTCTCTGCCGCGCTGCTGTTGTCCGCTGAAGCCGCTGCCGTCGTCTCCGCTGTCTTTGTCTCACTCTTACCGCATCCTGCAAGTACTGTCATACTGAAAGCCGCAGCCATCACCGCTGCAGCGATTCTCATTCCTTTTTTCATGTCATTTCCTTTCGTTATCAAAATAATTTTTCCTGTTCTTTCACTGGTCAGCCAGAATTTCATGTTGTGTTTTCTACTCATTTCTCCAGTGAATGATCCGTTTTTCAAGCAGTGTGACCACCCAGACAGCCGCCATCGCTGCCACCGATAACAATAAGATCGGTGCGAACACTCCGGCTCCATCAAGCTGTGTCATCATCCTCCTGCTGAAGTATCCAAGTCCGCTCTGAGCTCCCAGCCATTCACCGATGGCCGCTCCGATGATCGATAACGGGACCGCCATCTTGATCGCTGAGAAAAAGCAGGGCAGGACAGCCGGAACCTTTAACTTCATAAAAATCTGGCGTTTATCCGCGCCAAAGGTAAACAAGAGCTCTTCCATCTCCGTCTTCACCGACTTAAATCCGTCGAATACCGTGATCGTGATCGGGAAAAATGTGATCAGCACCGTCACAAGCACCTTGCTCCAGATCGTATATCCGAACCAGAGTACAAAAAGCGGTGCCAGAGCTGTCGTCGGGATCGTCTGGGACGCGATGATAAGCGGATAAAGTGCCTTTTCCGCTGTCTCGCTGGCATCCATCAGAACGGCCAGACCAAGGCCAAGAATAATGGAGATCAGAAGTCCGATCCCCACCACCGACATCGTTGCCGGAAGGTGTGCCTTAAATAACGGACCTCTAAGCTCCCAGAGCCGTACCACCACCTGAGTCGGTGACGGCAGGATATACGCCGCGTCGATTCCCATAGCCGCCGCCTGCCAGATGATCAGCAGAGCTGCCACCAGAATCGCCGCCGGAAGATTCGTACTCAGAAAATTATGGGTCTGTCCGCGCGAAGCCCCGGAAGGAACCCGCGCATGATACTTCTTCATCTTCTTACTCATGACGTCTCCTTCCTCAGCATACCGATCAGCTCCTCCTTCAGGGACAGTATCTCCGGTTTCCGAAGCTCGTCTCTGGATCTCGGATATTCTGCCGGAACATCAATGGACCGCAGATGGGTGATCGGTGATTCCTCTACAACCAGGATCCGGCTGGACAAAAAGACCGCTTCCTCCACATCGTGCGTGATAAAAAGGACTGTCTTTTTCTCCCTCTCCCACTGCTCTAAAAGCCATTCCCGCATGGAGATCCTCGTCAGGTAATCGAGGGCTGAAAATGGCTCATCGAGGAGCAGAAGGTCGGAACCCGTGAGCACCGTTCTCGCAAACGCCGCTCTCTGGCGCATGCCGCCGGAAAGCTCCTTCGGCATCTTGTCACCCCAGTCCTTAAGACCAACCGATTCCAGCGCCGCGTCCGCTTTCTCTCTCATCTCCGTTTTCGAATATCCGCCCCGGATCTCCATCGGCAGCAGGAGATTCTCCCTCACGGTCCGCCATGGAAATAAAAGATCCTGCTGCGGCATGTATCCACAGTAGTTTCTCTTCCTCTCAATGGACTCTCCGTCCACCAGGATCTCGCCGGAAGCCGGCAGAAGGAGCTTGTTCACAAGCCGGAAGATCGTACTCTTACCACAGCCGGAAGCGCCGATGACGGACACGAATTCCCCGTCCTGTACATCGAAGGAGAGGTGGTCAATGATGGAGAAATCTTCCACATCATATTGAAAGCTTACATTGTCAAATTTCAGCATCCTACTGCCTCATTTCCCATGCCATATCCCAGAATGCCGCCTCGTAGCGGGAGCATGCTGTAAAGATGTCCACGAGATGCTGTTTCCGCTTCTCGGAATAGTCCTCCGTCAGGCGGTTCATCAGGTCTGCCAGCACCTCATTGTCCTCGTGGTAGGAATCGGACGCATATCCGCTGACCCATTCCCCATAGAACTCATGCTTATCTGCAGCCGGATACTCCGCAAGGATCTTCTTCGCGATAAACTCATAGCTCAACGCGCAGGAAAGGATCGCCGCCATGACCTCCGCCTCTCCTTCCTCGTAAGCGACACGAAGCATATAGGAGGTATAGGACAGATTATCAAGAGCGACCGGTGTCTGCTCCGCCTCCTCCTTCGCGATTCCAAGTCTCGTCATGTACGCGCGGTGGATATCCATCTCACCGTCCAGGATCGAATGGGTATAACCCGCGAACAGGCGCATAGCGGCGAGGTTTTTCGCCTTCGCCGTGCCGATGGAAAATACCTTTGTATAGTCAAGAAGATACAGATAATCCTGTATCATATAATATTTAAATTTTTCATGATCCAGACTGCCGTCCGCGATTCCCTTTACAAAAGGCGTCTCGTTATAGCCGTCCCAGATCTCCTTTGTTGCCTCTAAAAGGCGTTCTGTCATCGTCATGCCTGTTCCTCCGCAAATCCTTTTCCGCGAAAATCAAATCCATGGTCCATCGGTCCGGATCCATGTCCGAGATCCAGCATGGCTGCCAGCGCTCCGGAGATGTAAGCCTTTGCGCGTTCCACCGCCGTATCGAGATCATAACCCTTCGCCAGATTGGAGGCGATGGCGCTCGATAAGGTGCAGCCGGTTCCGTGGGTGTTCGGGTTGTCGATACGCTTACCGTTGAACCAGCGGTAGCTGCCGTCGCGGTATAACAGGTCGTTGGCATCATTCAACTGATGACCGCCCTTGCAGAGGACCGCGCAGTGATAGGTCTCACTGATCTGTTTTGCCGCCGCGATCATGTCCTCGGCGGACTTTACTTCCATCCCTGATAAAACCTCTGTCTCCGGGATATTCGGGGTCAGGACTGCCGCCATCGGAAACAGGTATTCCTTTAATGTGCCGATGGCATCGTCGCTGATCAGCTTTGATCCGCTTGTCGCCACCATGACCGGGTCCACAACGATATTTTCTGCTTTGTGTTCATGAAGCTTCTTTGCGATGGACTTGATCAGTCCCGCAGAAGAAACCATTCCGATCTTTACCGCGTCCGGACGGATGTCCGTAAATACGCTGTCGATCTCCTGTTCCAGGAATTCCGGTGTTACCTCGAAAATCCCCTGGACGCCGGTCGTGTTCTGGGCCGTCAGTGCTGTGATCGCGCTCATTCCGTATACTCCGTTTGCGATCATCGTCTTTAAATCGGCCTGGATGCCGGCGCCTCCGCTGGAATCGCTTCCAGCGATCGTTAATGCTGTCTTCATCATAAAAACTCCTTTCAGGCATCAATAACTTTTTATTAGGCGACGCAAGGTGGTGCCCCCAATGTGCCGCCGCGGAAATGTTTTCCGCTTGATCTATTCCAAAACCCAGAGGGAAAATTGCTGCTCTGTGAATTTAAAATTCATATTTTCAGGCAAGTAGTATTTTTCTTCTGGCTTATTGGCTTGTTTGAATGTAGTGTTTAAAAAATTATATTATAAGATTTCTCTTACCGCCTCTTTCAGTTCTCGTGTCGCCTTCTCAATATCCTCTGCCGCAAAGATCGCGCTGACGACTGCGACACCATCCACACCGGTTCCCTTAAGGGGCTCTATGCGTTCCTTATTGATCCCGCCGATGGCGACTACCGGGATATCCACCGCCTGACAGATCGCAGAAAGCGCCTCCGGTGTCACCGCTGTTGCGTCCTTTTTTGTTCCTGTCGGATACATCGCTCCGACGCCGAGGTAATCCGCCCCGTGCTTTTTCGCGAGAAGCGCCTGCTCCACATTCTTACAGGAAACACCGATGATCTTATCCGGTCCCAGCTTTTCTCTCACTTTTCCCGCTTCCATATCGCTCTGTCCCACATGAACGCCGTCCGCGTCCACCTTAAGGGCGATATCCACGTTGTCGTTGATCACAAAGGGAACATGATATTCGGCACAGAGCTTTTTGATCTTCTTCGCCTCTTCTAAAAACATCTCCTCATCCAGCTCTTTTTCCCTCAGCTGAACGAATGTTGCTCCTCCCTTTAAAGCCTTTTCCACCTGGCTCTCCAGAGTCTCGCCATTTAACCACGCGCGGTCTGTCACCGCGTAGAGCAGCATATCTTCCGGTCTGCAGTTCATATCTTCTACCTCCTACAATACATGAAACGCGCCTTGGCACATTCCCACGCCTCGCGCGGCCGCTTGCGACGATCTACATCTTCGCGCGAGTGCACAGCATTGGCACGTCAGTACCTTTTGTGTAACAGGGAATTCCCCGGAATTTCCTGTTATAACAAGTGAAAACACGCTTCGCGAGTTTCCCCTTGTTATCGCGACAGTCGCCAAGGTCTCGCGCAAGCGCGGACTTTGGCTCGTTGTTCGCGTAAAAAAAGGAGACACCCGCAGGTATCTCCACTTCTACTCTTTCTCTTCAGCAGCTTCCTACGTTGGCATGATCCAAATCAGGTATACGGGTCTTGGCGATGCAGCCAACTCTCAGCCTGATCCGTCAGGCTCCCCGGTCTGTTTATTTTCTTTTTTCTGACAAGACTTACTATATACTTTCCGCGCGGAAAAGTCAAGTTTGCACCCGGTTTCGTACATGATTTTAAGACTGCGGATTTTGCATGGATCCATCGATATTTTTCATGTATTCCGTGCAGCCTGCTTACAGCCTTGTGTTCCCCGCCCATCGCTTTTTCCCGGCGGCCTTTCAGAAATTTCCTCTCTTGCCTTTTTCCGCCTCCTGTGCTACAATCCAAATCGGTTAACGGAATGCAGCATGAGGGGGAGCGCCCTGATGCTGCGGTCAATTCAATTACTTGATGACGAAGACCAGATTGCGAGGGAGCCCGTGTTCCGGGCTGAGAGGATCCCAGAAAGGATCGACCGTCCCATGCCGCGGATCCATGTCCGCGGCTTGTCAGCATTCTGCCTGAAAGTCATTTTTACGGCATGCTGCAGAAAGCATGCCTTTTTCTTTATCCGCCTGTTTCTTCCGGATTCATGGCAGCTGAACGCGTTCTATTTCATTTTATCCGGAACGATCACGCTCTCACAGGATCCTGCCCATTAGCGGATATTGAAACTATTTCACCGTATTTCCCGGTGTCCCATTCTTTCAGCAGAAAATATATTCTGCCCTGACGGGCTATGGAGGTATTATATTATGAGAAAATTTGTTGTACCGGCTCTCTCCCTGGCACTCTGCCTCGGACTCACTGCAGGATGTTCTTCCAAAACGGACGCACCGGCTGCTTCCACAGGGGAGACCACAGCTGCCGCTTCTGCGGAAAGCACTTCTGAAGCAACCGCTTCCGCAGAGACAAAATCCATCGATTCCTTAAAGATCGCTTTCTCCCCGTACGCGGACGCAGATACGATCACGACAGCAACAGAGCCGTTAGAGAACCTTTTAAAAGAGACACTGCTTGAAAAAGGCTACGATGTCAAAGACATCGACATGACCGTCGGAACAAGCTACACCGCTGTCGGTGAGGCACTGAGCGCAGGAAGCGCTGATATCGGATTTATCTCCGGAGGAAACTATGTCCTGTTCTCCGATGACTGCGACGTTCTCCTCACGGCTCTCCGCTACGCCATCAACAAGGACTCCGAAGATCCGAAGGAATGGAACGACGGCACCATCGAGGAAAACACAGACAAAATGAGCACATATTACCGCTCCATCATTCTCGCAGGACCGAGTGAAAAAGGTCAGGAGCTCTTAGCAAAAGTCAACAACGGCGAGGAACTTACCTGGGATGACTTAAACAGCGCCACCTGGGCAGTCATGGGACCGACCTCCGCGTCCGGCTACATTTATCCGTCCTTATGGTTAAACGAGCGCTACGGAAAGACCATCGCTGACCTCGCAAATGCGGTCCAGTCTGATTCCTACACCACCTCCCTCGCCCGCCTCGCCTCCGGACAGGCAGACCTCATGGTCTCCTACGGCCATATCCGCACAAAATATGCGCCGGACTGGAAAGAGAAATTCGGCGGCACTGATGATATGGTAAAGCAGACAGGCATCATCGGCGTCACAGAGGGAATCTACAACGATATGATCGCATACAGCAAAACTTCCGAGCTCATGCAGGACGCTGACTTCCGTCAGGCTCTCGGTGATTCCTTCATCGAGATCGCAGGAACTGATGAAGGCAAAGACATCATCAAAGTCTTCAGTCAGGTCGGCTACGAGTGGGGCGATGACGCGAACTATGACGGGGAACGCGCCGCACAGGAAATGTTAAAGTCTATGAACTAAACAGATCCCAATTTTTTACTGATTCATTATTTGTAAGGCAGGTATCTTCATGGAAATCGTTCTTCAGAACATTGGAAAACAATTTAAAAACGGGACACGCGCCCTGGACCATGTAACCTTTACCATCCCTCAGGGCGAGTTCGTCTCCGTGATCGGTCCGTCCGGAGCTGGAAAAACCACCCTGTTCCGGATCTTAAACGGCATGGAGACGCCGGGGGACGGGGCTGTCCTTTTTGATGGCAGCGACATATCGTCCATGTCCGGAACCGCCAGGAAGAATGTAAAGAGATCCATCGGCACCATCTATCAGGATTTCTGTCTCGTGGAAAATTCCACCTGCCTTGCAAATGTGCTCACTGCCTGTCTGCCGGATATGGGATTTTTCCCCGCTGTGTTCGGAATCTACGGAAAAAAGCGCCGGGCAGAAGCACTGAAATTTCTTGACCGCGTGGGACTCTTGGAAAAAGCAGAAGAACCGGTAAAAAATCTCTCCGGTGGTCAGAAACAGCGCGCCGCCATCGCGAGAGCCCTCATGCGTCATCCAAAAATCCTGCTGGCTGATGAGCCCGCCGCCTCCTTGGATCCGGTCACCGGACGGCAGATCCTGACACTTTTAAAGGAGATTCAGGAAAAGGATGGCGTCACGATTCTTATGAACAGCCATAACCTTGAATTTTCTCAGGAGTTTTCCGACCGGATCATCGGGCTGAAGGACGGAAATGTGGTTTTTGATGGAACGCCATCGGAAATGAATGAGGAAATCTTGAGAAACATTTATCTCAGTCTCGAAGACGCCCACCTATCTTAGGTGATGAATATGAACCCAAATAAAAGAACTCTGCGTAACTGTTCAGTAGGTCTGCGCACTTGCTGCGCTGACCGTAAGAAAACATAAGCTGGAAGGCAAAAATCCCATCGGCGCAGCCGATCTGGAATGGATTTTTGCTTGTAACTATGAAGGTACTGAATAGTTACAACTCTGCTATTTATGCATTTATCCGTCCCAACGGATCCTTGCAAAGAAGCATTTCAGAGGAGGAAGCAATCCATGTACAGAAATCGAAAAAAATATATAAAACCTGCCGGCTGGATCCTCTTCCTTCTCTGCTTTTACGCCGCCGCGTCCTTCACCGGATGTGATCCGGCTCTTTTTATTTCAAGGAGCTCCCATCTTTCAGATCTGGCGGCCGACATGATGCGGCCGGATCTCTCCTTTTTTCCGAAGATCCTGCTGCCTCTCTTTTACACAGTCCAGATGTCCGTTACTGGTACCGTGACAGGATCCGCTCTGGCACTGATCGTTTCCCCTTTCGGCGCTGTGTCCCTGCATTTTCCGTCCTGGGCAAGGCGTTTGCTGCGTCTCCTGATCCAGATACTCCGGTCTTTTCCGGCGCTGATCCTGGCGCTCGCCGCGACCTTTCTCTTCGGACTCGGAACCTTTGCTGGAACCTTCGCGATCACGCTCTACACCTTTGCGATCATGACTAAGCTCACCTACGAGGATGCGGAGCATACGGACACAGCCCCCTATCAGGCCCTTATCTCTATGGGCTGCTCCCGTTTCCCGGCATTTATCCATGCCGTCCTGCCGGAGATTTTGCCCGCGTTTCTGACAAACGCCCTGTACCTCTTTGAGACGAATGTGCGGCACAGCTCTATCCTCGGATATGTAGGGGCAGGCGGGATCGGTCTGATCCTAAACGAAAAGATCTCCTGGCGGGAATTCCACAAAGTCGGAGCGATCCTGCTGCTGCTCTTTCTCACCGTCTGTGTCATCGAGTACGCAAACCGGTATTTTACAGCTGTGATCCACAGCGGACAGATCACAGAACTTTTTTCAGGCAGCAAAGCCTTGTCTAAAAAAGCCTGTGTCTCTGGACGGATGATCCTTTTCGGTTCCACTGCCCTCTTCCTCTTCTGCCTCGCGGCCCAGACCCCGCCGGATTTTTCAAGGACAAGTGCCGCTGCCTTAAAAAGTATGGCAGCCGGACTCACGCATCCGGACTGGATCTTCTTTTTCTCCACAGAGAAAGACGGGCTCATCTACCTTCTCCTTGAGACCATCTGCATCGCTATCGTCGGAACATCCATCGGTGCTTTCCTTGCTGCACCCCTTGCCTTTCTCAACACAAGACGCTTTGTCCCTGCTCCGACCGCTTTTTTCTTTAACCTGATCATCATGGCGATCCGGTCGATCCCGTTTCTGATCTATGGTCTGATCTTTATCCGGGTCTCCGGTCCCGGCGCCTTCACAGGTGTCCTGACGTTAGCCGTCTGCAGCATCGGACTTCTCACAAAGCGCTTCACCGAATGTCTGGAGGCCATCGATCCCGGCCCGTACCGGGCGCTCCTCGCCATGGGTGTCCACCCGGTTCCAGCCGTCTGCCACAGCGTTCTCCCGCAGATCGCTCCGGCATTCTGCTCCGCCGTCCTCTACCGCTTTGACGTCAATATCCGTGAGGCGTCCGTTCTCGGACTCGTGGGCGCAGGCGGGATCGGCGCACCGCTTATCTTCGCGATGAACCAGTACGACTGGAATAAGGCTGGAGCGATCCTTTTGGGACTGATTCTGCTTGTGTGGGGTGTGGATATTCTGTCTTCACGCAGATAAAATAAATCCCTGCTCTTTCATCTCTTTTTAGGACTGTTTGCAGAAATTCCATCCTGCCCAGAAATATGCTTTCTACAACTGATGTCCAGCATGAACTACATAGATTTTATAAATAGTAAAAAGACCTTTTGACACAAAATAACAAACGATGTCAAAAGGTCTTTTATTCATTTTTTGACCCGGACACACAGGTCATCAGCCGCCTGTGCTCAGGTTCCACCTTTTACCGGATAGTCAGCCCGATGTATCGCCTCAACTCGCCGGTTTCACCCATTCTGTCGCACCTGTCGACGCAGCAACAGGTTTCAGTCCCTGTTTTTCTACAAATTGATGGAACATCTCCGCAGTCTCAGCGCGGGTAACCGTGCCCTTCAGATCAAGAAGATCGCTGCCGGCTGCCATGCCACTCTGTGTGGTATCATATCCCCTGAGCTGTGCGTAGCGATAAAAGATCGATGCAAGCTGTTCGCGCGTAACAGGATCATCCGGACCAAATTTCTTGCCGTCAGAGTCTCCCATAATACCGTTTTGCTGCGCCCAGGTTACCGCATCGTAAAACCCTACGGTACCGGGACCGTACTCAACATCCGTAAAGTGGTTCTTTCCCTCAACGGCAGGGCTGCCCGCCATACGGTAGAAGATCACCGCGATCTGGGCACGGGTGATATTGGTGTTCGGTGCAAATGTCACCGCACTGGTACCTGACATCAATCCCTTTTCATAGACAAACATCACATCCTTATAAAACCGATCATTTCCATACATATCCGTAAATGGATTCGCCCCTGCGTGTGGATCGCTCTTTATCCACCCGGCGTAAACCGTCCTGTTTCCGATCAGCCTGAGTTCCGTGATCCTCTGTGTCAATTCCTGATCGGAATACCAGCCGGTAAAATCATAGCCCTCACGGGTCGGTATATGATCGGAAAGTCTGATCATCTTACCGTAGGTTCCCCCGATTGTACTTATGCCGCCGCCACCGTTCGCATGAAAGTTCAGCGTATAGCTGGAGGTATCGCCGCTGCCGCCGGAACTGCTGCTGTCCTTTTTCGGGATCGTCGGTGTCGTTGGAATCGTCGGGGTTGTCGGGATTGTCGGTGTCGTCGGGGTCGTCGGGGTCGTCGGTGTCGTCGGGGTCGTCGGTGTTGTCGGTGTCGTCGGTGTCGTCGGTGTTGTCGGGGTCGTCGGGGACGCCGGATCCTTCGGTACCACCTGTCCTGCCGCAATTCTGATACCACAGCCCTTACAATAGGTGTCCCCCGTATAGCCATCTGCGCTGGCGGTGGCCTCAACTCTGCCGCGCACCTCGGTGCCGCCCGTGTGGTGATCTGGATTCAGCTCCCCATAAGCCGCGCCGCAGACAGAACACACCGCCTGGTCTTTGCAGGTGGCTGTTCCGCCGGAGTGATCTTCCATGATATCACTTACCTCACAGTGGATGCATTTCTTCCAATGTTTTCCGGCATCGCTCTGCCATTCGCCCCATGCGTGAATACACACAACCGGATTTTCTGGCTCCGGTATCACGATCACAAGGCTCCAGCTGGCATAAAACACCACATTCTCCGTAACAGGAAAGGCTTCTCCCGGGCAGCCCGCTTTCTTTCCATCAGGATTATCCAACGCCCAGTAATCAAAAATCGCTGATTGATATGAAAAACCAGACTCCGGAAGAACGTAATCCCCGGATATGCCTTCCACTGACTCCATACGTCCCGATGCTCTGCCTCCATCAAAAGAGACTGTGTAAGTTTCGCCCTTTACCTTCCAGTTTATCCATGCAGCTGCAAATTTGTCTTTATACGCGTCAGGAACATATATCGTCAGATTCTCCGGCCATGATTTACCGGGCAGATAAAATGCCAATGACAATTCTGCTTCTTCCGGATCTTTCCAATGGGTGTGAACTTGCCCAAGTTGCGGGCAATCATAAAATGCGAAGCCCCTCACATCTTTGACACTATTGGGAATATCAATTTGCCTGAGGGTGTTACAGCCCTGAAAAGCGGCAATCCCTATTGTTTTGACTGTTTTTGGAATTTGCACCTCATTGAGTGCTATGCATCCACTAAATGCATGTTTTCCAATCGTTGTCACTCCTTCCTCTATGACCACCTTGTTAATCTTAGACTTTTTGTCCTCCCAGGGACATCTTTCACCGGGACTAGTTTTGTCGAAATCAGGCATTTCCCCTTTACCGGATATCGTAATGGTCTTATTGTCTCTGCTGATCGTCCATTTAATATCTGTGCCGAGGATAGGATTCTGGATGTCAGGAAACGGTCCATACAGCACAGCCGCAACCTTCAGATAGCGAGCGATATCAAGTATGACCGAGTCCTCAACGGAAAGCTGTATCATTGCGTCCTCAACAGCTTTAAACTGAAGTCTTACCTCCTCGAGGTTATCGTTATTGATATCTGTTACGTCCGGCAAAGCATCGATCAGATCCTGTGCGCGATCGATAGAAGAGACTTTCCGCGCATTGGACCGGGTGGCGATCGCTTTATTTTTCATAAGCGCTTTCGCTGTGATTGGAGTGCTTTCGCTGTCATAATGACAATTTAATTCTTTTGTGATGCAGCCGCTTTCCTCACTGCATACATGGCAGCACTCGGTGGCCTCCACCGCATCAGATGAGGTGGCTGCAGATTCCGTTATCTCCTTCTGCGGATAACATTCCGGCGTATGTTCATGGACACATTTTTCCATCCACGTATAACACTCCGGGGTATGTTTATGGCTGCCCGCTCCTTTTCTCATTTCTGCCGCCAATACAGGCACAGAAACTAAAGAAAGCATCGTACAGATGCAGAGCAGTGCCGCATAGATCCGTTCTCTTGGTTTCTTTTGTTTCTCTGGCTTTCTCATTGATTTTTCCCCCATTTCTATGGTATCTGTTTCCTATTTCTGAATTTGATATATAAAACAGTGAGCACAACTGCCGCGGTAAAGGAAATGACCGCTTCCAGAACATATCCGCCCACACCCTCATGCAGCAGGATCGCCCCGTACATTCCCGCGGCATCCATCGGCTGGCTCTGCACCGTACCTACCGTTCCCAGAAGAGACAAAAACAGCAGAGCGCACAGTACAGACAGACTGCGAATGCTTCGCCGCGCCTGTCGGCGGCGAGATTCCGCTATCCGCTCTTTTGCCAGCGCAACACGCTTTTGTGTATCGTACATGCACACAAAACCTCCTTTCTGAAAACTCAGCTTAAGTGTCTTTCACTTATATAGGTACAAAAATACGGAAAAACTCTCACCCGGGAAGCAGATTTTTCAAAAAAAATGAGAGCTGCGTAAAAACAGCTCCCAAAAATCACAAAATAAAGTTATATTACGGTGTCAGACGGCGGGCAATCAGCTTTCCCGCTGCCAAAATCACTACAGGCAGAAGATAGGCAATATACTGCACTGCGCCGCCGTAAGCGATCAACAGATTATAGATCGCGTGAACCGTGATGGCTGCTCCCAGCAGACCGCAGGTTCCGGCAATCTTCAGCCAGGTCCGCTGCCACACATACGCGAGACCTCCGCCTACAATGGCTCCGCAGATCACATGCATCGCTCCTGTTCCGATCCCCCGGAAAAAAATAAAGGAAAAATGTCCGGCTCCATTTTGGATCAGGTAGCAGATATTTTCAAAGGTGGCAAAGGAAAGAGCTGTGATCACAGCGGAGATTTTGATCTGTTCCGTCTTTGGCTCAAATATCAGAAGATAAAAGAGCAAAGGCAGAAGCTTCATGACCTCCTCCACCACCGGGGCGATCTCCGCAGTGGCGGCAAAGGTATCCGCACCATAAAGTGCAGCGAAAAAGGTATTGATATAAGCGGAAAGAAGACACGCCCCCATTCCTGCAAGGCAGAACAGAAAGAATTTTGTCTGCCGTTTTCCCATGCACAGGGCGGCGATCAGTAACGGCGATGCCATACAGATAAAAACATTTTCAATATACGTCATTCCTGCACCGCCTTTCCCATTGCCGGCAGCAAAGCGAGCAAGCAGCCTGCCAGCAGAAGATCAAACCAGCAGTATGGGCTGAAAATGGAATCTCCCGGCCAGAAGCAGCCGGAAGTCCAGAGGGCATATTCTAATGTCACATAGCAAAGGACACAGATATGAAAATATTTCATACTATTTGCAGTTCCCCTCTGCCTTCTGGCATAGGCAAGTCCCCGGATAGAAAAACAGGAAACAATGATCATCATACCGCACCAGAGCAGATTGGAGAGGATATCTCCAAATGTGCAGTAAAACATGCACAGCGGAACACCGATCAGGACGGCACTCAGGGCCTTCCTGCACGGAAATCTCCTTTCTTCTGCCGAAGAAAGCGCGTATTGCAGCATGGAAAGGAAAATGACACTTGCTACCCAGCCGAACTCTGACACATAAAAGACCTGCGGTGTTTTGGAAAATAAGAGCAGATACATCGTCCAGTAGAAGGATCCAAGGAAGAAACAGCCATAAAAGCAGGTCAGCAGGAAATACTCCTGTTTCCGGCTTTTCAGATACCGGATACCGCCCAGGAAAAAGCCCAGCAGGGTAACCGCGGCTTGCAAGAGGTTACTGATGACTTCCATCTGCATTTTCCCCCTTTTGCTCCCCTGTCTGTTCTTCTTCGTTCAGTCTACGGATGCGGAAACATAACACTGTCACGCACACGCCGAGAACAAAAGCGAGCAGTCCGACCACGATATATCCAAGTGCGGTGCTGCCGCCTAACATCGTCGCCGCTGTTTCCAAGCCAGAGGAAGTTCCCTTCTCGATCCGGCTGACAGTATCAGGCATGGAAAGGGAAACACCTACGATCACCGCAAGACATGCGGCCACGCAGCAAACTGCTGCAGCCCATTCTCTCCGCAGTCTTTTTTTGTATTCTTTTTCCGCAATACGACGTTTTACTTCCGAGATCCGTTCCTCATTACTTCGCATTGGTAATTCCCTCCCGCTCCAGTAATCCACGCAGACGCGCTTTTCCCCGGTATACCATATTGGTGATCTGCTTCTCACTTTTTCCCATGACCTCAGCGGCCTGCCGATAGCTCATTCCCTCAAAATAGGTTAGATAAAGAGCTTCCCGGTAATCCGCCTTCAGCTCATCCATACAGATATGCAGGATCTGATCCCGTTCCTTTGTCCGAATGACCTCTTCCACCAACGTCTTTCCATCCGGCTCTTCCGTCAGGTCATCGAGGCTGAAGAAAAGCCGATGTCTGCTTTTATGGCGCAAAGCCATGTGCCGCGCTGCTTTATACAGGTAAGCCTTAAGACCGCCGTCCCGGATGCGTGGCTTTTTTGTGAACAGATAGGAAAAGACTTCGATCATCAGGTCCTCCGCTTCGTGGACATCATGCAGATAGCCATTGATGTATAGGGTCAGCGGGTTACCGTATTTTCTCATTAAAGCCTCAAGTCCTGCTTCATCGCCGCGCAGATACTGTCTGTAAAGTTCTTCATCAATGACCATGCTGTTCATTTCCTTCTGTCTGAAATACTATACACAGTATATGTGGGCATCGGCATAATTTCAAGTCCTATTTTACTTCAAACTTCGCCCCGTGCTCCAGCTCATCCCCGTCCATATGACAGATCGCGTCGATAATATAATTCCGGTATGTTGCGTTCCCGTCCTGCGGTGTCAGCCGTTTATGGGCGATCTCCCCCGCGAGTCCCATGGCGCAGACTGCCGCTGCTGCCGCCTCGAGCGGATGATCCTGATTTGCAGTCACAAATGCGGCTGTAAGAGCAGAAAGCTGGCAACCGGTTCCCGTGATGGAGGACATCATCGGATGGCCATTGTAGATGCAGTACGCTTTTTTTGCGTCCACCACGATATCAATAGCGCCTGTGACCGCGATCACAGCCCCTGTCCTCTCCGCAAATTTCTTCACGAATGCCACCACCTCATCAAGGTTCTCTTCGGTTACACGGTCTGCGATATCCGCATCCACGCCCTTTGTGGTCCCTGTTCCCACTGCAAGCGTCTTGATCTCAGAGATATTTCCGCGGATCACGGTGAATTTTACCGTTTTTAAGAGTTCATTTGCCGTCGATGTCCGGAGTGTCGATGCTCCGACGCCCACCGGATCCAGCACTGCCGGATGTCCCAGCTCATTGGCCCGCATTCCCGCGATCTTCATGGACTCGATGGTACGGCTGTTCAGCGTACCGATATTGATATTGAGGCCTGCGCAGATCGTCTGGATCTCCGCGACCTCCTCCTTGTCGTCCGCCATGATCGGGGAAGCCCCGCAGGCCAGAACCATATTTGCGCAGTCATTGACCGTCACATAGTTCGTAATATTGTGGATCAGCGGGCTCTTCTCCCGCACCTGATCAAACATCTGTTTTAACATGCTTCTCTCTCCTCTACTGTCCCATTGCTTCCTGCATCCCTGCAAGGATATTGGCTTTCTTTAAGCTGTAGATCAGCACACCGCTGATCACTGCACCTCCCGCAGTTGAAACAAGGAACGGGATCACATATGCGTAAAATGCCAGACCTGCCGCGCTCTTTCCCATAAGAAAGACCGCTACCGGATAGGCCGTAAGTCCGCCAAGAACAGATGTTCCAAATACCTCACCGATCAGTGTCGCCGGAATATTCTGTGTCTTCTGATACACAAGCCCGCAGATCAGCGCGCCGAACATACTGCCCGGGAATGCCATCAGGCTTCCAAGTCCCAGAAGATTCCGGATCAGCGCCGCCGCGAATGCCGCACCCAGTCCGTATCCCGGTCCTAAGAGGACTGCACAGAGAATATTCACCATATGCTGTACCGGGGAACACTTGCTCCCGAATACCGGGAATGAAAATAAGCTTCCTGCCACTGCGACAGCACAGAAAACGGCTGCCACCGCTAATTTTTTCGTATTTGTCTGTTTCATGTTTTATTCCGCGTGACCGGTCCTTCCTTCGGACCGTCACACATTCCTCCTTTGAAAATTTTCCGCAGCCGCAAAGCTTCCCTGCGCAGCTGCATTTTTAGGAAACGTCTGTACGACAACAGCGCTTCCACAGGCGAAGTACCATGTACTCCACATAAAAATGTACAGTTCCCCTCTCCGGATCACTGTATGGAAGGCGGTCGATGCTTACTGGCATCCTCTCACGCCGGAACACGGCTTCCCATCGCTGATCTCATACATGGCCCAGGGCGCTCCCCCTCGGCCCGCCGCCTGCTGGCGGATCCCGTTTCCTCCTTTCCCAAAGTATGGTTTTTGTTACTTTTTTTCTGCCACCTGTTTCGGAAACACAATAATCCCGAACTTTTTAAGTCAGATGACATAAAAACAGGAGACACCCATCGCGGCATGTCCCCTGTAAAAATTCACATCATGACTTCCTACGGCGGCATTATCCGCATCAGGTTAAAGGGTCGAAGTTCGATTACTTCCTCTCAGCCCGCCAACGAGCTCCCCTGTTTTTTGTAAGACTTATTATAGCGCATCTTCGAAAATTTGCAAGTAAAGAATTTCCTATTTTTCTTTTTCCTTCTTTATCCGCACGTCCTGATCCATCTGAGCTTTCGCCTTTCTCGCAACCTTCCCGGCCGTACTCATCGTACTGCCCCGGACGATCATTCCATTTCCAAAACGCCTGCGGATATCGTCGAACGCCTCATCTGCTTTCTTCTGTTTTTCCCGTTCATCAGGATTCTCAAACAGGGAGATCTGTCTGAAATCATCCGTTGTAAGATCTGTCAGCGCCATTCCGATCAGTCGCAGAGGCTCACACTTCCAACATTCATATAACAGTTTTTTCACCTGCGCAAAGATCTCATCCGTCACATCCGTGGGATCCTCAAAAGCTCTCTGATGTGACCTCGTCTTAAAATCCAGTGTCCGATAGGTCACCGCCACACAGCTGCACTTTTTCCCGTCTCTGCGCATCCTTGCAGCCACCACATCACACTGGGCAAGCAGAAGCGCCAGTGCCTGCTCATACGTCACAAGATCCTCTTCCACGGTCGTCTCCGCGCTGTAGCCCTTCGCTTCCTCCCGCTCCGCACGCACCGGGGAATCGTCGATACCGTTGGCATACCGGTAAAGCTGATGCCCGGCCTTTTCTCCCAGGATCCGCTTAAGCTCAGCTTCCCCGCTCCGCGCCATATCTCCGATGGTCTTAATTCCTTCCTGTAAAAGTCTCTGCTCCGATGCCTTTCCAAGGAACAGAAGATCCCGCACCGGAAGCGGCCACATTTTTTTCGGGATCTCAGGCGGAAAAAGCGTATGAACCTTATCCGGCTTTTCAAAATCCGATGCCATCTTCGCTAACAGCTTATTCGTTCCGATCCCGACATTCACCGTAAAGCCCAGCTCATCCCGGATCTTATCCTTGATCTCGTGGGCCACCACCACCGGATCCGGATAGATCAGATGGGTACCGGTCATGTCGAGAAACACCTCGTCGATCGAAAAGGACTCCATCGCAGGCGCATAGGATGCGCAGATCTCCTTAAACGCCCGGGAACATCTCTGGTACAGCGCAAAATCACCCGGCACACACACGAGATCCGGACATTTCCGCAGTGCCAGGGCCACAGGTTCCCCTGTTGTCACCCCGTATTTTTTCGCCGGGATCGATTTCGCCACAACGATGCTGCGCCTTAGCTTTGGGTCCCCGCCGATACAGGACGGGATCTCCCGAAGATCCGGCAGCCCCTCCTTTACACGCTTCGCCGCCTCCCAGGAGAGGAAGGCGCTGTTCACATCCACATGAAATATCAACCGTTCCATACTGTTTTCCTCATACCAGAACTTTCTAAGACTTCCGTCTCCTCATTCGTCAGGCACTGCAAAGGAAACCTTTCTATAATCATGCCTCAGCTCATCCTGCCGCACTGCCTGCTCACGCGCTTTTTTCTCTCATGATCCAGAAAAACGTGCATGTAAATATAATTCCCTTTACGATCGACGTGGACGTAAGCGCCCACCAGATTCCGTCAAGCCCCATGATACCGCTAAGAACGATGGCAAGCGGTATTCTGGCACTCGTGAGCACAATACTGATCACGCTGCAGAGTCTCGTTCTTCCGAGTCCCGACAGTGCTCCGATCGTCGTCAGCTCCACGCACATAAACGCCTCGCTGAATCCGATGATCACGAGATAGCCCACAGCTGTCGCAACCGCCTTCGGCTCATGAAAGAAGATATCCGCGATCGCATTTGGGAAACAGATAAATACGGCAGAGACCAGCACTCCCCAGATTCCGACCGTCCACAAGGATACCTGATATCCTTTCCGGACGCGTTCTCTCTCCCCTGCCCCATAGTTCTGGGCCACAAACGCGTTTAACGCCGCCGCGAAGCCATCAGCCGTATTCCAGGAGATCGATTCGATCTGACCGCCGACCCTCTGCGTTGCCACTGCCTCCGCACCGTATCCGGACACCATTCGCGTCAGGATCATGGAAATTCCACAGTATGCCATGCCCTGAATCGCGGTTGGAATTCCGATCCTGCAGATCCCCCTTAAAAATTCAGCCGGGATCTTCGCAAAAAGCCTGGTTCCTTTTAACACATTCTCCTTCTTCCGCGCAATGATCCCAAGGATCATGATACTCATCACGATCGCCTGGGCCGTCACCGTAGCGATCGCCGCCCCGGTTACACCCAGTCTCGGAAATGGCCCCGGTCCGAGGATCAGGACCGGATCCAGGATCATGTTTGTCATGAGTCCGATAAGATTTGCCATAAACGGCGTTTTTGAGTCTCCCTGAGCTGTATAGAGTCCCGTGAGTGTCAATGTCAAAAATGAAAATACAATCAGTCCGCAGGCGATCTTTGTGTAAGCCAGCGCTGCCGCCTGGGCCTCCACATCCTCAAGTCTGAAAAATCCTACCATCTGATTGACAAATATGAGACAGAGGACCGCATACGCGATTCCCATTGCCGCTGAAAGCTGCACTGCAGCCTGGGCAAATCCGTGGGCTTTTTCCCGGTCTCCGCGCCCGATACATTGTGCCACCTGAACCTGTCCGCCCATTCTCGCCATGGACGCCAGCCCCTGCGAAAGCCAGGTAAACATTCCCCCGACGCCGACTCCCGCTACTGCCTTTGATCCCAGAAGGCCGATCCACGCCATGTCCGTAATGTTGTAAAGCGTCCCCAGAAATGCCGATGCCATGATCGGGACAGCGAGCTTCACCAGGGTCTTCATAATAGGCCCCTTTGTTAAATTTCCTTCCATACCCCAAATTCCCTCATTCGTTTTATTTTTCGCTGATCCAGTATCTCTATTATACATGGTTTCCTGCAGAATTTCATCTATAAAAAATTTCGCAAGCTTCCCGCTCGGCTCCTTAAGCCTGTACCGCCGTTGGCTATTCTCAGACTTTTTTCCACTTTGGGGAAAAAGATTTCATTTATTATTTTTTTGCCTTGCAAAAATAAAAAGAACGATTAATAAAGTGACCGGGAACAATAGTCCAACTCCCATACCTGCACGGATATTGTCTATAATTAACGGTAAATCCGCTTCTATTTTATCCCCCTCCATCATTATTTCACTTTCATTTAACCATTTAAATTTCATCTTCTTTCAATTCACCTTTAACAGAATTTATGCATCTTTTATAATGACAATGTGTTGATATTAGACGTGTTTTTGAGTATACTATACTTGAATGGAGGTGTTTTGTATGGCAACAACTAATTTAAATATTCGTATAGACAAGGCAATCAAGGATCAGGCGGAGGAAATCTTCAATGAACTTGGTCTGAATATGACAACTGCTGTAAATATGTTCCTGAGAACCGCTATCCGTGAGCATGGTATTCCTTTTGAATTAAAACTGGAAGTACCGAATAATACTACAACCGCTGCGATTGAGGAAGGACGGAAAATGCTGTCTGATCCTTCTGCACCGAGATATTCCAATATGGATGCTTTGAAGGCGGCACTTGAAGTATGAAATATGATGCGTAGTTTACCAATCAGTTTAAAAAGGATTTGAAGCTTGCCAAAAAGCAAAATAAGAATCTGGATAAGCTGTTTGAGGTAATCGATATTCTGGCGAATGGCGGTACGCTGGATGCAAAACACAGGGATCATGACCTTACAGGAAACTACAAAGGTACTCGTGAATGTCACATCGAACCGGACTGGCTGCTTATTTATGAGATTCGTGGAGATGTTCTTGTTTTGATGCTTTTTCGCCTTGCTTCACATTCTGAGCTGTTTAAGAAATAAGTACAAATCGAAATTTGTAAATCTCAATAGAATAGCAGTTTATTAGCATCGGTCAGAGAAATCTGGTCGGTGCTTTCTTTATGCTCGGCAGCAATGCCGGGCAACCCTGAGCAAAAGGAATTGCCATCCCTTTGGAATCTCAGCCCGCTTTGAAATGAGTACCCACAAATGGGAAATGGTTTGTGGGCATTCATTCCAAAACGAAATAATCCCCAGAGCTTCATCCGGGAAGAAGATGAAGTTCTGGGGATTTTCAAGAATGCATGAACTGAGTAGGGAGCCTATCTCAGTATCATATGAATGCATTAATTCATTGGATGAACCTAAGAAACCCATGAGCCGCTTAAACTACAAAATTCCTATTTTTTTCTGACGGCAGACCTGGATTTCCTCTATGGATGGCAATGCTGGAATTGCGCCGCCCCTCGTTGCAGTGAGGCTTCCTGCGGCATTTGCAAAGTCCACTATTTGGCTCAGGTCACCAAGGAATAATTCCTCTTCAGGCAGGTCTTTCAACGACCAGAGCATTGCGCCGACAAACGCATCCCCTGATCCTGTCGTATCGATAGCTTTCACAGGGTATGTAGGAATCAGCTGCGCGTGGGTTCGGTTACGGTAGAATGCTCCCCTCTCTCCCAGCGTTACCAGCACCAGAGAAGGTCCCTTTTCCATCAGGATTTTGGAACCCGCCTCCAGATCGGCTGTTCCGGTAATCAGCAGCAGTTCTTCCTCAGATACCTTCAAGATATCTGCCAAAGCAATACCTCGCATGATTTGTTCCCGTGCATCTGCCTCCGTATCCCAAAGTAGCGGTCTGTAGTTTGGATCGAAACTGATTCTCTTAGCTTGCTGCTTTGCATAGGCCGCAGCATCAAGACATGCACTGCGGCAAGGTTCATCAGTCAGAGACACTGATCCAAAATGGAATATCTTACACTGGTCGATTAGATCTCTGCGAACCTCCGATGCTTTCAGCATTAGATCCGCTCCCGGTTTTCTGTAGAAAGAAAAGGATCGGTCTCCCTGTTCATTCAGTTGAACAAATGCCAGCGTTGTCGGAATAGAGTTGTCTTCTACCAGACCGGCATCATAGATGCCGCATTCTGTCAGTGTCTGCCGCAGATAACGGCCGAATCCGTCTGCACCAACTTTACCAAGGAAGGCAGAGGTTCCTCCCAACCGGTTGTTCATAGCCAACACATTGGCTGGCGCACCACCGGGATTCCGGGCGAACATAGCGATTCCCTGCTCATTTACTCCGCTGGGCGTAAAATCAATCAGGATTTCCCCCAGTGCAACAATATCGATCATTCATGTCACTCCTTTGTAAATTCCTCTCGAAATAAGCGGTATGGTTTCCCACCTGTCTGACCTCAGAAAGGGGAGTGAATCAGTACAGAGCACCAACCAGATTAATCAGGAATCTAGCCGGTTGTGAAACCAGATAGTCCTGCTTATATGCGGCAACAAAATCCCAAACCTCTGGGTGTTCTCCAAAGGAGAAAAAGCTGATTTTGTCGGCAGTCTCATGTTTCTCAATGCGGAAACTGCTGGCAAATGCCACACCGTATTCCTGTGCCACCAGGGACAGAACGGTATCAATGGTACTCAGTTCCGCAATTCTGGGAGAAATCGCATGACTTTCCAGAATTTCCGAAGCCAGCTGTCCCAGCCGCATTTTCTTTTTCAGAGTAAGGAAACAGTCGTTTTCAAGATACTTCAAATCAATCCACGGATATTTTCGCCCGGGTTCGTTTTTGGAAAGCAGCTCATAGTGGCCGTTTTTCGGGGCACACAGTACAATTTCCTCCTGAGAGATCAACTCACAGCAAAACCGTTTTTGCGTGAACCTGCTTTTTTCAGACATGGTGAAAAAAGCAATTTCAATGGTCCCGTCACTGAGCATACGCTCCAGTGTGTCCACATCTTCCTCAAAAATCCGAAGCTCATAATCCGGAAACTGCTTTCGGAAATCCGGTAAGATCATGGGCAGAATGGTATGACCGCGTCCAGGGGTAATTCCCACGGACAGTTTTCCGTGATCGACCTCCTTCAACGCATCCAGTTCCTTTTCCAGTTTCTGCTGGAGTTGCAGGATACTGCGCGCTGTTGCCAGATAAAGTTCCCCTGCGTATGTTGGGATCAGCTGCCGTTTTCTTCTTTCAAACAGAGGAAGCCCCAGCTCATCCTCTAGCTTCAGCAGGAATCTGCTGAGAGCCGGTTGGGAAACAAACAGGCGATCCGCTGCTTTTGATAGTGTTTTCTCCTGGGCAATCACAATAACATACTCGATTTCTCTGCGATCCATGGCGCGCTTCCTTTCCTGTTGTCGGGAAATCCCGTTGTTGGCTATATTATAGCAGAGGAAGCACCGTTCTGACAGCCGCCCGGAGAACTTTTTTCTCGTTTTCGATTTGCATGGAATTGATGGCAATGACCGCATTCTTCCTGGGGACGACCACACAGTACTGACCATACTTTCCGTCCGCGCGGAACATTCCATCAGGCATCATCCAGAACAGGAAACCATAGTCGGTGCCAATTTCGTCATCGCCTTCATCGGAGACAATATGGCTGCGGGTTGCTTCTTCCACCCACTGGGCAGGAATCAGCTGTTTTCCGTTCCACTGACCCTTCTGCAGGTACAGCAGCCCCAGCTTGGCAAACTCGCTGACATTCAGCTGCAAGCCGCCGGCGCCAAAGGTGTTGCCCAAGGGGTCCTTCTCGCATTCCGGACGGGAAATTCCCAGGGGCTCAAACAGCCGGGGCATCAGATAGTCCACCAGCGACATCCCGGTTTTTCTCTGCACCAGAATGCCCAGAAGATAGGGACCTGCGTTGTTATATTGGAAAACGCTGCCCGGCTCATGAACCACCGGAGCCTTCAGCACAAATTTTACCCAGTCCTTCTCCACCATCTTGGGACGCATGGCTCCCATCAGCATGGGGCTTTCAAAGCCCATGGACATGGTAATCAGATGGCGGAGCTTCATTTTTTTCAGATTCTCACTGGGATTTTCCGGTGCGTCCTCCGCAAAGTGATCCAGAACATAATCATCCATGGAGAACAACCCTTCCTGGGCAGCGAAGGCGCAGGCGGTGGAGGTGAAGCTCTTGGTGCCGGAATACTGGTTCTGACGCTGCTCGGGCTCCGGCTGGTAGTACGCGATCAGCTGTCCAGCCTGAAATACACGCATTCCCCGCACAGCCAGATTCTCAGAGGTAACAGCTGCCTCAAAGGCAGAAAGATCAAGTTGACGCATAGTAACACTCCTTTGTTTGTTAAGATAGCTGCCCCTGGAATCCCCTGAGGCAGCCGTAACGGTTGTTGCGGATTATACGGGAATGATGCCGGTGACGAGAACGAAGGCCAGCATGGCACTTGCCAGAACGAATGCCCACTTGTAGGAGAAGGCGATATGATCCTTCAGTTCCACATTGGTCAGGCCAAGGCCCATGTAAGTAGCAGCAGTCATGGGCATGATGTAAATGGCAGGGCCAAAAGTAATCAAGAAGGCTGCGCCCACAGCAGCGGCAGGGATTCCGTAGACAGACACAATCTGGTTGACAATGGGCAGAATGCCATAAGTCAGGGCATCACCGTGGATGAACATACTCAGCGGGCTGTTGACAGCGGCAAACAGCACGTGCAGATGGGGAGCCATGCTCTCGGGCATGGCGGACAGAACCATCTGAGTCATGGCGTCCAGCATGGGGCTCTTGCCCATGATGCCGATAAGAACACCGGAAGCCAGTGCCGTGAAGGCCATGGTCAGAGCATCGGTGGCGTGGGCCTTGACACGCTCCATCTGCATCTTCTGGGAGGGATAGTTGACCGTCAGGCCGATGGCCAGAGCAATCATAAAGGTGATGTGTGTTGCCACCTTGGTCATGGTCAGCATCAGCACAACCGCCACGATCAGGGCAATGTTGAACCAGAACAGCTTGGGACGGTGCAGTTCATTCACTTCGGCGACAGTTTCCACGCTGACGGTCTCCGCCTCGGCGGCAGGGTTGTAGCCCGCTCCACGCTTTTTTTCATTCCGGGAGAGCAGGACACACAGGCCAAGGATCAGAACAATTCCGACAACCTGTGCGGGGATGCAATACCTCCAGATCTCAGAGGTGCCGACTTCCAGCGCGGCGGCGGTGCGTCCGCAGGGGCCACCCCAGGGCACGATATTCATAACGCCCATGGTCAGGGTTGTGATGCACAGCAGGTTGATGGGCCGCACATTCATTTTCTTATAAATAGGAAGCAGAGGAGGGATGCAGATCAACAGGGTGGTTGCACCGGAGCCATCCAGATGGCCAATGAAGGCAATCAGCACCGTGGCAAACATCAGCAGTGTAATGTTATTGCCCACCAGTTTCAGAACCTTGCCCACGATCACATCGAAAACACCGGCATCGTTCATAACACCGAAGAACAGAACCGCGAAGATAAACAGGATTGCCGTGGTCGCCACACCGGACACGCCGGAGGCAATATATCCGCTCATCTCCTCAGCGGTAAAGCCGACAGCAAAGCCAACGATGATGGGAAGGAGAATGAAAACCACCGCAGGTGTACTCTTTCCCCAGAGCAGCAGGGCTACGATCAGAATCATCAGAGCGAAGCCTGCAAGACCTAAGTATGACATATCTTTCTTTCCTTTCTCTTTTTGTGATTTGTTTCGTTCATCAATTACCGCGGTTATCTAGATGCTTTCATTATACCGGGTGCAGGAAAAATTATCCAATACCCAAAAAATCCGGTTTGTATAATCAAATGTTATACAAAAAACGCTTTTGTGCAGTTTTCCCAAGATGTCCATGGCGATGCCGGGATGAACGGGAATACCGCCGTATGCTGTCTGTATCAGGCAGCCTGCGGCGGTATTTTTACCAATACTACATACTTTTCCCGAAGAGAACACGGGTTGTAATCTGAATAAAGTCCCGGAGGTACTTGGGCATAAATTACTCCTTACTGTGGCAGGCGTAGAGATGGCGGTAGTTTTCGTAATCTTTCAAAGGGTAAAACTCCCCTCGTTTTCTGCGGATAAACTCATCTATATAGATATTGGACATCAGCATACAGGCACCGGAGGCAACCGCCACCCGCTTGCCCACCTCCAAAGTGTTTGTCTCCAGCAGTATCTTGGGATGAAAGCCAGAGCGATAGAAGAGCTTGTCCTGCACTACCCGGATGGAATGCCCTTCCCGCATCGGCACAAAAGTCTCTCTCCACATCCGCCAAGGTGATGGGGGGCCGGACTCGATGCGGGCCACGATCCCAGTGTCTCTGGCATCCAGAATGCTAATGGTTTCCTGCTCGATAAGCTGCTCATAGACCAGATTGGTGCCGGTGGATTCCATGGCGACGAAGACCAGGTCAATGGTCCCCTTTTGCAACAGCTCCTCCAGGCTGGCAGAACCCCGTTCCGTCAAATCCAGAGTGACCTTGGGATACTTCTGCCGAAAAAGCAGGAATGACCTTGGGCAGAATCTGCATGGATCGCTGCACACTGATGCCCAACCGCAGCCGACCCGAGTGGTCGGCTTTGATTTCCCGCAGCTGCTTTTCCAGCTGGTCGTTGACAGCCAGTATAGCATCTGCTGCCGCCAGATACATCTCGTCGGCATAGGTCACACGAAATAGGGAGCTGTAGCGGGTATGCCGATATTTTGTAACACTTTTATAATTCAAAATCATTATAAATACTGCTACCAAATTTGGTATTATATCGGCCACCGATTTATTTTGGGTAGTTTGCGGTTTTGAAGCCCATCTATGATTTTTGATATCATCATTATACTTTACGAATGCCTGTGCCTCTTGCTTAGTCAATTCAGGCTCGTTTCTGGTTTGTTATGTCTTGGATTATAGTATGGTCTACTCTGTGCTTCTTTCAGCTTTGACTTATAATCTGCAATATTCTTCTTGTATTGGACCAACATTTTATGCAATCGTGTACTTTGACTTATCTGCAGATTACATGCATATTCTAATACTTTATTTCTTTCCGTCTCATCCAAATAATCAAGAATTCCATCCGGCCACTCAGGTATGTTGTCCGCTTTTTTCTGCGGTAAATCTTCCTCGACCGCTACGTCCAATTCTTCTGTTGCGTCAGTATGCACTTTCTCTACTACTTCTTCTCTACCCTGTAAACTACACTACCAGCTTATAATACCTCAGTGCCTCCATGATATATTCCCTTTTCTCTGGAGTACATTATTTTATCTCAGGAGCCTCTTTCTTTGAAACATTATAATTAGGACGCATATCCAATTCACAATCCCGTTTTATTTCTGCTATATAAGCAGTATGCACCTTCACCCCATGCTTCTCCATGATATACTTTTTGATATTCTCATAAGTTGGTTTCTGTTCCTTATACTCCTTATGCATATCAGGACTAATAGGAACTTCCATCTCAACCTGGAAGTCTCTCTTTTTCTTTCCTAAGTCACTTTTTTAGTTAAAAGAGCTACCGTCTCGACTGTTGTTTCAGTTTCCAAGGGAAGTTCTTTCACTTCCTCGCCATCAACAGGCACAGGGAAGTTGAATACAATCTTCTTTATCCAGCTTCCGTCTTTTCTCTTTTCCGGGAACATCTCAATTCGCTCGATAAAGGCTTTCATAAACTCTTTCTGTTCTGCTTCCGTTGCGGAATGGTAGACTTCATCAAATGCCAGTAAGAGCCGATAAATGTTATCGCCGGAGATTTTCTCCTGCTGGATGCTGCGTATCTGACTTTGCAATTCGCCAATCTGAACTTCGATTTCTTCTATCGTATCATACTGTTCATCATATCGGCGCTGCAAATCCAAAATTTTTCTGTCATAGTGGGCATCGTTGATGTCCAAAGTATCCATCTGACGCTCCAAGCGGCTTTTCGTTCCAAAGGCTTGCTTTAGCTGTCCTTGCAGAACGGCGATCTGCTTTTCCATATCCTCTGTATCAACCGCCGTTCCAATTTTCGCTTGAATTGCTTCTATAAATCGGGGATTGCTGACCATAGCGGAGATGACCTTCGCCACAAATTTGTTGATTTCCGTCTGCTCGATATTCAGCCGGAAGCTGCACTCATGTCCCGTCGGCGTAACCGTATTTTTGCAGTAGTAATAATACCGTGTTTTCTTGTCCTTGCTATGAGCCTTGACAATATTGCCGTACATACTCTTTCCGCAACACGGGCATTTCAAAATACCGGATAGGATGTGTGCGTGGTCTGGATTGTTGACCTTTTCCCGCTTAGAGGAATTGATCTTGCGCTTTTCCTGTGCCAGATACCAATCTTCTTCGGAAATGATGGCTTCATGCTGACCATCGTAAACAGGGAACTCCGACTGCTCGACCACGTGCATCTCATTTCTTGTACCTTGCCTCTTTTCGGTTCTCCGTCTGCCATAAGCAATTTTACCCATATAAACGGGATTATCCAGTACGTCCTGCACGAAGTTCCTTGAAAATCCGGGGATGGTGTTATTTTGCCGCAGCTTCTTCACAAACCCGGTGCGGTTGAGATATTTAGCAACTCCGGCAACGCCCTCATTGGTATGGATGTAGCGGTCATAAATAACACGGATTACTTCCACTTCATCCTCCGCAATGACAAGGTTTCCGCTTTCCAATTTGTATCCATAGGGAGCGAAACCGCCGTTCCATTTGCCCTCACGAGCCTTTTGCTCCCGTCCTGCCATTGTCTGTGTGCGGATATTCTCTCGCTCGATTTCCGCCACCGCAGACAGCACGGAAATCATAAGCTTTCCGGCATCCTTGGAGCTGTCAATGCCATCCTCCACGCAAATCAGGTTGACACCAAAATCCTGCATGAGCTGCAAAGAGTTCAGAACATCGGCTGCATTTCTGCCAAATCTGGAGAGCTTAAAGACAAGCACATAGGAAACGCCGTCTTTGCAGTCCTGGATGTCGTTCAGCATCCGTTGAAACTCCTGCCTCCCTTGGATGTTCTTGCCGGAAAATCCTTCGTCAGAATACTCCCCGGCAACGACCATATCCTCGTATGCCGCATACTTCCGCAACTTGTCCCGCTGGGCATCCAAGCTGTATCCGTCTACCTGCATGGAGGTGGACACTCTCGTATATAGATAACATTTAAGTTGCTTCTTTTTCAGAATCGCCACCTCCTTCGCTCATTTCTTTTACCATCAATCCCTCGTTGCGGATATAATACTCCAAAAGTCTAAGCACATAATCCGGTGCATGGCGGTTGTCCAATTCCCACTCGGTCATAGTCCGGTAAGGAATATGGACGAGCTTGCAAAAATCTTTCCGGTTCAGTCCTGTGCTTTCACGCAACTTAATAATTCTGTTTTTACAATCCATTCGTCTTTTCTCCAAAAA
Organism: Clostridium sp. MCC344; assembly: GCF_018785365.1. Lineage (NCBI taxonomy): Bacteria > Bacillati > Bacillota > Clostridia > Eubacteriales > Clostridiaceae > Clostridium > Clostridium sp. MCC344. The sequence continues at coordinate 231,477 of NZ_WQPQ01000056.1, read as the reverse complement.
AGCAAAAATACACGTTGCGTACATATTATAGCATAGCCGCAACAAGTACGCAACGTGTAAATTGTAAATTTTTACGCAGCCTTATCCGTCAAAGGCTGCGCTTGCTTATCATCCTTGGAACACTCCACCGTTTGCGGAGTATCCTGCTCTAATTTATCCAAAACCTGATGCCCGTACTTCTGGAGCATCTGGCTCATAACATCCACACAGCGGTCAAATGCCGCATTATATTTCGCTTCCTCATAATATTTCTTCAATAGGCGATTCCTCCATCAAAGTTCCATATCCTGTCCACGCTTCCGGGCAGGGTGTTTGTGTTCCTGCGTTTCCTTTCCTCTGATGAGGATAGAATTGATAAAAGCCCGAACCCTTTCGGATGCAATTTCCAGTGCATCCAGAAAAGGCTGGGCTTTCTGTTTCAGTTCCATATATTTTTCGTTTACTGCTTCATACCGCTGTTTCCAGATGGAAACCGTCTTTTCTGCGGAAGCCAGTTTCTCCTTCAGCCGCTTGTTGTCAGCGTTGGCGATAATGCCGTTGACCGCATAGCGTTTGAGCGTATCGGACTGATCTGGTGTGAGCGAAATATTTCCGGTGATGGAATTTTTCTTGCCCATCGCTTCAATATCCTGCACCGTCAGCGCAATGGTCTTTGCCGTCTTGGTTTCCCTTTGCAGAGCTTCCAGTCTCTTTTTCTGTTTCTCCGTGGCAGCTTTGGCATTCTCCAAACTCTGCTCGGCCTGTGCCACCTGTCCGGTCACGGCATCTAAACGCTGCTGTTCAGCCTGTACCTTGAACTGCGTTACCGTCAGATGTTCCTCGGTGCTTCCACGTTCTCCACGCTCCAGATCGGTATATCCGGCAACTCGCATGAAATGAAAAAAGTCATCCTGCAACACACTGTAGGATGACCTCAAAATCTTTTTTCCTCTTGCGTTCAACATTGGATTACCGTCCTCGTCAAGCACCGGCTTGGACTCCCATTTCTTACTGCGGCTGACCTGTGTGATGACCTCCTTAACGGTTCCCCGGAGGGCTTCATCCTTGCATCGCTTCGACCAAAGTATCTGCTTTTCCACCACCGGGATATAAACCACATGAAGGTGGTAGTGGTACACATCTTCGCCCAAAGCTTCGGACATTGCTCGGTTGCGCTCATCGGCGTGCATCACAGCGGAGAGGATATACTGCTCACCGCCTACGATCTCCGCAGCAGCTTTGTAGGCATCGGCATAAAACTTTTTCGCAAATTCATAGCCGCCATGATTGTAGAAATAAGCGGAATTCACATCAAATACCAACTCACCGTATTTGACGGCATCCGGTTTCAGACCTCTGGTGGAGATCACGCCGTCTTGTTCCATCTGCTCAAACATTTTTACATAATCGTCCGTGGGTGCTTTGAAATGGACGTTCAGAGAAGTGCGTTCCGGCACGATGTCCTGATTGCTGTAGCTGTCCTTTTCACGCTCATTGTGTTCCTGTACCTTAGCCACATCAGCCGGTGTTTCCAAGTCCTGATTTCTGGCTACGGTACGGTCTATTCCATCATTTCTTGCCATTGGATTTTTCCTTTCTTTGAGATTTGCATACAGCGGAGGGCTGGAGAACGGCACTTTTTCAAAGTGTAATAACCCACTATTACACTTTCATCCATACTGGCTGCAAAGTGCCGTGGGCTCTCCGAGGGCTCTCCCGAGGGGGAATGCGGTCACTGCGGTGACCTCTGCTGACCAAGGCGAAAATGTCCACGCCTTTTCCCATGGTCAGCCCGTCTGCATGAAGCTGTTCTGTGTCAACTTCCTCTTGCAGCCGGTGTCCACAGACACTTTTTCAAAAACCTGTGGACATAGAAACAACCCGAACGAGAGGATGCGTGCTGTTTCTATAACGAGCGTTTTACGCTCTTTTGCTGCGTACATACGTACCAGTAATGGGATTTACTCGACCTGCCGCCATTCCTCCGGAATGTCCTGCGGTACGTACGTACACGGCGAATCTCCGTAAAACCCATTTATATGAGGTCGTGCAATGGCTTCCACTCCCATGAATCCCCAAACCCGCCGTCCGGCAGAGTTGGTGATATTGTTGCAATGTTCCAGATTGAATCTCCCGGCATTGGCAATCATGGCGTCGCTGAAGCTGCGGGCTTTCAGCGGTGCAAGGGAATTTTCTTCGCACCACATCCGGTAGATTTCATAGAAATCCTTGGAACTGATGGACGCATCCGCTTTACGCTGGATGTATCCCTCGGAATCCATGAAATCAAAGATATTGTTGTTGTCACGCTTGACCGCTTCCCGGTTTTCCCGGATACGGTCACTCTCCGTAAACTTAAAGTTGTTGGCAACAAGCCGCTGTAAGCCTTCAAATGCCCACAGGAAGATACCCTCGGATTCGGCTTTCATCTTCTCCGCAAGGTCGGGATCGTCAGCTCTGTCCACTGGCTTTTCCTTGGTGGTCAGCACAAGCTGTCTGCGATAAAATCCGTCACTGCGGTCATACAAGGCTTGCAGATCACCGTTGCTGAATGCCAGCAATCGGGCGAACATCCAGCCCTGATAACTCTGCTTGCCTTTGCGTTCCAAATCCATCTTGCCCTGTGCGGTGACAATGGATTTTACATAGTTGGTCTGGCGCAGAGCTTCCATCCGCATATCATCATCCACGCACAGGAGAATGTGTTCCAAATCGGCACGGGCGAAGCGGTTCTCAGAAATCTTGCCGATGCTGCCGTCTTTCATATTCGTGCCAAAGATAGCCGAAAGCACAGCTCCGATTTGGGATTTGCCCTCGCCGCCATTGCCCTTAATCACCATCATACGCTGTCCCTTGTTGGAGGGAATCAGGCAGTAGCCGATGAACTCCTGCAAGGTGGGAATGTCCTCCGCATGGAGCAGTCCGTCCAGAAAGTTCAGCCAGATCACCGACGCAGTAGCATCGGGATTGTAAGCAACCGGCAAACGGCTCCGCACGATAGCCGGTCTGCCCTCGGTAAATGTGCCGTTCAATAGCAGCGTACCGTTGGACAAATGAATCCGATCCTGCTCCGGTGGAAAGTCCGGCACTTGCGCTTCCAGTTTCAGCACTTCCAGAATGTTGGTGATTTTCCGGGGGATATTGTTTACGGCACAGAATTTCAGCTTGTCGTAAATCTCCCCACGCAGAGGAAGATCGTCCGTCACTCGACCATCGGGCGTGAAAAAAGCTCCGTTTGCGAAGATGATCCTGCGCTCTTGCAGAAATTCTTCACAAAACAGAGCTTCGTTGATGTTCTGCCCGTCAAACCACATGGGCAAGTTCATATCAGGCGTTTTCCGGTTCTTCGCCATGGTGCGCCACCTCCTTTTTCTTTCGTGCGGTATACTCTTGCAGAAAAGCAATTTTGCCGTCCTGCATCAGCTTGTCCACCAATGCCACCCGTTCTTCCAGATCACCCACCGTCAGCACATCTGCCATATATTCGATATGGCAGTGCATCTGGCAGGCTTCCACAAAACGGTCATCCAGAGCATCTTCCGGCGTCTTGGGAGCATAGCGCACTTTCCAATCTTCCAACAGATGCAAATAATCCGTCAGCACCCGGAAGCACAGCATTTCATCCTCCCGGAACTGACGGATATAGGGACGCTTCGGCTTGACCATAGCTGCGGCAGTGGGCGGTTTCGGGTCAAGCCCGAAGTCCAAAGCCAGCTTTTGCGCTGCTTCATAACTGCTCAGATCGAACAGCCTTGCCACAAGGTCGATCACATCCCCTTTGGCTCCGCAGCCGAAGCAGAAGAAATAATCCTCGTTCAGCTTCAAGCTCGGATGCCGGTCGTTGTGGAATGGACAGCAAGCCATACCATTTCGGTTTACTTTCAGCCCGTAGTGTTCGGCGGCTTGCTTCACGCTAATTGCCGCCTTGATGGTTTCATAGATTGTCATAAAAAAACCTCCGTTCATAATATTCTGGAAAGCACGAAGCACCCGCAGTGATTGGCAGGTGCTTTGCTCCTTCTATTATGGTTATGACGGATTTCTCAAAAAACAGGCTAATCGGAGGACAACTCCGTTTCAAAAAACAGGACAACTTATTGATAGATGTAGATTTCTTTACATTAGCATGATACAATTAAGAAAGTGAAAAAACAGGACAGGAGGTAAGCATGAACCAAGAATTGATGACATTGGACTTCTGGCAGGATACGGTCATATATGAGGGCAAAACATTCCCTGTCGGCACGCTTGCCTGTGATGCACTGAATGTTCCTGCGGATACTATTACAAAAATGAACGAGCAATGCGAGAAAATCAATCTGCTGCTCGGGATGCTGAATGCCGGACAGGATGCTTCTGCACTCTGTCCTATTGCAAAGGAAGCTGCTCTGACGATGCTTGATATTCTCAGTCAAACACCGCCGTTCTCCTATATGAATATCTCAAAGCACAGAGAACGGATTGAAAAAGTCTTTACTGTGGACAATGCGCTGAAATATGTGGAGTTTGCCATAAAAGCCGCAACCAATTCTTTGCAATTTGAAGAAATCCAGAACTTTACCGATGCGATGATGCTCCAACGCTATACCGCAGTTTTCGGGCATCTGGCATACTCCCTTGGGGAATACCAAACGGCCATGCTTGATTTTGCAGAAAAAACAGACGGCAACGAAGCAGACCGCACCGCAGAGGGTTTTGCAAAAATGTTCGGCAGCTATTTCCCGCCGGAGTTTTCCATCACGGAAGGCAATGCCTGGATGTCTACCCTGAACAATTCCGTTCAGTATGTATCCGTCATCCGTCCCGGCGAAAAAGTTGCGAAGCTGGTCAAGCGGATGCACTATGTATCCTTTGTAGGGATGTTCCGGTCTGATCTTTTTGAGGGCTTATGTGTTGGTCATGCACCGAAGAAATGCCGGATCTGCGGCAAGTGGTTTCTGACCACCAACGCAAGGCACACCAAATACTGCGGTGGCTATGCACCGGGGGACAAGCTGCACCGCACTTGCCGTCAGATCGGTAATCTGAAAGGTAGAGAACAGCGAGAACTTGCGGACGATCATCCGCTGAAGCAGATTTATGAGAAACGGCTGAATACCATAAACCGCTATGTGAAGCGTGGTACTCTGGACGCTGATCTTGCGGAGGTTATGAAGAAGCTGGCAAAAGATAAGATGCTCCGAGCATTGAGCAATGTGGCCTATGCCAAGGGCGATTATAAAAAAGAAATGGAACAGGCGACTTTGAAAAAAGAAGCAAAGAGAAACTTTGAATTTGCCGAAGATATTGTGGGTGAGCATTGGGTACCACTGACACAGGAATTATAAAATATAGGAGGTAACTCATTTGGATACAACTGAGAAAAAGAAATCACGTGATTTTAATATTTACTATCTGAATTTCAGTAAGGTATATGAAATCGCAATGATGATCAACAATGTTATCCTTACTAAAATTGAAACCGACAAATCAAGCAGTTTTGAAGAACAGTATGGTTTCACATCTTCCATCTCTGCACAAGGAACAAAACAGTTCCTTGATGGAATAAAGGCATCTATTTCAGCAGATGCAAGGGAAACTTCCACATCGTCGTCAAAAGTAGTGGAAAGTTTGGACGTAAAGACGACCAAATCTATCCTTTTGCGTAGGATCATTGAGCAGTGCGCCTCTGTGACTTTATTGGACAACTCGGTAGAGGGCGATCTTGTAAAAGTAGATCGCGTTAAATTAGAACTACTGAACGAAGAAAGTCTGCGGCAATTTCTTATTCTACGCCGTGATGCATTAAAGGGTATGCGGGTAGAAGGTATGGAAGTAAATAATCTGGTCAGTTCAATGTTGCAAGACTATGCCTATATTTTGAAGGGGCTTGTATATGATGAAAGTATGAAAGAACCTGTATCTGAAATCATCATTAAGATTCCAATGGAGATTCAATCGGAATTTGAGAACAAGTACAACATCAACGATCTACTTATTGGTCATGTATCTATCGTTGGCATCTATAAAGGCATCGTAAGCGAAGAATTTATTACTTCAAATACATTCACCTATTTCCAAGAAGCCGGCGCTCGTAAGGAACAGCAGGATGAAACTGCCAGCAAAATAATCAAAAGCAACACGCAGCCTGTATCGCATGACACAGAAACAGAAAAGAGTGATGATGACTATCATTTCGTTGACACCTTAGCAATAATTCAAGATGTGGCATTCAAGCTGGAAGAAACCCTTGCTCCAAAACTTCACTGGTGGAACCGCTTTGGTATTTGGTTGAGTAAATTGAGGAGGAAATAACCATGGATCATACCCTGTTTACTTACCGCAATCTTGAGGAATTGAGGAAAATACAGGAAGAAAGAGAAGTATTTGCCTTTATGTTTGGAGAGACAAAGGATATGCTCGATTCCTGTTCTAAAGTTTGCATTGACATATCTGCCTTAGTTCATTTTTTGATAACCAACAAAAACAATATAGAGCCGACATATATAAATTTTACAAGTATGGCGGAGGATACAGTTGTAATTGCAGAAGTGGCCATTGCAGAAAGTGCCATGGAATTACTGCCTCTTTTGTTTTCTGATTATAAATGCTATTTTGAGGAAGATGGTGAGGAGAATTCCAGCTCCGAGGAAGCGCATGAGTTTAAGCCATATCCCAGGCAAAAGATATATAAATACAATAATGCGCAGGATTTGGACATAATCATTCGATACGCAGAAACGAATGACATTCCAATTGCAACTTTTTCTCGGGCAAGCGGTGAATTACGAAAAGAATTTGAACAGTTCAATAAGTCTTCCAAATTGGCTATATTGGATTTGACTTCCGTGTCATATGCAATTGAGGACAACAAAGCTCTGATTTATGCACTTGAACAATTTCTTAGCATTATGCCAAATATCAGGGTTATTGCACAAACCTCTCAGATTGATGTGCTACTAAAATATTTTCCACTGTTTTTGGACGGACAGGAACCTGTCTGTAAATTGCTTCCTGATTTATCTGGTTTAGGAGAAAAAGAACCTGAAGAAATTAAACTTACAAAAGTTACAGACTTGAGCGGAGGGGCTTTTGACGCTTTCATCAATGCATTCAATCATAATTTGATTGGCCATAATTATTTCAAAGAAAGACTGCGGTATGCTCTAAAGAATTTTGTTTCTCTAAACAAAGCAAAGGAACAGACAGTTCTTTCGATTTTCCTGTTTGGCGCATTGGTATTGGAAAAACTGAGGTTGCAAGGCTAATTGCAAGCGGGCTTCAAAATGATTGTTATTTAGCCAAAATCAATTTCCAGAACTACAGTAGTCAAGATGCGTTGAATAGTTTGATTGGGAGCCCGGCAGGTTATGTTGGCTGTAATCACGGAGAATTAAGTGAGAAAATCCAAAAGAGCAAAGTAGGCGTACTGCTTTGCGATGAATTTGAAAAGACCACTCGCCCAGTTTTCTCTTTCTTTCTGGAGTTGTTGGAAGAAGGGCGTTTCACAGATTCCATGGCAAGAGAGTATGACATGGATGGATATGTTATTATCTTTACTTCAAACCTTCTCAGCGAAGCAGAATACAAAAAAGCAATTCCTACTGAACTTCAAACACGCTTTGATTTAGTATGCGAATTTGAGGAGCCTACAATGGCAGAGAAGACAGCATTTCTGGATTTGCTGTTGGAGATGGCAAAAACCAAGTATTCTGAGCAATTTGCAGAGATCGAAATGACTGAAGATGAGAAAAAGCAGTTATATGCCTTTGATTATTCATCTCTTTCGGCATTAAGGGATATCAAGCGAGTGTTTAACAATCGCCTAATGGATTATTTCGCAGAAAAAGGTGTTTTGCGATAATAAGTATCGATGATCACATCCGATTCAATGTCTCTTGCTATTAGAATCCCCACTAATACCTTGATGTATTGTTTTTGTGAAGAATTCGGCAACTTTCAGTTTTCTGAATGTTCGCAAATATTATATTAAATCGGAAGGGAGGTGCGCTATGCTGAATGATTTTACATGGAACATGACCGGATACATACCAAAACACCAAGTTAATCCGCACGGTGACGGCATCATTCCCTATGTGGCAGAGCGCATCTTCCAACTGGAACCGGAGCCGCCAGTGGTGGACAGTCTGAACGAATATATCCTGTCTGCCTTACAGGAGAAGAATTTGATATATTTCTCGTTCTTTCTCCACCACTACGAACCGCAGCTTAATAAGCGTATCAAGAGCTTTCTTGGCGTGGATGGCGGCGATTTGTACGACACAGACCGATTTATAGATATAAAGCTCTCCTGCCGGGAGCAAATGCTCCAAAAGCTGATTGTTTACGCCCCCGCCAAGGGTGCAGAGTATGCCACCTACATTTATCCGTTTATCCGGGATGCTATGCTCCGTTTCCGTATGGGCGAAGAAAAATGGTCGGTATCTTCTCTGACCAATTATAAAATGGTGCGGTCAATGGCATGGCTGTACCATAACACCAAGGATGCGGTCAGCGAGTTTTCCAAGAAATACAACTGTGATCTTGCCCTTGCGGAAGAATATCTGAAAGTTGTCCGTGGCATCCGTAACCAGCAGCCATTTTATGTGACGGACGAGGACGGAGAAGAAACAGGCGAAGATGTTGCCCTGGATGATACTTGGAACTATACCGACATCCTATGGAATGGTATACAGGCAGAAAAGGTACAGCGGGCATTTGAGAAGCTGAACTATCGGGAACAGACCCTGCTTGAGAAGCGTCTGGCAATCTGCATGACCTGTGGGCGTGTCGGTTCATGGAAAGAGCGTCCCACCTTTGAGGAACTGGCGGTTATGTTTGAGGGCAGTACAGCCAGCGGTGCAGAACGAGCTTACCGAAAAGCAGTGGACAAGCTGACGGAATTGTTGGTTGCCGAGGGCGCAATCCATGCAGTCCGGCTAAAACAGAAATCCAAAACCAGACGAAAAAAGAAAATCGCCGCCGCAATCTACGAATACCAGGCAGACTGCGACGGCGAATGGGGTAAGATTTCATTTGATTTTGAAAGCAGCACAGCAGAGATCATCCATCTTGCCGATTGGGATACGATAAAAACCAACCGCTTTGCGAACAAGGCCGTAGCCTATCTTCTGAACTGTGAAAATGAGAAACTACCAAAGGAAACAATGGTGGCATTTGAACCATAAAAAGAAAAACCGCTACAACATCCATCCCACTTTGGAATGAGAATTGCAGCGGTTTATTTGCTGGGAACTAATTATTCGATATTTGTGATTTCCCAATCATCATTTACCAGATGGGTAAATCCTTTGTTTTCTTCTTCATCTGGAATTGATGCTGTCCAGATGATTTCTCCGTTTTCACCCAGGGCAGTTATTGTTAATCCTCGCAGATCAGTGTAGCCATCGAGGTTTTCGAGCCAGATGCGTTCGCCTTTCTTGAGCAGAGAACCATCTGCATTTTCAAAGCCGCCACTGGAATTTGGCATTGAAAGCTTGATGCTCTTAACACCTTCAGAACCAATGGTCAGATAAAACTTTGAAGGTTCATTCTCTGTAGATGGAAACAGAATTGCCTGGCGTGCTTCTTCGGTAGCGAAGATCCACCACTTGCCATTCATAAAGAGTTCAATGGTTCCCTCGGTTGCCCCGTATTGATAACCATATCCTGTACCAAAATTGGACTGATCGTCAACGGTGGGCTGTTTACTTCCATCAACTTGGGATGTAATCTCACCATCCATCACGCCGCATCTTGCTTCTATTGTGCTTTCGTGACCGGTATCGAGATACAATGTTCCATTCACCATAACCATAGGGATTAAGTCCCATGTTTCGGCTTTCCTTATAAGCTTGATTCCATAAACATCTGCAATTTGTGCAGGATAGGATTCAAGGATTTCACCGGAATATTCAATTTCGATTACATTTCCGATTTCAGGTTCTGGTGATGGATGAGCATTGCTAATAGGTACCACAATTCGGTCTGCACTATTCAATTCCCAACTACCTTCAACGGGCTTCACAAGATAATGGCCATCATGAATTTCCAGAATTTCAGCCCGGAACACCTGATGGGCTTCGTTGGAAAAACCTTCAATCTGAATACTATTATTCTTGAAAACCAGTCGGCCTGTTTCTACCAGTTCATCGGTATTATACTTTGTTTTATCTACATAGAGGTATCCATCAGCTTCATTAAATCTGAGGGTAAAATCGAAATATCCTCGATCAGATAGCTCATAGCTTGCTCCGTTTGCATAGTCATATATGATTATGCGACTATCAATGATGCCGGAACCAAAGGTGTATGTGGAGCAGAGGTCAGGGATTCTGTCGCCTGTTAGATCACAGAAATAGGTGTTCCATATAGGCATGCCATGGAATAGAGGTACGATTCCTTCTTCAGTTACAGCCTCCATTTTTTCAGGATACCAACGGAACGTTACACCCGGAAACTCCGGAAGATTGATTTCAAGTCGTCCGTCCCATACCATTTCATCGGGGGTCTCAAGATAATCAAACCATTCGGTTACCGTCCCGTCCGTGCCATTATTCTTTGTTACAGGATTTGTTAAGAAGCAAACCGCAACAAACACGCAAACAATGACTGCCAGAACGACACCCCAGAAAGCAGGCTTCTTGTAATTCATCACAGACTTCACACGATCTTTAACACCAACTTCACCAAAGGCAAGAGGACAAGCGGCGATCATCCGGCGGTTTACGCTGCAAGCAACAAGGGCTTGGGTATAGTCGGCTCTTTGTTCGTTGCCAAGTTCCTTGATGACCTTTTCATCACAAGCAAGTTCGATATCACGGCATAGCAGAACATAAGCCAGCCACACCAAAGGATTGAACCAATGGATAGTCAGCAGGAGAAAACCAAAAGGCTTCCACCAATGGTCTTTACGATGAATGTGTGCCTGCTCATGGGCAACAACGTGTTCCAGATCCTGACCGTTCATGTTGAACGGGAGATAGATTCTTGGCTTTATGATGCCAAGCACAAACGGAGATTTTACATTCTCGCTCTGGAAAATGTTGTCCTTGTAGCGAACGGCAGTATCAACTTTGCGACGCAAACGCCAATAGCTGATAACGGTATAGGCGACTAAAAGCAGAATACCAATAGTCCAGACAATAGTAAGAATGGTCATAATATTATTACCATTGTTTGCAGGAACAGTAACACCTTCAAAATACCGATCTCCAAGATAGTCATTTATCCGGTTATCAACGGGAGTAATGCCGGTCTGAACATCGAAGCTCGGCCCGGAAATTACTTTTTCAGGAAATGTTTCAGCACTCGGAATCAGGCTCAATGCGCTCTCAAAAGAGAATGGGCAAATCAATCTGATGGCTACGATGCCCCAAAGCAGAATATTGACCCATTTGGGAGCTTTCTTCAGAACGAATCTAAGAATCAGCACAACCAAGACAAGCCCGCTTGCCGATATGCTCATGTTGATGATTTTCAAAAAGAGTTCGTTCATTGTGAACCTCCTTTCCTGATGCGGTCAATCATGTGCTGTATCTCATCAAGCTCATCTTCGGACATAGCCTGATGCTTTGTAAAAGCAGCGATAAAGGCAGGCAGAGAACCCTCGAATTTCTTCTCAACCAGTTCGTCGATCTCACACGCCTGAGCTTCATCTTTGGAAACGAGAGAAGTAATAGTGCCATTGTCGTTTTTCAGCACACCACGCTCTCCAAGACGCTTGATAACGGTATAAGTCGTAGTCCTTTTCCATCCGAGTTGATTCTGGCACAGCTTTACAAGCTCGACGGCAGTAACCGGCTCACGTTCCCACATAATCAAGCAAAACCTATACTCACTTTCGTGAATCTTCGGAAAATCCATATTCACGCCCTCCTTGTCTACAGTATTAGACTTCATATATAGTCTACTGCATTAGACGATCAAAATCAATAGAGTTTACAGAAAAGATACAAAAAAAATTGCCCGCAGAATTTCTCCCACGGGCAAGGTGTTGGTTAGCTATCAAGCGGTTTGTATTCAGTTACAGTTTTCAAATAGGTTTCGGGATCACCGTTCAATATCAAGTCTGCATATCCAATCGAATCATTGTAGATCAGATAGTCCAATTCTGACCGCTGATACATATTATCGGCAACCTCATTCTCCACCGCAATCGTATCAATGGCAATCATGCTGCCATCTAAGAATTTCAGCTCTACACAGGCATTATCCATGTTGAACTCACAAGAAATCAACCTATCCATAAGAAACCTCCATTCTGCGGGATGTTAGATCATCCCAAAATATTTGAATGCTTCTCGGATTGCTTTCTCTTTTTCCGGCGGACACTGGGGCTGTCTGGAATCCTCGGACTTCGGCAGATTATAGTTCTTACCAACCCCAATCCCACATTTTCGCTTAATTTGTGAGATATACAGGTTGGATACCTTTAACCCGCTATATTCCAGCACATAGTCCTTGAGCTGGGCGTAGGTTGCCCCATCCTGAAATTCGGACATATCCATATCTTCCAAAGAGAACTCAACCCGAATCTTTTTCGAGTCGACCTCACCCTTGGAAAGCAAGACAACCGTCTCACAGTGCCCGGTCATCGGAAACTGATCCACCGCCCAGGCCTTCTCCGCCCGATATCCTTTCTTTTTAAAATACGCCAGATCTCTCGCCAGCGTCTCCGGATTGCAGGAGACATACACGACGCGGTCCGGGTTTAAGATCGCGACGGCGTCCATGAATTCTTCGGTGCTTCCACTTCTTGGCGGATCCATGAAGACGACGTCGGCGTGGGCATTCTGGGATGCCATCTGGACCATGAATTTTCCGGCATCGTTGTTGTAAAAACGGATATTTTTCTCACCGTTTACCTTCGCGTTTGTGACTGCATCCCGGACAGCGTCCTTATTTAACTCAACGCCGATCACTTCTTTTGCCGCTGATGCCGCAACGATCCCGATCGTTCCGATCCCGCAATAGGCGTCAACGACCAGTTCTTTTCCGGTAAGGCCTGCTGCCTCGATCGCCAGGTTATAGAGTTTCTCCGTCTGGACCGGATTGATCTGATAGAAGGATTTTGAGGAGATCCGGAATTTTTCCCCGCAGAGAACATCCACGATAAATCCCGGTCCGTAGAGGACATGCTCCTTCTCTCCGAGCACCATGCTGGTGTTCCGGTCGTTTACATTCTGGACTACGGTCGTGATCTCCGGATGGACTTTTCTCAGCGCTTTCACAAAGTTATTCTTTGAAGGGAATACCGGCGATGCCGTGATCAGGACCACCATGATCTCCCCTGTCGCATGGGCTGTTCGCACCAGAACATGGCGGAGGAAGCCATATCCGGTGTCCTCATCAAATACCTTCATCTTGAACGACGGAAGAAGTTCACGGATTGTTGCGATGATCTCATCCGCCTTTTTATTCTCGATCAGACATGTTTCTACCGGCAGAACCGTGTGTGTTCCCTCTTTGTAGACTCCGGAAATGATCCTGCCTTTCCGGTCTCTCGCCATCACCGCATGAACCTTATTTCTGTAATGGAACGGATCGTCCATGCCGATGATCGTCTCGACCTTGCAGAACGGGCGGAGAAGGTCTGCAACCTCTTTCTTTTTGTGCTCTAGCTGCTTCTCATACGGCATGTCCAGATACTGACACCCGCCGCAGGATTTAAAATGCGGGCAGAGAGAATTCTTTTTCGCTGCATGTCCATGATGTTCTGTAACCTGCACGGCTGATTTTTTATCCATGGATTTCAACGTTTTTTCTGTGGAAGTCCATGGTTTTCCTCCGTTTTTCCCCGATTTCCCGTTATTCTGATCTCTCCGTGCCCGGGTATTCATCATTTCTCCGGATTTCCGGTTTGTTCTTCCGGTCCCGTTTGTCCACTCTCTCTTTTCACTCATTTTCTTCATCTTCTTATCCCGGTTTTCTCTATTTTCCATCTCTTGTTTTCTCCATTCTCTTTTTCTATCTTTTATCCGGCTTCCCCTATGTCCTGAAATGCCTGTATTGACATCCCAGGTTCACAGAATCTTACCCTTTGCAGACATTTCCCTTGATTCTCCCAACACACCTGATTATAATATCACATAAAGTATAGCTTTTTTCCCCGGATTATTCTACATGATTTTACATAAGTTTCATCACTTTATCCGGCATCCACTGCCTGCGCACGGCGGCAGGATCATGAAACACAGCATTTTTACTCAGACAGAAAGGACATACACTCATGGAAAACACATGCAATCACGACACTGCTCAGCCAGCTTCCACTCCATCCCCTGTCGCCGAGACAGGCCGTCCGAAAGATTGTTCCGGACGTCTTGAGACAGAGATCCGCACTTACGATCTTCTCGACTCCTTGAATATCCCCTACACCCGCGTCGACCACGAAGCCGCATTCACGATCGATGCCTGCAACGGTGTTGACGAGATCCTCGGGATCCACATCTGCAAGAATCTCTTTCTCTGCAATGCGCAGAAGACGAAATTTTATCTTCTTCTGATGCCGGGCCACAAAAAATTCAAGACAAAAGTCCTCTCAAAGCAGATCGGCTCCGCCCGACTCTCCTTCGCAGATGATGATCACATGAAGGAATATTTAAAGCTGACTCCCGGTTCCGTCAGTGTGATGGGACTTATGAACGATCCGGAAGGTCATGTAAAACTTCTGATCGACTCCGATGTCTTAAAGGACGAATCTTTCGGCTGCCATCCATGCATCAACACCAGCAGCCTGAAGATCAAAACATCCGATATTCTCGAAAAATTTCTCCCGGCCGTTCACCATGAACCGACGATCGTGGATCTTCCTTGGGAAGAGTAAAAGAAGAACAGGAACATGGCTCCTCAAAAAGTCTTGTTCCTGCTCTTCTTTTTCCTTTATTCTTTATCCTATATCCTTTTGCTGAACGCTATTCTCAGACTTTCCGCCGGACTCGCGGTACTTTCCCATGTATGGGAGATTTCTCTTGCCCGGCAGAATCCTTGTCCTAACTGCCTGTCCGCCAAAAACGGAAGCTGCAGGTCAGAAAGGACCTTTTTTCCCTTACTGCATCACACCGCTCGCATTGAAGGTATAATCCACACCGTCAATGTTCTTCGTCGTTCCTGTCACCATCGCACCTAACTCTGCAGGATCAAGATAGTACCAGTAGCCGTCCGGATTTACCCAGCCGCTCATTCTTCCGCCATCGCAGTAGAAATACCATTTTCCGCCTTCCTGCTTCCATTCACCGCTGTCGATCGCGGTTCCCTGTGCAGCCTTCGGAGCATAGTCTTTATATGCGAATTCCAGGCAGACATTTCCGTTGATCCCGTTTACACGTCCCTTATCTGTGCACTGCCAGATCGTACGGCCCTGATACTGTCCGTCCGCGCCATATCTCGCAAGCCAGAGATCATATTTGATCTGGTTTGTATCCATCTCGTTCGTAAACTTGCTGTAATCACTGTAAACGATCGGGGTATATCCGGCCGCAGCGATCGTGTCACAGAACGAGTTTACCACATTTGTCAGATCCTGCACTGATAAATAGTCCAGAATATATTTTGATTCCACATCCACGGCAACCGGATATTTTACCGTATATCCGGACATCTTTTCCAGAGTATATTTTGCTGCCGCTTTTGCCTCATCGACGGTCCGGGTCTGGAGGAACACATACGGGGCCGCCTGAACTCCGTTTGCGGAAGCCCCTTTCATATTTTTCTCATAATATTCGTCCATGGTATACTGTCCTTCATATCCAAAGGATCCCATACGAATATACGCAAAGGAGACATCATCCGCTGCAACCTTCGCCCAGTCGATATCGCCCTGCCATTTGGAAACGCTGATGCCGCGAAGAAGCGCCCCGTCCATATTTTTTCCATTCGCGTCTACGTAAACACCGTTGACCTTTTTCCATGCACTTGCCGGATCACTTGTCGTGGTATCCGTGGAGGCCTTATTCTGGTCCTCGTATCCCGGTCCAACCGGAGTCTCATCCGCAAAAGCTGTAAAACTGCCCTGTGTGATCATAAGCGCTGCGAGAAGCGCTGTCATATATCGAAATTTTTTCTGAAACATTCTAAAACCGCCTTTCTCTTTTCATACGTCTTTTTTCCTGCCAAAAGTCATAACCTTGAGGCTTCTATCATCTGAATATCGATCGTAAACTGCATTCTCCATCCAATGTCTCTCCAAAGCTTCGGCATAAACATCCCTTTTCTTTAAGACGTACCAAGTATACTACAATTTCCCTCTTTTTTTATTAAGAACTTCTTACGTTTTCGTTGTCACACATCTAAGACTTTGTGGCAAAATTCCGTCCAAACCATAGATGCGGACACATTGGCAGATGTTCTGCCAGGAAAAGCATAACATTTTCCTATCTGGTCGACAAACGGTCGATTTCATACATAAAAAGCTGTCCTCACCGGACGGCCTTTTCCTCACGCCGAGCGCGATCGCCTGCGCCAATTTTCTTCTTCCACAAGTGCATCTCATTGGCACATCGTGCCCTTTTGCTTAACAGAAAATTCCCTGTTAAACAAATGAAAACACGCTTCGCGAGTTTCCCCTTATTATCGCGACAGTCGCCAAGGTCTCGCGCAAGTGCGGACTTTGACCCGTTATTCGCGTAAATAAGAAAAACCCCTGAAAAATCAAGGGTTTCGAGCGGAGACGGAGGGATTCGAACCCTCGTACCGGGATGAACCGATAAACGCATTTCGAGTGCGCCGCGTTACGGCCGCTTCGCTACGTCTCCGGATTGTCTGCTTTTTGAAAAAGCAGACTATATATTATTATACATATTTTTTTCGATTTGTATAGAGGATTTAAAAAATTTATTTTAATTCCCCTCCGCAAAATAAGCATCCACCGCTCCCGCGATGCCGCTCGCGATCTTTCCCCGGTAGCCATCGTCCTGAAGCCATGTGTCCTCGTCAGGATTGCTTAAGAATCCCATCTCGAGCACACAGACCGGGATCTCGCACCAGTTGATATCGGAGGAGCTGTCCGTCTCCTGGACGCCTCGATTCTTCGTTCCTGTCGTCCCGCAGACGGTATCCACGATCTTTTTGGAAAGATTGTAGCTCTTGTCATGAAGAGACGCGTTGTAAGGGTTCTGGGCTGTCATACAGGTTGCTAATGCCCCATAGACACCAGAGTTGTCCATGGAATCCGCGTGAAGCCGGATCAGGATATCCGCGCCGCTCTGATTTGCTGCGACGGACCGCTCCGCGCTGCTCATGTTCACATCGTTGCTCGTCCGGATCATGACGACATGGTATCCGCGGTTTGTGAGCTCTGTCTCAAGCTTTTTTGCGACCGCAAGAGTGACCTCATATTCAGGGACGCCGCTCGCCGTTCCAACTGAGCCTTCCGGCATCTTCGCCTTCATCGTCGAAGAGGACGGGCCAATCGGCTCCTTGGAAGTATTGGCTTTCGCCTGGTGTCCCGCATCGATCGCGACGGTATGTCCGTTAAACGGAACTTCCGGAGCAGTCTCCGCGTCATCGTTCGCCGCGGCTGTATAAGCCTCCGCCGCTGACTCTCTCGCTGCCGCGACACTCTCCTCCTCCGACATCTCCGAAGCCATCTCCTCTGATTCGGAGACCGATTCCGCATCCTGCGAGCTTTCGGCCGCCTGATCTGCGCTCATCATCTCCCCGGCAGGATTGCCCAGTGCCTGAAGATCAGCTTCATCGGAATTTTCCGTTCCCTGTTCCTCGCCGGATCCGCTTTCTGACTCCGCTGCCGCAGTCTCGCTGCTCAGATCCACCGCCTCATATTTTCTCGTCCCATTGCAGCCGGAAAGCACCAGTGCAAAAAAGACCGCAGAAATAAGGAATCGGAGGAGTCCGTTCCCCTTTTTCATCCTGCTCATAGGATCGTTCCCCCTCCGACTACACATTCATTTTCATAAAATACAACTGCCTGTCCCGGCGTGATCGCACGCTGCGGCTCTTTAAACCGGCATTCCACGGTTCCGTCCGGGAGTTCCCTGATGATACACGGAGATCCCTTGTGGCTGTAGCGGATCTTCGCGAGAACTTCCCGTTCCCCGCCGTGAAGTCCGTCGATCGCCATCCAGTTCACATCCTTGCAGACCAGATGGTCGGAAAATACATCATTTCCTTCGCCGATCACAACCTCGTTCGTCTCCGGGCGAATTCCTGTGACAAACACCGGATGGCCCATCGCGAGGTTTAAGCCCTTTCTCTGACCGACCGTGTAATGAGTGATCCCCTTATGTTTTCCAAGGATCACACCATTTTTATCCACAAAGTTTCCGCTTCCCGGAACACTTTCGGCTTCCCGCTCGATAAATCCGGCATAATCATTATCCGGAACGAAGCAGATCTCCATGCTGTCCTTCTTCTTTGCCACGGCAAGTCCACGGTCCTCGGCGATCTTTCGCACCTCGTCCTTCGTGTAATCACCGATCGGCATCAAAGTTTTGGAAAGCTGGAACTGGGTCAGGTTATAGAGCGCGTAAGTCTGATCCTTCGCCGCCGTCACGGAGTTCCGGATCGTATAACGGCCGTTCGGAAGCTGGCTGATCCTTGCATAGTGACCGGTCGCGATATAATCGGCTCCGATCTCAAGGCTGCGCTCCAAAAGCGCCTCCCATTTTACATAGCGGTTGCAGGCAATGCACGGATTCGGTGTCCGTCCGTGCAGATACTCCGCAACAAAATAGTCAATGACATTCTTCTGGAATTCTTTCCGGAAGTTCATAACATAGTAGGGAATTCCAAGGGTCCACGCGACACGTCTCGCGTCTTCCACCGCGCTGAGTCCGCAGCATCCGCCGTTTTCCTCAACAGTACAGGAATCCTCTTCCTGCCAGATCTGCATGGTGACACCGATCACATCATAGCCCTGTTCCTTTAAAAGACAGGCCGCAACCGATGAGTCCACGCCTCCTGACATTCCCACCACGACTTTTTTCTTCATTAATATTCCTCGTCCTCTTCATGCTCACTGATATCGGACACCGGCTTCTGTAAGCCTTTGATCTCGATATGGTGCTTTTCTGCATAATCCCAGAGTGCTGCATGGATCGCTTCCTCTGCAAGCAGGGAGCAGTGAACCTTTACCGGCGGAAGTCCGTCAAGTGCTTCCATAACTGCCTTATTAGTTACTTCCATCGCTTCCTCGATCGTCTTTCCCATTACCATCTCGGTCGCCATGCTGCTTGTGGCAACGGCAGCACCGCAGCCGAAGGTTTTAAACTTACAGTCACGGATGATATGTGTCTCGTCATCAATGTCGAGATAGATTCTCATGATATCGCCGCATTTTGCGTTTCCGACAGTACCTACGCCGCTGGCGTCCTCAATTTCTCCCATGTTTCTCGGGTGCTGGAAATGGTCCATTACTTTCTCTGAATACATTATTTTTCCTCTTACTTTCTGTTCTTCTTAATGAAATCCTCATAGAGTGGGGACATTGCGCGAAGCTTCTCCACGATCTTCTTAAGGCAGTCTACAGTATGGTCGATCTCTTCCTTCGTTGTCTCCTCGCTTAAGGTAAGGCGTAAGGATCCGTGCGCGATCTCGTGCGGAAGTCCGATGGCTAACAGCACATGGGACGGATCCAGGGAACCGGATGTACATGCAGATCCGCTGGAACCGCAGATCCCGTCCATATCGAGCATGATGAGTAAGGACTCACCTTCGATAAACTGGAACGCAAAGTTCGCATTGTTGGAGAGACGGTTTGTGCGGTGACCGTTTAAACGTGTGTATGGGATCTCGTCCATGACACGGCCGATCAGATAATCGCGGAGCTCTGTCTCTTTCTTCTTATTATTCTCAAGCTCTGCCATCGCGATCTCAACAGCTTTTCCGAGACCCACGATTCCCGGCACGTTCTCAGTTCCGGCGCGGCGTTTTCTCTCCTGGGCGCCGCCGTGGATGAAGGAGCGGAGTTTTAAGCCTTTTCTGATATAGAGGAAGCCGACTCCCTTCGGGCCGTGGAACTTGTGTCCGCTGGCGCTTAACATGTCGATATGGTACTCATCCACATTGATCGGTTCATGGCAGTATGCCTGAACTGCGTCGGTGTGGAAGATAATTCCGTTTTCATGGGCGATCTCACCGATCTCTTTAATCGGCTGGATCGTTCCGATCTCGTTGTTTGCGAACATTACAGAGATCAGGATCGTATCCGGGCGGATCGCCTTCTTTAACTCGTCGATGGAGACGGTGCCGTACTCATCCACCGGGAGGTATGTGATCTCGTAGCCGCGCTTTTCAAGATATTCACAGGTGTGAAGGATCGCGTGGTGTTCGATCTTTGTTGTGATGATGTGTTTTCCCTTGGATGCATATGCCTCCGCAGTTGCGATCAAAGCCCAGTTGTCGGACTCGGAACCGCCGTTTGTAAAGTAGATCTCATTGTCCTTTGCGCCGAGAGAATTTGCGACCGTCTCTCTTGCCTTTGCGAGCGCTTCCTTACACGGTGTGGAAAACTCATATACCGCAGAAGGGTTTCCGTAATATTCTGTATAAAACGGCAGCATGGCTTCCACGACTTCCGGACGTACCTTTGTCGTAGCCGCGTTGTCGAGATAAATTACTTTCTTCATTGTTCCGCCTTTCTGTTTTAAGAGGTTCAAAGCCTGATAACACTATTAGTTTATGCCATGACCCGCGAGTCAGCGCCGCAAAAAGCGCGGACAGGCCACAGATATTTTACATTATATACGAAACCCCTCAGGAATTTCAACCGGTATTCTCATGTTTTTTCAGAAATACACAGTAAATCACTAAGTATTAAAGAATTTGTGATGGTTTCAGTCTTCATACCAGTCATCCGTCTGCGATAAACCGGATTCATATCATTCCCCTGCTCCCACATATATATAACCGAATCCTTCTGCCATTTCGGAGCTGCCATGCCTTCTTCCCATAAGCCCCATCCACTCATCACCGGAACAATTCTTCTCACAGCCGCCGGTCTCCTCTCCCGCGTCCTCGGCTTTTTCTACCGGATCTTTCTCTCCCGCACGATCGGCGCCGAAGGTCTCGGAATCTATCAGATGATCTTTCCGGTCTACGGGATCTTTTTCTCCTTGTGCGCCGGCTCGATCCAGACCGCGATCTCCCGTTTCATCGCAGCGGAGCCGGAACATGCGAAGCGGACGCTTGTTTCCGGATTTCTCCTTTCCTTTTCCATGTCACTCTCCGCGGCCCTTATGATCCGACATTTTTCCGGATTTCTCGCGGGATCTGTCCTCATGGAACCGCGGTGCGCCCCGCTGCTCTCCGTCATGGCCTTTGCAATCCCCTGCACTTCCGTCCATGCCTGTATCTGCGGCTACTACTACGGAAAGGAAAAGGTGTCTGTCCCTGCAGCCGCCCAGCTCTTTGAACAGATGATCCGGATCTTTACGGTCTTTCTCCTGGCATCCATCTGGATCGAGAAGAAGATTCCGATCACGGTGTCGCTCGCGGTATTCGGCCTGGTGGCCGGAGAGGCCGGATCTGCTTTGTTTGTCCTGATATTTTTTCTTCTTTTTCATGAATTTCATGGAAATAAAAATAATTCAGCAAATTTCTCCGATCATGCCGCGCACAAACCTCATAAATTTCAAAGTACCGCAGATATTCCGGGACTCCTGGATTTCCTGTCTCCCATGAGTGCTCTCCTCGCTCTCGCCGTCCCGCTCATGGCCAACCGGCTGATCCTGAACCTCTTACAGAGTGCCGAGACGATCATGATCCCGGAGCGGCTCACTGTCTACGGCCTCACAAGGTCCCAGGCTGTCAGTACATATGGGACTCTCACCGGCATGGCAATGCCGTTTGTCCTCTTTCCCTCCGCTCTCGTAAACTCTCTGGCTGTGGTCCTGCTGCCGTCGACCGCCAGACACCAGTCTGCCGGAAACACCTCCGGCATCGCGGACGGGATCTCCATGTCCTTCCGCTACAGCCTCTACCTCGGGATCTTCTGCATCGGGGTATTCACGGTCTTCGGCGAAACTCTGGGGCTGCAGATATTTAAAAGCCAAGACGCCGGATCTTTCATTCAGATCCTCGCCTGGCTCTGCCCGTTTCTCTATCTTGCCACCTCGTCCGGCAGCATTTTAAATGGCCTTGGAAGGACGAAGCTCACATTTTTCCATCACCTGGTCTCTCTCCTCGTCCGCATCGCTTTCGTGTGGTTCGGGATCCCGGTGTTCGGGATCCGTTCCTGTCTCTGGGGGATGTTAGCAAGCGAGGTTCTCCTCGCTCTGCTCCATATCCTGGCACTCCGAAGGATCACTGCGTTTGAATGGAACGCATGGACCCTGATCGGAAAACCGGTATTCTGCCTGCTCTGCGCGCTCTGGATCTTCCGCCTGTTCCCGGAAGACTTCCCGATCCCGTCCGGTTTTCCGGAATTTTTCCGCACTGCCGTCCGGATCCTCATCCTGTCAGCCGCCTACTTCCTGCTTTTGCTGTTTTTCCACAGGAAACCGCAGCGCTCCGCTGCATAAGTCAAACAAACCATTCCGCTACTCGTCGAACTCCACTGTCACATAGTATCCGCGGTCATTCTGGATGATGTCCTTCACAATGCCCTTTTTGCTCTTCAGACGCTCCGTAAAACGGAACAGCCCCGACATGGCCACCGCCGGCTCGATCATGTAATTGACATTGACCGGTGTGACCGACTCGCTGACATCCACTTCCTGCCCGACCTCAACGAGACCCGGGCGCTCCATTTTAAATACGATCTCTCTCATTTTTATCCTCTTTTCCTGATAAATACAACAGTTCTTCCGATACGCTCTTCTGACAGAAAAACAGATGCCGCCAGCCCGCTTTTGTCGCGTTCTCTGGCGGCATATAATCTTTTTTCTTAGTCAGACATGACTCCCATCTCTTTAAGATGCTGAGTAACCGTAAATTTATCCCAACGAAAATCCATTCTGCAGTTGAAATAACCGTTCTGCGAAGGTGTGTATCATCCAGCGACCATCATTTGCATGGACCTGGTTTCCTTATTACTTACCCTCGTAAATGATCGCGGAATCCACATCATATTTCTGAAGTTTCTCTCTTCCTTTTAATCCCGCAAGCTCCATCACAAAACAGATCTTAACGACCTCGCCGCCGAGTTCTTCCACGAGCTTTGCGATCGCCTCCACAGTTCCGCCGGTTGCGATCAGATCATCGATGATCACGACCTTCTGACCCGGTTTGATGGAATCTTTATGAAGCTCGATCGTTCCGGTGCCGTACTCTAAGGCATACTCCATAGAAACCGTCTCTCTCGGAAGCTTACCCGGTTTTCTCGCCGGGACAAAGGATTTTCCCATCTCATACGCAACCGGTGTTCCAAAAATAAATCCTCTGGACTCCGCGCCGACAACCACATCGAAATCCACGTCCTTCACCATCGCAAGGAGAGAATCGATCGCCAGCTTAAATCCATCCGGATCCTGTAAGATCGAGGTGATATCGCGGAAAATAATTCCCGGCTCCGGGAAATCCGGAATGCTTACAACATAATCTTCCAGCTTTTTCATAACTTTTCTGGTTCCTTTCTTTCTGACTCACTATTTCTGCAGCGATCCTGATTTCATCTCAACCAACTTGTTGGCTTTTCATTTTCAGGGCCACCGCTGATATTCTGTTTTCGCAGCAATCTGGTCCTTTTTCCAAAGGACCTCTATTGGCGGTTTCCGTTCTCTGCCGGAAACTCTTTTTTATTTTATCACATGTGTATTTTTCTGGCAACCACGAGAAAAAGCCAAAACCTTAGTTGAACGCCCATCTTTTTTGTAGTATAATCGGAACCAGTTCCGATTTGCGTTGTTTGCCACCTAAACGAGGTGGAAGTCTGATCTGACTGAGATAAAATATTACAGAAAGTTCAACGCCCGGCTGTCTTTTCCCATGCCAGGCTGTTGTTTAAATTGGTGAAGCAATCATGAAAATATCTACAAAAGGCCGTTATGCGCTCCGCATGGTCATCGACCTGGCGGAACACACCGAGGATGGGTTTATTTCCTTAAAGGATATCGCCGCCCGCCAGGGTCTCTCAAAAAAATATCTGGAGCAGATCGTCCCGCTCTTAAATAAGACCGGAATGCTCTCCACTACCCGCGGATACCAGGGCGGATATCGTCTCGCGAAAGCTCCGTCGGAATGTACGGTCGGTGAGATCTTAGAGACCACAGAGGGCAGTCTCGCCCCGGTCTCCTGCCTCGAGCACACTCCGAATCCCTGCGAACGCTGCTCCGCCTGCGACACGCTCCCGGTCTGGGAAGGTTTAAACCGCGTCATCATGGACTACCTGGACGGCATCACGATCCAGACGATCCTGGACCAGAAACATGAGCTGGAGGAGAAACACAGACTGGCAGCGGAGGAGATCTTAAACAGTGTGAAGGGGCCATGCAAATCATAAGATTGGCAGTGCCGGTATCGGTCAGGTCTTCCACCTCATAATACCAAATGATATAAGCTTCGTAGCTAGTTCCTTCCGAAATAACTGCTGCGAAGCTATTTTTTCTTCGATCAGTTACAGTAGACAGCTACTCTCACCCATCAGAAATACACTCACAGATCATCTTTTCATCTTATATCTCCTGCGTTCCCCCTTATGTTTTGCATAAACCTGCCACCAGCGTTTTCCTGCAGTTATACAGCCACAGCAAAACAGCAGCCACATGCACTTTTTTTGCGCACTGGCTGCTGTTTTTCGTTCACTTATTGAGGGGGAATATCATATTGGGAGTATTTTGCAAGGATCTTATGATCTCCGGGACGATTCCTGCCAGGCATTCATCGTCCCGTACCATTCTGTAAAAGCAGTGGATTATTCCTGTAATGTCTTAAATGCCTCGTCGAGATCCTCGATGATATCGTCGATGTTCTCAGTACCGATGGAGAGACGGATCGTGTTCTGCTTGATGCCCTGATCTGCAAGCTCCTCATCGTTTAACTGGGAGTGGGTTGTGGATGCCGGATGGATGACAAGAGATTTTACATCGGCAACGTTTGCAAGTAAGGAGAAGAGTTCCAGGTTATCAATGAACTTCTTCGCAGCTTCTGCACCGCCTTTGATCTCGAAGGTAAAGATGGAGCCGCCGCCGTTCGGGAAATATTTCTTGTAAAGTCTCTGCTGCTCCGGATCATCGGATACGGACGGATGGTTTACTTTTTCTACGAGCGGATGGTTGTTTAAGTACTCAACGACTTTTAATGCGTTCTGTACATGGCGCTCTACACGGAGGGACAGTGTCTCAAGTCCCTGTAAGAAGATGAATGCGTGGAACGGGGAGATCGTTGCGCCTGTATCACGAAGTAAGATCGCACGGATCTTTGTGACGAATGCTGCTCTTCCTGCTGCCTTTACGAAGCTTACGCCATGGTAGCTCGGGTTCGGCTCAACTAAGGACAGGAACTTTCCGCTTGCTTCCCAGTCAAAGTTTCCGCTGTCGATGATCACGCCGCCGATCGTGGTTCCGTGGCCGCCGATGAATTTTGTTGCGGAATGGAATACGATGTCTGCGCCGTACTCGATCGGTCTTACAAGGTACGGAGTCGCAAATGTGTTATCCACTACGAGTGGGATCTTGTGTGCATGAGCGATGGATGCGAGCTTCTCGATATCGACAACATCGGAGTTCGGGTTTCCGAGTGTCTCAACATGGATCGCTTTTGTGTTCTCCTGGATCGCATTCTCAACTTCCTCGTAGTTGAACGGATCAACGAAGGTTGCTGTCACACCGTACTCCGGAAGTGTATGTGCGAGGAGGTTGTAGGTTCCTCCGTAGATGTTCTTTGCTGCAACGATGTGGTCGCCTGCATGTGCAAGGTTTTCAAATACATAGGTTGCTGCCGCTGCACCGGATGCAACTGCAAGTGCTGCAACGCCGCCCTCAAGTGCTGCGATTCTCTTTTCAAATACATCCTCGGTCGGGTTTGTCAGTCTTCCATAGATGTTTCCGGCATCGGTAAGTCCGAAACGTGCTGCTGCATGTTCGCAGTTTTTAAATACATAGGAAGAAGTCTGGTAGATCGGAACCGCTCTCGCGTCTGTCACCGGATCCGGCTGCTCCTGTCCTACATGAAGCTGTAATGTCTCAAATTTGAAATGTCTCTCTGCTCTTGTCTTCTTTGCCATAGTATTTTCCTCCTCTTATCTCGGACCGGGATGTCTGTTTTTATGATGCATTCCCGTAAAAGTTTTCGTTTTTATCAACCAACATTTCCTATCTGGTTGCAAGGTAATCCTACCATAAATTGGAAATCCTGTCTAATTGGAAGTACTCAATGTTTGCTATAGGTTTTACTTATATTGATTCGCTGCAGAACCGCTCCACGTCACCCCACCAGTGCTTGACGCACTCCCCAAGCATGCGCAGCCGCCTGCAACAATCTTTATTTTCCCGTACTTTCTTCACGTATGTTCCCCTCTCTGCATACTCTACCTATATATGTGAATTAAAAAGAGAGGTCATCTCCTGTTATGAAAAAGATCATGATCCCGACAATTCTCGCAGTTACCGCCGCTGCGCTTCTCTCCGGCTGCGGTCATGCTGCGGATTCTTCCCTCACACCCGTCACCTTAAACGAAGTCGCCCACTCCATCTTCTATGCGCCCCAGTATGCCGCCATCGAGCTCGGCTATTTTGAGGACGAAGGCATCGATCTCACTCTGGTGAACGGTGCCGGGGCGGACAAAGTCATGACGGCTCTGGTATCCGGCGATGCCGACATCGGATTCATGGGTTCGGAAGCCAGCATCTATACTTATATCCAGGGCGATGAGGATTATGCCGTAAACTTCGCCCAGCTCACCCAGCGCGCCGGAAACTTTCTGGTCGGACGCACACCGGAAGCGGATTTCAAATGGGAAGATCTCGTCGGAAAGAAAGTCCTCGGCGGTCGGGCCGGCGGCATGCCGGAGATGGTGTTTGAATATATCCTGAAGAAAAACGGAATCGACCCGAAAACCGATCTTTCCATCGACCAGAGCATCAGTTTCGGTCTCACGGCAGCGGCCTTCACAAACAACAGCGCCGACTACACGGTCGAGTTTGAGCCATTCGCGACCGCCCTGGAGCAGGAGGGAAACGGCTATGTCGTCGCCTCCCTCGGAAAAGACTCCGGCTACGTTCCCTACACCGCCTACAGCGCAAAAAAGAGCTATCTCGAAAAACATCCGGAGCTCATCCAGAAATTCACAAACGCGATCCAGCGCGGTCTCGATTATGTGAACACCCACTCCGCTGAGGAGATCGCGGAGACGATCCGACCGCAGTTTAAGGAGACTGATCCTGAAAAGATCGCGATCATCGTCGATCGCTACAAAGAACAGGATACCTGGAAGGAGAACACGATTTTCGAGAAAGAAAGCTTTGAGCTCCTTGAAAATATCCTGGAGGAAGCCGGGGAACTCGATACCCGCGTTCCGTATGAAGATCTTGTGAATACGGAATTTGCGAAGATGGCGGCAGGGAAATAAGATCTCATATTCTAAATTTTCCCAAGAATAAAGGTCTTACCGCCGACAGCTCTTTACAGAATTATGGCAATGAAAAAAGCAGAATGTCTGACACACTTTTGAGTGTATGAACATTCTGCTTTTATTTCATGAATATCATTCTCCCTTTTTCCGATAATACGAAGCCTGACTGATATCCAGAATCTTACAGATCTCACGTACCTGGTCACGGAGCGGCAGATGCTTACATTCTGCACCTAATCGGGTAATGATCTCTGATTCCAATAACTCAACATTTTCACGAAGTGGACGATAAATGTTGATTCCCGGAGCAAATATATGACGTTCCTCCGGAATTTTCATTTTAGAAGGCATATTATCATCCGAAAGAATGGAACCCTTTTCAAACGTCATCATATATTCGATGCAATTTTCCAGCTCACGCACATTTCCTGGCCAGTTATATGTTCTCATAACTGCCAAAGCTTCATCAGAAATCCGCCGCACTTTCTTGTTCAGGATCTTGTTGTACTTTTCAATAAAATATTTGCACAAAACAAAAATATCTTCTTTTCTTTCCCGGAGCGGAGGAATATGGATCGGCACAACATTTAAACGATAATACAGATCCGCTCTGAATTCTTTTGTTTGAATCATTTCCTCCAGATTTCTATTGGTAGCGGCTATGATCCGCACATCTACATCGATCGGTGCTTCTCCGCCAACACGGTCGATCTGATGTTCACTCAGAACCCTGAGGAGCTTTGCCTGAAGGTATAGCGGCATTTCTCCAATCTCATCCAGGAATAAAGTTCCATGATTTGCCAACAAAAATTTTCCGATCTTTCCGCCTTTTTTTGCTCCGGTAAATGCGCCGTCTTCATAGCCAAACAATTCACTTTCCAGAAGTGTATCCGGGATTGCCGCACAGTTGACCGAAATAAACGGATGCTTTCTCCGTACTCCATGCGCATGGATCATTCTTGCGATCAATTCTTTTCCTGTACCGCTCTCTCCGGTGATCAGTACACTCACAGAATTATCTGCAACGATTTCTGCCTGATCGATCGTTTTTCGCATTTTACAGCTGGAAAAAATGATCTGCCTCTCGATCGCCACATCCGGTGTGTTCTGAGTAAGATCATTTTGTATCTTTGAAAACGGACTGAAAATAAACAGAATATTATCCAGAGACTGATTGATCGGATATATCTGCACCTGAAGAGAGAACTGAACTTCACCGATCATTTTATGGATCTCTGTGATCTGTGACCGGTCTTTCTCTGAAAAGTGATCTGACAAAGCTAACAGCTCCTGCAAAAGTACCGGCTGAACTTCGTCATCACCATAATGAAGGTATGTCTTCGCACAGCTGTTGATGTGAAGGATCCCCTGCTCCTTTGAATAGAGAATGATCCCCTCCTGCATCGTATCGATCACAGCATTTAGTCTGTTTTTTGTCAACATCGTGCGCTCCAGAAGATCTTTTTCTTTATACTTGCTGGCAATCAGATCCGTAAGGTTTTCAATATAGCGAAGCAATTGCTCTTTCTTCTCGATCAGGATTCTTTGCTGGTTTTCTGTGAACGAAGCAAGCACGATCACAGCCTCCATGTTCCCGTCAATATAGACCGGTGCAGCGATCAGCGAATAATATTGACTGCCTTCATAACTGCGCAGGCGTACGTTCGAAGCAACATATTCGCTCGTGTCGATCGCGATCACCGTCTTTCCGGATTGTATCACCTGGTTTGTATAGCTTCTTTTCCATTTTTCATCGATCGCTTCATTTTTCTTGTAACTTTCCGGCTGAAAAAAGTCTCCGGTCCAGGCAATCCGCTCAAATGGATCGATATTTAAAATCGTCATTTCCAGATCGATCACGACCGAGAAATTCTCCAGAAGTTTTGACAGATACTCTTTCATTTCTATCAGACTCATATTTTATTCCCACCTCATAAACTCCGGAAGTCCTGTATCCCGTTTTTCTTAACATCGTATGATTTTTCTAAAACCTGTTAAGGATAATTATATCATATCCAGAAACAAAGAAAGACCGGAAAATTCCGGTCTTCCATGATTTTTCACTTATACATGATACATTTCCGGCTTCCTGTCTTTAAAGGAAGGAAGTTTCTTCCGCACTTCCGCGATCCGATCCGTGTCGATATGAACCGGGATCAGATCTTCCCTCTCATTTCCGCAGGAGATCGGAACACCCATCGGGTCAACCGCAACGCTCTCTCCGAGATAAGTTGGACCACACTGGTCACATGCAAGCATGAACACAGTATTTTCGATCGCACGCGCTGTGATCAGCGTTCTGAAATGATGGCTCTTTAAATCACCTTTCACCCACGCCGTCGGCATGATCAGAATATCAGCACCTTTTGACACCTGATCTCTGGCCACCTCAGGGAAACGAACTTCGTAGCAGACAAACAGACCAATCTTTCCAAATGGAGTCTCCACCGGTTCAAAAAAGCTTGTTCCCGGCTTGATATTCGTTGATTCCTTGTATCCAAATGCATCGTAAAGATGGGTTTTGCGATAGGACTGAACGATCTCACCCTGGCTGTTCAACATGACCGTCGTATTGTAATTTCTGTCATCCGCATCATCCTCAACCTTTTCACGCATTCCGAAAACCATCCAGATCTGGTTTTCCTTCGCAAGCTTCTGCATTCCTTTTACAAATGGTCCATCTAACGGCTCTCCAACACCCAGGATCACAGAGCGGTCAGTTCCCGCCGGATAATGGCTCATAAATACTTCCGGAAATACCATAAAATCCGGATGATACAGCTTCACGGCTTTTTCTACCGCTGCTGCGGCTTTTTTCAGATTATCTTCTGGAAGCGGAAGTGCTTCCAGCTGCGCTAAAACAAATGTACTTTGCATGGGCTTACTCCTTTCGACCGGACTTTCGATCCGGAGATGAAACAATAATGACTGACAGAAGGATAGCAGCAATTCCGACTGCTGTCCGCCCCGTCATAACTTCATGATATACGAGAATTCCGATCAGAACACTCGTCAGCGGTTCAAATGTGGAGAGCATCGATGCGCTCTGAGCACCAATATATTTTGTTCCAAGCTGGAAAGCAGTCGATGCGACTGCCCCGGCCAGCAATGCAAAGATCACTGTGAGGAACCATCCAACTGGTGCGATATCCAGCGTAAAATTGCGGGTGAGAACCGATATGATCAAAAGCTCGACTGCTCCTATCGCAGAAAGCCAAAAGCTCAGCTTATATGGATGGATATTCACCAGACCGCAGTGATCCAGAAGTAAAATATATGACGTATAGGTAACTCCGGATGCGAATGCGATCAGGAATCCTGTCATGCTGATGGAACCGTCCATGTGGCAGAGACAGATGATCCCTGCCACACAGAATATGCAGCTGACCGCTTTTTTTCCGGTAAGACCTTCATGGTAAAATATAATACTCCCGAGAAGCACAAGAACAGGATACACAAAATGGATCGTTGTTGCAAGTCCGGAAGGCAGATAATTGTATGAACTCCACAGAAGATACGGAGTCAGGCAATATCCCTGAGCACAGAAAAACAATTTTCTGAATTCCCTGCCGTCAACCCTGAAATCCTCATGGAGCCAGATCACATTAAGGATCCAGAAGGCCAGCGCCGTTATCAGCATTCTGAAAAAAGATAACGTGACAGAATTTCCGCCAAGCGCGTAAATCTGTTTTGACAGCAATGGATTGAATCCAAATAAGACCGCTGATAAAATTGTTAATAATATTCCTTTTGTTTTCATGATACAGTCCTACTCCGCATGTAGATCAGGCAGCTATCATTCTCCTCTGGCCCTCATTCTCTTTCCGAAGAAAATACCAAGTCCAAGAAGCAGGATCAGAAGTCCCCAGCTCCAAATATAGACAAATAATGGTTTTGTCATGACTAATGCCATGAATACCAGGGTGTACTGCAGCTGATAAGTATATCCAAGTGTACTTGATGATGTAATATTCGTCGCCGCATTCGTCTTGAAATCCGGATCAACAACCTTTAAGAGAAGAAGTCCTGTCGCAAGAACGCCGCAGCACTGTCCAAACAGACCAAGTTCTGTCTCAAAACGACCGTTTTTCGGAAGAATGTACTGACCAACAATAAATGCAAATACATAGGTACCGATTGCAACACCAACGCTGACAACAACGAGTGCTGCGCCGTAGGAAGCAAACACTTCAAGGCTTGTAGTTGCCAGTGCAGCTACGATCATGTATTCAAGAGCTGTACCAGAGATACGTACAACCAGCTGTCTGTCGATCAGATTGTTGATCTTTTCATTTTTCTGTGTACAGATCGCAAAGATCGCGCTGAAGATCAGGCAGCATGCAAACAGCGGAAGATTTTTAAAGAACGGATTGATCTTCATGAGTACTGTTCTGAGAATATATCCACAGAATACCATAAGTCCGACCATCATAAGCTGAGACGCAAGCGGATCGAGTGTTGCGGAAGCAGTGACTGCATTTCCGACGCTGGAACGCTCTGACGGCGGATAGTAACCGGTAAGCATGCTCTTCGGAAGCTCTTCACGTTTCATCTTGATCGTTGTCTTTCCGCTCTCTGCGGCTTTGTTGATGATGATCATTCCCCAAATGATACCGCAGAGCATACCGATCGTTCCGAATGTCGCGCCGACATCAGAAGCTCCTGCCATGTAACCGGCATCTTCCAGAACAACGCCTCCGGCGATCGCCATGCTGTGTCCGCCGTAAAAACCAAGCACCGGGAGCAGGCCAAAGCCAAATTTCAGATCACCGCCGACAACAAGCATCACGAGAAATGTAAGAGACAATCCGATGATAACCTGTGCCTGGTGGATCGATCCGGCCAGAAAATATGTCTGAAGTGCACTTCCTGTAACTTTCTCAAGTTTGAGACCAAGGAAAGAACATGAGAATACGATTGCTGATAAAACACCTGCCCATTGTTTGATCGCCGGTGAATAATTCAGATAGATCGGTGATACCTTTCCGAGAACCTGCGGTCCCAGTACCATGCCAAGAAGTCCTGCGATCAATGCTGCCGGGATATAATATCGCTGCAAAAATGGAATTTTACGGCGAAGCCAGGCGGCAATCATTAAAAGTACACTGACCATTGCAAAATCAACCAATACATCTGTTAATGTCCATTCCATATATTGTACCCCCTAATAGTATAGTAATGAAACGGGATCTCTGCGCACCTGCCCCATAGATGCGCAGAGATGTTCACAGTTCACAGTCGATATGCTCGTTACCGGAAATACCGGTTGAGCCTCTTATTCTTTTTCCAGATAGTTCTTAATAAAGTCTTCCATTGCATCCAATGCTGTATCCACTGCGATTTTTCCTTTTTCCGCAGTTGCAACCGTTCCGTCTCCCAGAAGCCCTGAATCTGTCTGCTCACTGTAAAGGATCGATTTTGTGATTCCCGGCCATCTGTCCGGTTTGATCGGCGTATTTACTGCTTTTTCCATATGAACAAGCTCCGGATAAAGATGAAGAAGAACCGACGTCTGAGCTTCTGATGCGTGTGCATGCGGTTTTTCAGTCTCCCAGATTCCAAGCTTGTCTGTTACGACCGGAAGATACTGCCATACACCAACCTGTCCATATTTGATCCCATGTGCGATTCTGGCATCTTCCAGCACCTCAGTCAACGGCTGTGTGTTGTGCAGGTGATTGTTCACAATGAAGAAACGGGTAAATCCAAGGCGGACAAATTCATCAATAATTTCTGAGTAAACTGCTTTCAGAGTGTTCGCGCTGATCGCGATCGTTCCCGGGAATGTTGTAAGTGATTTTGACTGTCCCACTTCCAGACACGGAGCAACGATTCCATTGACTCTCTCCGCCAGCATCTCTGACAGTTTCTTTGCTACAAGAATATCAGCGCCAAGCGGATTCTGCGGTCCGTAAACCTCACATGCTCCTGATGGAATAATGATCGTTTTTGCTGTCTTTCTCAGTTCCTCAAAATCCGTCCATGACATGTTTCTTAACTTTCTTTCCATAGTTTTTCTCCTTTCGTTTCTCAACGTTTTCTTGATGACCTTATATAAAGCAACGATCGTGCCAAAAGAGAAATTCCTTGATTTTACTTGTTTTTTCAACATTTCATATCATGGATCTTCTTGAATTTTATCATATTTGAGAATTCCATCAGCGGTTTTTATCAGATTTGAGAACGCATCTGTAAAACATTCCTCCTGTCATTTTAACTTTGTCGCACAGTGACTCGTATTGTAATTCCATCCAGTCTTTTCAAGCGCCTCGATATCTTTCACGACGGCTTCCACAAGACAGTCATTCATAAGCTTGCCTTTCGCTGCTGTTGCCACGGTCGCATCACCCGTCTGAGCAGTATCCGTGATCTCTGCAAAATCCCACTTGATATCCACATGCTCCGGCAGATGATCCGGCACAACACATGTCGCCTGATCCGGCTCACACCACTGTGGGAACAGGTGATATGCGATCGAAGTTTCTCCCTCTCCCGCATGTCCCAGACCATTCCATACCGCGAAGGTTCCCTCCGGTACAAGCTTTCCGGCGATCACCCACCATTCCGGCAGCGATGCAATTCTTGCATCCGGATATTTCTCCTTGATCTTTCTCGCAGCAATCTCGATCGGTGCAATGTTTCCATCATGTCCGTTCATGAGAAAAATCTTGTTGATCCCATTTCTCAACACAGATTCCACGATATCATAGATCACATGGATCATCGTCTCATAATCAAAGGTCAGCGTAAATGGAAACGTGTCATAATGTCCGCTGTATCCGACTGTGATCGGCGGCAGTACCAGCATTCCCGGAACACGGTCTGCGACCTGTTTACTGAGCTCATAGGAAACGATCGTATCACATCCCTCTGCCAGATGCTGGCCATGAGCTTCACAGGAACCGATTGCGAGGATCACCTTATCGAATTTTCCTTCTTTTACCTGATGTGCTGTCATTTTTAATAATTCGTTCATAATATGATTCTCCTTTCCAGGATATTATGAAGAAAAGGTGCCTCTGCACGGTCAGAAGCACCTTTTCTTACAAGAGGTATCAAATGTGAGTAGTGTAATTATATTTTTCTGCGGCTGAGGAGGGAATACCGCAGTCATCCTGTCTTACGTATCTCAGTGGAAGCAAATGTCTTCCCTGAATTTTCTATATGGTGTAAAGTTCCGGTCTGCGGTCTTTATATGCCGGAAGTTTTGCACGAACTTTCTCAACTCGGTCCGTATCGATCTCAGCACAGATCAGTGTCTCGACTTCTCCGGCACTTGCCACAACAACCCCCATCGGATCTACGACAACACTCTCGCCCATGGCATTTGCACCAACCTGGTCACAAGCTACCATGTATACAGTGTTTTCGATCGCTCTTGCAGAGATCAGGGTACGGAACTGCGGGCTCTTTAACGGTCCCGGTACCCATGCTGTCGGCATGATGATAATATCAGCTCCCTTGGAACGCTGATAACGCGCAACTTCCGGGAAACGGACTTCGTAGCAGACGAAGAGACCAATTTTTCCGAACGGAGTATCGATCGGCTCAAAGAAGTGATCTCCCGGTTTATTATCATCGGACTCTTTGTAGCCAAACGCGTCATAAAGATGTGTCTTATGGTAAGTGGACACGATCTCACCATCGCTGTTGATCACAACTGTACAGTTATAATTGCGGTCATCTGACGGATCTTCCACTTTCTCATTCATACCGAAGATGATCCAGATCCCATTATCTTTCGCAAGAGCCTTCATGCCAGTCACAAACGGACCATCCAGTGTCTGTGCGGTTCCAAGGCAGGTTGCACGGTCAGTTCCCATCGGGAAATGACTCATAAAGCATTCCGGAAATACC
Organism: Clostridium sp. MCC344; assembly: GCF_018785365.1. Lineage (NCBI taxonomy): Bacteria > Bacillati > Bacillota > Clostridia > Eubacteriales > Clostridiaceae > Clostridium > Clostridium sp. MCC344. Next base: position 196,196 of record NZ_WQPQ01000056.1, on the reverse strand, counting down.
ATAAGATCCGGCTTATAGAGTTCCATTGCCTCTGCAACTGCTTTCTTTGCGTTTTCAAGGTTTTCCTCCGGAAGACCTTTCTGCTCTAACTGGGCTAATACGAATTTACTTTTCATAACATTACCTCACAAATCTTAAATCTGTCCGAGAATCTGTGGAAGAAACAGCGTAATCTGCGGAATATATGTAACCAGTAACAGGGTAATACAGCTTGCAACGATGTACGGAACAACCGGTTTGATGATCTCTTTGACCTGAATTCCCGATACGCCGCAGGCAACGTATAAGTTACAGCCAACCGGCGGTGTAACCATACCGATCGCAACGTTCATAACGAGGACAACACCGAGAACGATCGGACTGTATCCTAACTGAAGAGCAACCGGAAGGAAGATCGGAACAAAGATGTACATGATAGAGTTTCCATCGATGAAGCATCCTGCGATCAGGATTACGATATTAACAACGATCAGGAAGATCACGGTATGTCCGCCGGAGATCGCAACAACAAAGTTGGATAACGCACCGGAGATACCAGATACAGAAAGAACCCAGCTCATAAGGGCTGCATTGCCGACAGTCCACATAACAGCACCTGTCTGCTTGCCGGAGTCAACAACGATCGCGAGAAGTTCTCTCCATTTTAATGTTCTGTAGATAAAGATTCCTACAAATAATCCATAGATTGCTGCAACTGCTGCTGCCTCAGTTGGAGTAAAGATTCCGCCGTAAATACCGCCAAGAATGATGACCGGCATCATAAGACCCCAGAATGCATCCTTAAATGCATCAATTCTTTCTCCTGCTGTTGCCTTCGGCACTCTGTCAAGTTTCGCTTTTCTTGTTACCCACATGGAAGCCGCAAAAAGTGAGAATCCCATTAAAAGTCCCGGAATGATACCTGCCATAAACAGGGTTCCTACAGATACATTTGCGATCGAGCTGTATACAACGAAGGAGATGGACGGAGGAATGATGATTCCGATTCCACCTGCAGTTGCCATAAGAGCGGATGCGTCTCCTTTACTGTATCCTACGGAGGTCATGGCCGGAATGATGATTCCGCCGAGAGCCGCAACTGTCGCAGGACCGGATCCGGAAATTGCTGCGAAGAAGCATGCAACAAGTACGCATACTAAAGCAAGTCCGCCATTGATATGTCCTACAAACGACTGGGCAAATTTGATCAGCTTTGTAGAAATACCAGCTTTTTCCATAATATTTCCTGCTAAGATAAAGAACGGGATTGCCAATAACAGGAACTTACTGATCGATGCATAGTAGTTGAATGGAACCATGGAAAGGCCCATATTGGAGGTGATCAGCGCAGATACGCTGGAAAGACACATCGCTGTTCCGATCGGTGCTCCGATCAGTACGCAGATGGAAAATACGCCAAGCATTACGATTGCTGTCATTTATCTCCCTCCTCTGCTTTTGTATGAATTGTTTTGATGATAAACTGAATACTTCTAAAGAGAATGAAAACAAGTCCGATCGGTACGAAAGAACCATAAACCCAGTTCGGGATCTTTAACGCTATAGAAAGGCTTCCGATCTTCATCTGACTCTGGACCATCCCGATTCCTGTCCATAACAGGATTCCGGCTGCCAGACATGTAAGCGCTGTATCGATCAGAAGGAAGACTTTTTTCATCTTAGGTTTCATCATTCCGGTGATCAGATCCAGTGTGTAATGGCTGTTTTCCTTGCTGGCGAGCGCGCCTCCCATCGTGGACAGGAGGACGAACATCGCGCAAACCAGCTCTTCGGTAAAGGAAAAGGAAAAGTGAAGCACATATCTGGATATAACACCTACGAATACTAATACCAGCATCGTGAGCATAACAAACGCTACGATCACCGATTCCACATTTACATTATGTTTCTTCATAGAGTATTCTCCATTCTTTCCTGGGTGACTTTAAACACTGGAAATTTCTTTATTCAATTCCCCATGCCTTGCATGCCTCTTCACCAACGATACCTTTGTATTCATCGATTGTCGGAGCTGCACCGTCCTTAAATGCCTGTAACTCTTCTTCTGTCGGAACGTAAATTTTTACGCCGTAATCGATCATTTCCTGCTTTACATCTGCTTCTGTCTCGGACATGTAGTTACGACCCCATTCAGCAGCTTCTGTTGCACATTCCTGAAGAAGTTCCTGTGTATCCGGACTTAATTTCTCCCAGGATGCTTTATTTGCAAGGAAATCATAAAGTGCAAGTGTAACGTTTACTTCTGTGATGTACGGCTGAACCTCATGAAGAGAACCAGAGTATAATGTCTGATATCCGTTCATGTTTCCGTCAACTGCTCCTGTCTGAAGTGCGGAATAAAGCTCGGACCAAGAAAGCTGTGTCGGGTCTGCACCGAGGGAACGCATCAGGGACATCTGGAGATCTCCGTATGTACGCATCTTTAAGTTCTTCATATCAGCCGGTGTATGAAGCTCTCTTTTGTTATTTGCAAACTGCATGATTCCATTCGGGAATGTACTCAGATAAACAACGCCATATTTATCAAATAAGTTTTTAGCAAACTCTCCGCCTGTGGAATCTGCTTTCTCCCAGGCCTCATCGTAGTTCTTAAATGCGAACGGGATCGATGTTACCTGGAAAGTCTGATCCACATCAGAGAAGGAGTTTTCAGAAATAATAGCAAGTTCGAATGCTCCGCCGGAGATCATCATCTCTACATGACGAACCATATCGCCGCCGCTAAGCTGACAGTTCGGGAAACGGTTGATCTGAACCTTTCCGCCGCTCTTTTCTTCTACAAGACGTTCAAATTCGATTGCTGTAAGGCCATCCATACCGGTATCTCCGGTAGCATAGCTGAGTTTTAATGTTACATTATCATAGTTTTTTCCATCAGCCGCCGCTGCACTTCCAGATTCCGCAGAACCGGAATTTGCTGCCGCTGCTGTAGTTGCTATTGTGGAAGAACCACCGCTACATGCACAAAGACTTGTTACCATTGCTGCCGCCACTGCTAAAGAAAGTAATTTTTTCATACATGCTCTCCTTTTCCTTCTGTGAAGTACCGGGATCCTGTACCTTTTCCCCTGTACAGGACCCCGAAACGATTGATCAAACTCCTGACTTCTTATTTTTCAAGATAATTCTTAACACAATCTTCCATCTCATCGAGCATCAGCTCAACTGCCTTTTTACCTTTTTCAACAGTTGCAACCTGTGCATTGCCGAGAGTACCTGTATCTGTCATATCTGCGTACGGAACGCTCTTCATGATTGCCGGCCATTTGTCCGGATACTTGTTCGGAGAATTCGGTGCTTTGGACATATCTACCAGCTCCGGATATAAGTACATAAGAACTGAGGTCTGAGCTTCACTTGCATGTGCATGCGGAGCCGGTGTATCCCACATGCCTGTCTTATCGGAAACTGCCGGAAGATACTGCCATACACCAACCTGAGCATACTTGATACCGAATTTGATCCTTGCATCCTCGAGAACCTCATTTAACGGCTGAGTGTTATGAAGGTGGTTGTTTACGATGAAGAAACTCTTGAATCCCAGACGAACGAATTCAGCGATGATCTCGCTGTATACAGCCTTTAAAGTCTCAGCGGAGATTGCGATGGTTCCCGGGAAGGATGTCAAGCTCTTGGACTGTCCAACTTCCAGACACGGACCAACAATACCATTTACACGTTCAGCGAGCATCTCGGACATCTTCTTTGCTACAAGAATATCTGCTCCTAATGGATTGTGCGGGCCGTAAACTTCACATGCACCAGACGGAAGGATGATCGTCTTTGCTGTTTTGCTTCTCTCTGCGAACTCACTCCATGACATATCTCTTAACTTGTACTCCATAATACGTTCTCCTTTCAGGAATTTATTTTTTTGTTGTTGACCTATTAATGAGCAACGCCCGTGCCAAACTCCCGAAAAGGTTTATATTTTGTGTATTATATCTGTTTTCTTGTATCGTTTTTGTGCACATTTACCATATTTTATTTCAATTTCTGCGTATCGAACGCTAAAAGTCGTTTTGTTTTCTCTTTCCTTCCTTCTTTTTAGTCTCAAAAATTAGACCTGTCCCAAAATCAGTCCAATTTTTGAGACTATTTGTCAATTTCTAAGACTCACTGCTGATTTTTCGGTAATATGAGGCCACACTGATGTCCAGAATCCTGCATATTTCCTTTACCTGCTCCTTTGTCGGATGTCCTCCGTACCTTGCAGCCATCTCTTTTAGGATTTCCCGCTCTTTTTCCTGAAGTCTTGCTTTTAACGGCATATCTTCATAGGGATCTGTTTCCTTCACGGCAGCTAAATTAGTCTCAGATTTAAGACTTAAGATCTTTTGGGGAACCACTTCCAGTGAAAGTACCTGTGTCTTCTCAAATGTCATCATATACTCGATACAGTTTTCAAGTTCTCTTACATTCCCTGGCCAGCGATATTCCATCATCAGTTCCATCACAGCAGCTGATGCTGACCGAATCTCTTTTCCGAGGATCTTATCGTATTTTTTGATGAAATGCTGGATCAGAAACGGAATATCATCTGGTCTTTCTCTAAGTGGCGGAAAATGTGCCTTGACACATTCTCGCTCCGGGCGCGGCTGCCTGCGCCAATCTTCAACTTCGGGCGAGTACGCGTTTCAGGCACGCAGTGTCTTTATCGTTTTTTACAGTCCGTGCAGTAAATGCACCGATCTGCTGAATAGTTACCATCATACAATATTTTTCCGGAAAATGGAACCGCCAGATTGAATTTTCAATCCCGAAAATTTCTACCTGTGAAAAGTACCACCAGCTTCTTCACCTTTCATTCTCCACCACCCTGTCATCCACTTCATATAATCAGCAAATCCGGCAGTGTCCACATTCTGTGCCGCTATGACAGGGACATTTCCGACTTCTTCCCCGTTCAGGCGGTAACTTAAGGTTCCAAGCCGGTCCCCCGCCTTTACCGGGGCGTTTACGTCTTCCTCCAGCATCAGTTCCCGCTCCATGCCGGAAAAATCCTCGCCGTGGAGCCCGAGATATGTAAAAGGTTCCCCGTAGGAAAGTTCCACTTCCGGTTCTTTTCCGCCGTTGACCGGGAGCTTCGGAAGCTCCGGCGGCATCTCGTCCTTATAGAGCCTGCAGTTCCCATATCCATAATTTAAGAGCGTCACCGCATCTTTAAATCGTGCCTTGTAATCCGGCGCTGCCATGATCGCGGCGATGAGCTCCACACCGTCCTTCTTCGCCGTGGCAGAGAGACAGTATTTCGCGATGCTCGTGGACCCCGTCTTTAGACCGGTCACCTCAAAGTTCGTCGCCATCTTTAAAAGCTTATTCGTGTTGGAGAGGCCGAACTCCTTTGATCCCTGTTTGGTCACATGGGTGATGTTCTCCATCCAGATCGTTGTGTAGTTCGTGATCTGCGGATATTTTGTGATGAGTTCCCGGGACATCAGTGCAATATCCCGCGCGGTCGTCACATGTTCCAGGGAATTTGTGAGCCCGCAGCAGTCGATGAATTTTGTGTGCTCCATCCCCAGTCCTTTCGCCCGCTCATTCATCATCTTCACAAATGTCCCCTCATCTCCGCCGACAAACTCCGCCATCGCCACCGACGCGTCGTTCCCCGATGCGATGACGATGCACTTGATCAGTGTCTCCACCGTCTGGATCTCTCCTTCCTCCAGAAACACCTGCGATCCGCCCATGGATTTCGCGTGGGCACTCGTCACCACCTCATCCGTCAGGTGGATCTTCCCGGACTGCAGGGCATCGAAGATCAGGATCAGCGTCATGATCTTCGTGACACTCGCCGGGTTTCTCGGCTCATCCGCGTTCTTCTCACAGATCACGGTCCCTGTGGACGCCTCCATGAGGATCGCGGACGGGGCTGTGATCTCCGGGCCGGGATCGGCTCCCGCCGCAGTTTCCGCTGTGATCCGTCCACTCTCCGCTATTTTGCTGTTTCCTGCCCCCGCATATCCGTTTACCGGTCCCATCATCACTAGGATCCCGGCCATGATCCCGCAAAAGATCCTTTTTCCAGCTCTCATGCTTTTTCTCCCGCCCAGCCTGCTCTCGCGCAGGATTTCTCCATATAAAATATGGAGCGGACATTCCTTATTATGCCACTGCTTACAAAATGCTTAATTTTTGTATTTCCCATAGCGGCGAACATGCGGTTGTGTTATGATAGAAGTAATAAAATCGTAACTTGCCATGCATCCGAAGGGAAACTCCGGGGGAGGTTCCTTTCGGTGTGAAGGTACTGAACAGTTGTTACAGTACACGGGCACTCCATGCCCGCGCACTGTAACAGGATTTTGCCGATGCTTCGCATTCCAAATCGGCAAAATCCGCGGCCATAACGGTATCATACGGAATTTTCAGTTCAGAAAATTCCTACCCGTGAAAAGTACTGAACAGTTACATAAAATCCTTATTGATTACAAGAGGTGATACTTTGGAATACAACAACGATTTTGAGAGACGCCGCGCATATATTTCAAGCCGCGAAAAGATGCGGAAACGACGCCGGACCGTTTATCTTACGATCCTTTTTATGGTCCTCGCTGCTCTGTTCCTTCTGGTCGGCGGCGGGATCCTTATAAAAAAACATGGCGGGCTTCCCGGACTTGCGAAAAAGGAGACAGAAACTTCCTCCGATCCTTCCTCCAGAAACGGAGACACAAACGTTTCACTGGCGGAGAGCGGATCCGATGGAGATGCATCTTCCGAAACGCCTTCCTCCACAGCTCTGACAGCCGCCTACAATACCGGCGATGCTGCGCTGGACGAGATCTTAAACAGCGCCCATGCAAAATTTGTTACCTACGATTACGATGCCGCCCTTGAGATCCTGAACTCGGCGACAGATTATGCCGAAAACGAGGATCTAAAGGCATTGATCGCGTCCTGCGAAGAGACAAAAGCCACCCTGGTTCCTGCTGATGTGAATAAGATCACCCACATCTTTTTCCATTCCCTCATCATGGACAACTCCAAAGCGTTTGACGGGGATGCCGATGAAAAAGGCTACGATCAGGTGATGACGACAAAAAGTGAGTTCTTAAAGATCCTGGACTCCATGTACGCAAAAGGCTATGTTCTCGTGAAACTTCACGACATTGCGCATGAGGAGACCGATGAAAACGGCAATGCAAAAATGGTGCCGGGAACGATCCTGCTGCCGCCCGGAAAGATCCCATTCGTCATGTCGCAGGATGATCTCTGCTACTATGAGTACATGACCGGCGACGGTTTCGCGAGCCGGATGATCGTCGGGGAAGACGGGAAACCGACTTGTGAGATGGTGATGGATGACGGTTCCGTGTCCGTCGGCTCCTACGATCTCGTCCCGCTTCTGGAAGACTTTATCACGGAGCACCCGGACTTCTCCTACCGAGGTGCAAGAGCCGTCCTCGCTTTCACAGGATATCAGGGTGTCCTCGGATACCGGACAGACCCGTCCTATGAGACTACGAACCCCAACTATGAGGCCGATAAGGAGACAGTCCGCCAGGTGGCGCAGTGTCTCCGCGACAACGGCTGGGAGCTCGCCTCCCACAGCTGGGGACATATCAACTTCGGAAAGCGCTCCTTTGAAGATGTGAAGACCGATTCCGATAAATGGGCGTCCCGCGTGGAATCCCTGATCGGAAAGACCGATATCCTGCTCTATCCGTTCGGCTCCGATGTCGGCGACTGGCACCCGTACACATCTGAAAATCAGAAATACGAGTATCTCCACCAGCTCGGTTTCCGCTACTTCTGCAACGTGGACTCCAGCCGGTACTGGGTACAGTTCGGACCGGATTATCTGCGTCAGGGACGCCGGAATATTGATGGCTACCGGATGTACTATGATCTCCCGGAGACGAATCCGACGAAAGATCATCTGAGCGATCTCTTCGATGTGTCGGAAGTGTTCGACCGCGAGCGGCCGGTTCCGGTGGCACCGATGAACTAACATAAAAAACAGACTCTTTCCTCCTGAAAATCGAGAGTAAGAGTCTGTTTTTTATTTCCATTGGAATCCAATTTTCTGCCTGGCAAATTTCCTTAGAACTGCACGATCTCCTTGATCTCCTCCGCCGGCTCAACGCTCTCCGCGTAGAGGACCGGTCCGACGCCGTCGTAGTCCTGCCAGAACTCGTAAGCGATCTTCGCGCGGACTTTGACCCACTGCTTTGTCTCAAGGTTTCTCGCCTCACGCGCCTTGCAGATGAAGCCCAGGAATGTCATATCCGCCTCGCAGCATGTCATTGCCATACGGCCCGGAACAAAGTAGTTCTTCGGGAATTCCGGGGATTTTAATACCATTCCGGTAAACTCCACGACCTTTCCCTCGTAGCGGTCTTTCTTATCCAGCGCATCGATATACCAGATACCGAAATCCTTCGGGTCGATCTTGATCACGTCCGCTTTCATATCGTACGGAAGATCCTCTTCCAGGACTTCCTGCTCGATCTCGCCTTCCGCGTCCTCGAAGATCAGCTCTGCCTGCGGGTTTAACGCCTTTAATCCGCGGCGGTAGCGGGTGATGTTCTCGTCGCTGACTTCATCGCAGCGGTTCATGATCACAAGCTCAGAGTGTTTGACAAGAAGCGCAAGGAGCGGCTTCATGTTGTTCAGATAAAGATCAAAGGTAGAACCGTCAATGATCGTGATCTGCTGGAAGAGCTCCCAGGTATCCGGCAGCTGCAGCTGATCCTGCGGCCACATTCCGTTCCACTCGATGAGGACACGGTCCGGGTCATAGAGCGCTTCGATCCGGCCGTAGAAGTCTTCATCCATCTCGGAGACATCTTCAACCGTCACGATCTTCGTTCTTGTCTTCTTTAAGATCTCCTTATCATACTCCGTATCTCCCTCTTCGCAGAGGATCAGGACTGTTGTTCCGTCGGCCTGGAAATAGTCCTGCTGTAAGGTATTTGTGATAAACTGGGTCTTTCCTGCTTCCAGAAAGCCATTGATGACAAATACCGGCATTTTTTCCTGCTGTTTCAATGCTTTATTCTCCTATCTGATTGTATGACAGAAGCTTTTCGCGAGATCCTGATGACGCAAAAAGCTCCTGTCGTTTTTATTTCCTGTAATCGTAACTGTTCAGTGCTCTCACAGCTACGGGCATTCTTTCATATCCGTGTCCGGCACATGCCCGACACTGCGCATTCATCTCTTAAGCCTCGAATGCTTTCTTTAACTCGTCTTCCTTTAAGTTGGAACCGATCACGCACACTTTACCTGTGTAGATCGGAGCGCCTGTGCGGACTTCCGTCTCCTCCGGAACGAGATCAAAGTAGTACCAGGTTCCGTCTGCATCCGGGAGCATTCCCTTTGCACGGAGAACCTGACCGTATTTCTCGGAATGAGCAAGCTCCTGTAACAGGGACTCAAGTTTCTCCTTTGTGATCGTGCGGTTTGTCTCAAGACCCCAGCTTGTGAATACCTCATCGGCATCATGGTCATGGTGGTGATGGTGATGATGACCGCAGCCGCACTCGCCGTCATGATGATGATGCTCGTGCTCATCCTCGTCGTCATCATCGTCATG
>NZ_WQPQ01000056.1:0-186645 GCF_018785365.1 Clostridium sp. MCC344 | reverse complement strand
TGATGATGGTGATGACCGCAGCCGCACTCCTCGTCATCGTCATGGTGATGGTGGTGCTCATGCTCGTCCTCATCGTCATCATCGTCGTGATGATGGTGATGACCGCAGCCGCACTCCTCGTCATCGTCATGGTGATGGTGGTGCTCATGCTCGTCCTCATCGTCATCGTCGTCATGGTGATGATGGTGGTGGCCACAGCAGCACTCCTCGTCATCGTCATGATGGTGGTGATGACCTTCTTTTACTTCCTCAAGAAGCTTCTCAGCCATATCATCGGTCGGTTTCTCAATGATCGCAAGAAGCTGCTCACCAGTCAGCTTGTCGATCGGCGTTGTCACGATCGCTGCCTTCGGGTTCTTCTCACGGATCATCTCAACGCACTGTGCAACCTTGTCAGCGTCAGCGACATCGGTACGGCTTAAAACGATCGTTCCGGCGCTCTCGATCTGGTTGTTGAAGAACTCACCGAAGTTCTTCATGTACATCTTGCACTTCTGTGCGTCAACAACCGTAACAGAACCGTTTAATACAACGTCGATCTCGCCTGCAACGTCGCATACTGCCTTCATGACATCAGAAAGTTTGCCGACGCCGGACGGCTCGATAATGACACGGTCCGGTGTATATTTTGTGAGGACTTCATTTAAGGAACGTCCGAAATCACCAACTAAGGAACAGCAGATGCATCCGGAGTTCATCTCACGGATCTCAATTCCGGAATCCTTTAAAAATCCGCCGTCGATTCCGATCTCACCAAATTCATTCTCGATCAGGACTACTTTCTCACCCGCGATCGCTTCTTTCAGAAGCTTCTTTATAAATGTTGTTTTTCCGGCTCCGAGGAAACCGGAGATAATATCGATCTTTGTCATAATGACACCTCTTTCTTGTCACCTGTGCCATGTTTCTGTAGTTCTGACAGGTCTGTTTTCCGGTGTTTCTTCTCATCCGCAGACCGGAACACATGCCGCAGTTTTCAGATCACTGCGAATCCGTCTTCTCATAGCACTTTCATTTTTCGTTACCATTTACTAACTTTAACACATTTTCCCGCAAAGTCAAGTACTGCCGCTTTCCTTTATTTTTCGGAAAGCGGCAGTATCTGAGATTTTTTCTCATTATGAAGTTTTCCGCAGATCTGCGCATCTGTCTGCGCTGACCGGAAGAAAGCATATCTTTCTTACCGCACCTTCTGCTTCAGGATCTGAACGATGCAGAACACCCCGAACATCACGAGATTGACGACCACCACACTCGCTCCTGCCGGGATCGAATATACATAGGAAAGAACGAGTCCGATGAAGAAACACACCACCGACACGACGCCGGAGGAAACGACCACACCGAAAAAGCTCTTAAAGATCCGCATGGAGGTCAGCGCCGGGAAGATCACAAGACTCGAGATCAGCATGGCACCCATCATCCGCATTCCGAGGACGATCGTGATCGCAGTAAGGACCGCGATCAGAAGGTTATAGGCCGACACGCGCACGCCGGTCGCCTTTGCGAAGCTCTCGTCGAACGTCACTGCAAAGACCTTATTATAACAGATCACAAACATTCCGAGGACAATCACGGAGAGCACCACGCTCAGATACATGTCCTCACGGCTCATGGCGAGGATACTTCCGAACATATAGCTGCTCACATCGGTCGTCATTCCCGTTGTCAGGGAGGTCACGATAATACCGATCGCCAGGGATCCTGCAGAGATCATCGCGATCGCCGCGTCACTCTTGATCTTTCCGTTTCCCGTGATCCGAAGGAGCAGGACCGCTGCGGCTGCGACGACCGGGATCGACACCGCGAGAGGCGCCCAGTTAAACGCCACTGCGATCGATAAGGCACCGAACGATACATGGGACAGTCCGTCACCGATCATCGAATACCGTTTTAATACAAGGCTGACGCCTAAAAGCGACGCGCACAGAGAGATACAGATCCCGCCGATCATCGCGCGCACCAGAAACGGATAGGAAAACATTTCCTGTAAAAGTCCCATTTAGCTCTCACCTCCGAGGAATTCTCTTCCAAATTCCGATTTTTTATACTCTTCCACAGTCCCGTAGAACTGGACTGTCTGTTTCAACTGTAATATCTTGTTCGCCTGAGTCACGATGTTCCCGATATCATGGGAGACCATCAGGACTGCGACCTTTTCATCTCTGTTCAGATGGCGGATCACCGCATAGAAATCCTGGGTCGATGCCGGATCGAGACCGGTGATCGGCTCGTCTAAGATCAGGAGCTTGTCGGTCGCGCAGAGCGCTCTCGCGATCAGTGTTCTCTGCTTCTGGCCGCCGGAGAGATCCCGGTAGCAGCTTTTTTTCAGATCCGTGATCCCGAGCTTTTCCATGTTGACCTGTGCGATCTTCCGCTCCGCCGCAGAATAGAATGGGCGGTTTCCGCGCTTTCCGAGACAGCCGGAAAGTACGACCTCCTGGACCGTTGCCGGGAAATCCTTCTGCGCCGGCGTCTGCTGCGGGAGATATCCGATGCCGGACCGTTTTAACTCGTCCGCGATCGTGAGGACTCCCCCGGTCGGCTTTAAGAGCCCTAAAAGGCCCTTCATCAGCGTACTCTTTCCGGATCCGTTCTCACCGACGATGCAGAGATAATCCCCGGGAACGATCTCCATGGACACGTCCTTCACCACATCGTAATTTTCATATCCAAAGTCCACATGTTCACATTTTAATAAAGGCTGGTTCATCGATAAAGTCCTTCCCGTAAATTCACAACATTCTGTTCCATCAGCTGCAGATAGGTAACGCCGCTCTCAAATTCTCTCCTCGTCACGTTGTGGCAGGAGTGGAATAATAACGGCTTCGCTCCGGTCTCCTCACTGATGATCTCCGCCACCCGGTGGCTGGAAAGCTCCAGATAGTAGACCGCCGGGATCTGTTCCTCCCGCACTTTGTCGATCAGATAAGCGATCGTCTTCGCGCTCGGCTCCGTGTCGGACGAACAGCCGGAAAACGCTGCCCGGTAGCGGAGTCCGTAGGTGTCCGCAAAATAGCGGAGTGGGAACTTATCCGCCATGACGATCAGGTCAAGATCCGCACCGTCCACGACATCCCGGAATTCCTGGTCGAGATTCTTCAGCTTCCCGAGGTAATCCGCCTCATTCGCCTGGAAAACCGCCGCATCCGCCGGATCCATCTCCTCCAGCGTATCCGCGATCACCTGCGTGATCTTCATGGCATTCACCGGAGACGTCCAGATATGCTCGTCATACTCGATCTCGTAGGCATGGTCGTCATCCGCATGGTCATGGTCCTCCGTATCGTGGTCATGATCTGCATGGTCACCGTCTTCCTCGTCATGATGCGCATGATCATGTCCATGATCGTCGCCAGAATCTTCCATTCCTTCCACGATTTCCTCCTGAACGACATCGACATAGTCCATCATCGTGATGACCTTCAGGTCCGGGGCATCCAGGGATCCGAGCACCTGTGTCACCCACTGTTCCATCGTTCCGCCGTTGCAGATCAGAAGATCCGCATTCTGGATCAGTCGGATATCTGCAGGCGTTGGTTCAAACGAATGGCTGTCCTGACCGGCAGGGATCACCATGGAAAGATCCACGACGTCACCGGCGATCTGTCTTGCGAAATCATAATACGGAAACAAGGTCGTCACAACCTTCAGCTTCCCGTCTCCTGGAGTTCCCACATTCCCGTGTGTGTCCCTGACAGAAGCGCACCCGGTCAGGGAACCAAAAAGAAACATCGCTGCAATGAGCCATGCTTCCACCCGTTTTCGTCTTGTTTTCTTAAAATATTTCAATCTGTCTCCTCCGGTATCATCACCCGACTATCTCTTTTAAGATATCCTGCGGCTTTTCAAACAGAAATTCCGGATGAAATGCGGCAAGTTCCTCACGCCCCCGGAATCCCCAGAGAACTCCAACGGTCGTCATCTTCGCATTCTTTCCAGTTTTCATATCCGTGTTCGTGTCACCAAAATACAGGCACTCCGACGGATCTGCACCGCAGAGTTTCGCCGCCTTCAGCGCCCCTGACGGATCCGGCTTCTTCGGGACACCTTCCTGCTCCCCGATCACCGTGTCGAAATAGTTTGTTCCGAACACGTATTCCACCGTCTTTTTCGCCTGAGCGTCCGGCTTATTGGACACGACCGCGATCTTAAGACCGAGTTCCTTCGCTCTCGCCGTGAGCTCCATGATCCCATCGTAAGGATGCATCTCATAGTTACAGTATTTTCCGAAAATCTCCATATATACAGGTAAGATTGCCTCGTAATGTGCTTCGTCCGTATCTCCGCAGGCGGCCAGAGAACGCTTCATCTGCATCTTATATCCATCCCCGACGATCGTCTTCATCTGAGTCTCCGTCAGAGGACCGAGCCCGAACTTCTCAAGAGCGAGGTTCGTGCAGTAGGTCAGCGCATGGATCGAATTTACCAGTGTTCCATCGAGATCAAAGATCAGACACTTATATTTCATATCTGCCTCCATCAACGCAAAAGTGAATCCAAAAAGGCGGTCCGTCCGCCCTTATTCCGGGCAGAAAATTCCATAAAACCGCCGGTTTCATCGAAATTGTGTCATCCACAAAACTGTGCCACTCATTTTATCACAAACCCGAAAACTTGACAACACTTTTCTATTTCCCTTTTTTCTCATATTTTCACTCCAATATCACGTGGAATTCCATGTTCAGAAAACGTTACAGGATTGTACGAAATTTTCAGTTCACGAAATTTCTCACTATGACAAAGCAACCCCAAAATTTCCTGCCTGTGAGAGCTCCCGCCGCATTTTTGTCGCCTTTTCACTCTCTATTTGCCGCTATTTTGCCACTTTTTATTGACTCTTTTCTGTTTCCATATTAGGATATAGATAAGTTCGTAGAAAAAACGGCAGATTTCATATTTTTTATATGCAGTCTGATACCGGAAAAGGAAATCCCAGGAGGTATTTTTCATGAAAAAGATCTGTATCGCAGCTCTCGCTGCAACTCTGGCACTCGGAACAATGATCACAGCACAGGCTGCTGACACAACAGAGCCGACTTATCCTAAACAGTACCGCAGTGTAAACGGCGGTCGTCTCCGCGGCTTAAAATCCCCGGCTGGCGGTGCGTGGGAAGAACTCGCTGACGGCACCTGGAAATATCATTTCGCAGAAGGTCTCGAAGCAACTGACTACTGGCTGGAGATCGACGGAACCTGGTACTATTTCGGTCATGACAACATCATGCAGACCGGCTGGGTAAAAGATGACGGCAACTGGTACTACATGGACCTTGAGACCGGCGCCCTCTTTACCGGATGGCATGAGATCGGCGGCAAATGGTACTACTTCCATGAGGAAGGCGACGGATTCAAGGGAACTCTCATGGTTGACTGTGTAACTCCGGATGGACACACGGTTGATGTAAATGGAGCTCTTGTAGAATAAAAAAAGGAAAAAATTGATCAAAACCGCTTATGGATCCGGAAATCCTTAAGCGGTTTTTTCATGTTATAATTATGAATTCAACCGGTATCCCGCTCCCCAGACCGTCTCGAGGATCTTCGGATTTCTCGCATCGTCCTCGATCTTCTCCCGGATCCTGTTCACATGGACTGACACAGTCGCCGCGTCCGAGACGTAATCGTATCCCCAGACTGCCTCAAAGAGACGATCCTTTGAAAATACGGCATTCGGATTCTGCGCCATGAACCTCAGAAGCTCAAACTCAGCGACATTCCCGGCTTTTTCTCCATGGTTCTCCCTCTTTCATAACTTCCCGACCGGAATTTCCGGGCCGGAATCTCTTCGTGCCTCTCGGGCCGCCGCTACCATCTCTGTCAGTTTTGAAGCGGCTGCCCCGCAGAGGATTCCAATGACAGCCCCGGCCAATACATCCGTCGGATAATGGACATACAGATACAGTCTCGAAAATGCGATCAGGCATGCGACGGCCCCAAAAGCCACACCTGTTTTTCTCTTCTTCATAAACCAGGCGGCTGACGCTGCAGCAAAGGATACCGCCGTATGTCCAGACGGAAACGAATAATCTTCCGGTCTCGGGATCAAAAGGATTCTCGCCGGATCTGAAGTAAACGGACGCGGTCTTGCGACCAGAGGTTTCAGAATCACATTGCAGCTCAGTACCTCAAAGACCAGTGCTGTCAGAATGCAGATTCCAAATGTTCTCGTCTTTTTATATAAAGTAAAAACAAGTCCTGCCGCGATCCAGAAGATGCCGCCGTTCCCGAGAGCGGTGACTGCAGGCATAATCTGATCCATAAGATCCGACTGAAATACCGACTGGATCCCGTTTAAGATATCAAACTCCCATCCCATACTGCTTTCCTCTCTTTCTGAATATGATCTGATGCTGCACGATCCAGCTGAACAGGAACATGGTACATTCCGTCATGACCTTTGCCACGTAGAGAGGAATTCCTCCCCTCACAAGGATCCCGAGGATCATGTTGTCCAGGATCAGGTTTCCGGCTGCCAGCGCTGCATATTCAAGAAATGACTCCCGACTCTCTCCGGTCCGGAACACCAGGCGGCAGTTCATTTCATAATTATACACGGCGCTGAACATTCTTGCAAACAGATTAGCCGCGTAAATTCTTAAAGGGGATCGCAGACTTTTTTACTCGTACCGCAGCGCGTCGATCGGATCCGCCTTTGCGGCCTTCGATGCCGGATAGATTCCAAAGAAAATTCCGACAACCGCCGAAAATGACACTGCAAGAATGATGATCCCCGGCCGGATCACGACCGGGAGTCCAAACGCGGCACCTCCCGCCGTCACAACGGTCACGGCAAGTACGACGCCGATGATCCCGCCCAGGGCGGACAGGATCGCCGACTCCGTGAGGAACTGGATCAGGACATCCCTGGTCCTCGCGCCCAGCGCTTTCCGGATCCCGATCTCCCGGGTCCTCTCCGTGACGGACACCAGCATGATGTTCATGATCCCGATCCCGCCGACGATCAGGGAGATCGCCGCGATCCCGCCGACCGCCATGGAAAGTCCTCCCATCATGCTGTCAATGCTTCCCATCTCATCCGCCACCGTGTTCGTATAGAAATCTCCTGCGTTCCGCCCTTTTAATTTTCCGAGATAGGCGGTCAGGCGGGACATGAGATCCACCATATCGGTTCCTTCTTTTGCATATAAGCGGCAGTAATAAAACGTATCATTCGGCCAGGTGAGCAACGTGTACGGAATGTATGCGGACCCTGTATCGCTGGAACCGCCCATCAGCAGTTTCTGAAACGCGCTCATCTCCTTTTTATAGACGCCGACTACGGTATAGAGGTCCGTGTCCCCGTAGATCGTCGTCCGGAATGTCTTCCCGACCGCATCCTCCGTTCCAAAAAGTTTTCCGGCGCTCTCCGCCTCCATCACCACGTTTTTCTTTCTTCCAAGGATATCACTCTCGTTTAAATACCGTCCGGCAACCATCGTCACCGGCTGTACTTCCTGATAATCCCGGTCGACTCCCTGAAGATCAAATTTCATGGAAGTCCGACCCACGCGGACATCCGGACTCACACTCGCATAACTGTCGATATATGCGATCTCGTCTGCAAACACTTCCCGGATCTTCTCCAGGTCATCCAATGTGAAATAATCGCTGTCCCGCACGTCCTCGACCCAGTATCCGATCGACACGACTGCCTGCGTCGTTCCCGCATCCTTGTAGAGATCCGCAAACAGTCCCCGCATGGTGTCTCCGATGGAGACGATCGAGATGACGGAGCCGATCCCGATGATGATGCCGAGCATCGTCAGAAAGGAACGCATCTTGTTCGCCATGATGGCATGGAACGCCATGACCATATTTTCCCCTAACATGAACTCACCCCGCTCTCTGTTCCGGCTGTCTCCCGGAAATGTCGGTAGAGGCCCTTCATGTGGAGTTCCCCGCTCCCCTTTGTCGGATTCTCATTGATCTCATCTTTGATGATCTGTCCGTCGGAAAAGTGGATGATCCTATCCGTGAAGGCGGCAATGTTTTCCTCGTGGGTGACCACGATCACCGTGGCTCCAGCCTTGTGGAGCTCCGCAAAAATCTCCATGATCTCGATCGATGCCGCCGTGTCGAGGTTTCCCGTCGGCTCATCCGCGAGGATCAGCGGCGGTTCGTTTGCGAGAGCTCTGGCGATCGCCACGCGCTGTCTCTGTCCGCCGGACATCTCGTTCGGCATGTGACCGGCACGTGCGCCAAGTCCCACACAATCTAAAAGTTCCATGGCACGCTCCGTCCGTTTTTTCTTCGGGATCCTCGCATAAGTCATCGGCAGCTCCACATTTTTTAATGCCGATGTGCGTGAGATCAGATTGAAGGACTGGAATACGAAACCGATCTTTTTGTTTCTCACCGCCGAGAGTTCATCCGGCGACAGCGCCGCCGTGTCGATCCCATCCAGATAGTAATGACCGAGTGTCGGGCGGTCGAGACAGCCCAGAATGTTCATCAGGGTGGATTTTCCCGATCCGGAATGGCCCATGATCGCCACAAATTCCCCGCGGCGGATCGTCAGGTTGATCTTTTTTAATCCCAGGACCCGGATCGCGCCCGTGTCATAGATCTTCACGAGATTTTCCAGGCGGATCAGCTCGTCCGTCACATTTTCCGTAAGCCAGGCAGCTCCTCTCCATTTTTCAAACATCTCTTATTCCCCCTGTTTTGCCGCTGAATTGACAGCCATTCCTTCCGGATACTGCTCTCCCGGCTCCGCGATCAGAAGCGAATTTTCGTCCAGCGCATGGCCCTCCTGCGGGATGATCTCCGCCTCCACATCTCCTTCCACGCCGATGGTGACCGGAACCCAGGAGACGACCCCGTCCGTGAGCTCCTGGACATAAGCTGCCCCGTCTTTCTCCATGACTGCCGACACAGGGACTGTCAGGGCGTTTTCCGATTCCTCCAGCACGATCGAAGCGCGGGCGGTGATCCCGGCGATCAGCTTCGTATCGCTGTCCGTGATCCGAATCGTTGTCGGGATGACGCGTTCGGTAGAACCGCCGCCTTTTTCCTCTCCGGTCGGGGAGATCGAGTCGACAACTCCGTGGACCGTTGCGCCATTTAAAATGTCCGCTGATATCTCCGCCTCCTGTCCGAGTGCGACTTTTCCGATCGAATATTCGCTGACTTTGATCTCAAGTTCCAGCTGGTCGAGGTTTTCGATCACGAACAGCGGGGCATCGTTCTCCATCTTGTCGGCAAAGCGGCCGACTTTCGTATTTACGCGGACCACGGTGCCGTCGATCGGCGCTTTCAGCACGGTGTCCTCCAGGGATTCCGTCGCTTTCTCGTAGTCATATTTTGCCTTTTCGATCTGGAGGCGGTAGGAATCGTCCGCAACCGCTGTCCCATTCTTCACGGTATAGGAGTCCCGCTCGCGTTTCGCGTCATTGAGTCCGTTTTCCGCAGTCTCAAGGTCTACTTTCGGCACGCTGCCGCCGTCATAGAGTGCTTTTGTCCGGTCGTAGTTCGCCTGTGCGGTGTTCAGGTCCTGTATGGCTTTCGCGTAGCCGTTTCGTGCTTCTTTGTCTTTCTCCGCGCAGGTGCTCACTGCGAGATCGTAATCGTTTTTTGCGATATCTGCCGTTTTTCTTACATCGGAGTCATCGAGGACTGCCAGTGTCTGTCCTTTTGTGACTTTGTCCCCTTCTTTTACCGGGATCTCCAGGATCTCCGCATGGAGGTTGGAAACGACGTCCACGCTGTCGGTCCCGGATACCGGGCCGGTGACGGAGAGGCGGTTCTGGATCGTTTTTCTCACAGGGTTTACGGTGTCCACCACCGGGACCATGTCTTTTCCGCCGCCGAGGATCTTTCCGGCTGCGATCCCAAGGACCAGGATGACGGCTGCCGAAACGGCGATCTTCTTTTTCTTTCCACCTTTTTTCTTTTTTGGTTCTTTTTTTCCGCTCATCAGAGCTTCCAGTTCCTGATCGAACTCATCAGGTGAGATTTTTTCTTCACTGCTCATGGTTTACTCCCTTGGTGTTTGTGTTGTTTTTTATACTAAGGAGTAGTATAGCAGGGAAAGCTTGCGTTTTTTGGACTTCTGTCTTTCGGTTTTCTTGCGGAATCTTTACGGTTTGGGGGATTGGCGAGGGGGACGCGCAGGCCACCCACCAGACGCGGGTGGTCTGCGCTGGCGCTGGACGGGGCTGAGAGATTGATGGATAACGGTTCACGTGTGCAGATATGGATTCATATTTTATAATAAATACTGTTTGTGAGGTGTCCATGACTCCGAAGTTGGAAGTGAATGGGGTGGATTTCTCCTATCATACGTTGGAGGGAGAGACGAAGGCCCTTTCTGATATATCGTTTCATGTGAACAGTGGGGAGTTTCTTTGTATTGTTGGGCCGTCGGGGTGTGGGAAGTCTACGCTGCTTTCGCTGCTTTCCGGGCTTCTGGCGCCGGAGCGGGGGGAGATCCTTCTGGATGGGATCCCGGTCGCGAAGGGATCGTCCGGGATCGGGTATATGCTGCAGCGTGATCATCTGTTTGAGTGGCGCACGATTTTTTCAAATGCTTCTCTCGGGCTTGAGGTTCAGGGGAAGTGTGATCCCGGGCATATCGGGCGGCTGAGAGAGCTTCTTGATGCGTATGGGCTTCAGTATTTTTATGACGCAAGGCCGTCCGAGCTTTCCGGCGGCATGCGGCAGCGGGCGGCGTTGATCCGGACACTGGCGCTGGAGCCGGATCTTCTGCTTCTCGATGAGCCGTTTTCTGCTCTTGATTATCAGACAAGACTCTCCGTCTGTGATGATATCAGCTCGATCATCCGCAGCCGGAAAAAGACGGCGATCCTGATCACGCACGATCTCTCCGAGGCCGTCAGCGCGGCAGACCGGATCCTGGTCCTGACGAGCCGGCCCGGGCGGATCAAGGGGGAGCTTCTGATCCGTTTTCCGGATCATGAGACGAGTCCTTTGAAGCGGCGGAATTATCCGGAGTTTTCTTCTTATTTTAATGAATTGTGGAGGATTCTTGGAAATTCAGGGGAAGGTAATGAGATGGCTTTGGACGGAAATGATCGGAAGTATGGGGGTGTTCCTCTAAAGGATGAAAATGACGGACCGAAATGTGGGATCGGAGGTGGAGCGGATGAAATTTCATGATATCGCTTCTTTTCTTTTTTTCCGGCGGCGGGGTGCGATCCCCACGGAAGCGCTCTCCGTCTCTCCCGCCCAGCATCGCTATCTGGAACAGGAACGGCGGATCCGCAGACAGATTTTTGCCTGCCGGGTCTTGTTTCTGATCCTGTTTCTTGTTTCCTGGGAAGTCAGTGCCCGCATCGGGATCCTGAATGATTTTATTTTCAGTTCTCCGTCCCGCGTGCTCTCCTGTTTTCTTTCCATGGCGGCGGACCGGACGATCTTTTATCACACGGGGATCACGATTCTTGAGACGATGCTCAGCTTTTTTCTCGTGACATGCATCGGGATCTTCGGTGCGGTGGCGCTCTGGTCCAGCAGGCGGCTGGCAAAGATCCTGGAGCCGTATCTTGTCATGCTGAACAGCCTGCCGAAGTCCGCCCTCGCCCCGGTCCTCATCGTCTGGCTCGGCAACAACATGAAAACGATCATCACGGCGGCCGTCTCCGTGGCGGTCTTCGGCTCGATCTTAACGCTCTACAACGGCTTTCTCTCCATGGACCCGGATCAGATCCGGCTGATCTATACGCTCGGAGGGAAGCAGAAAGATGTCCTCACAAAGGTCCTGCTGCCAGGTTCTGTCCCTCTCATCATCAGCAACATGAAGGTCAACATCGGTCTCTGTCTCGTCGGCGTCATCATCGGGGAGTTTCTCTCCGCGCAGGCAGGCCTCGGCTTTCTCATCATCTACGGCAGCCAGGTCTTCAAACTGGACCTCGTGATCATGTCTATCGTGATCCTGTGTGTGCTGTCGGCGGTGCTGTATCAGGCGGTGACAATGCTGGAGAAAAGGTGTGTGCGGCATCATTAAGTCGAATGTACGCAACATTTAACGCAGGAATTTCCTGTCAAACAAGCAAAAACACGATTCGCGAGTTTCCCCTTGTTATCGCGACAGTCGCCAAGGTCTCGCGCAAGCGCGGACTTTGGCTCGTTGTCCGCGTAAATAAAAAGACAGCACACGTACTCCTTCCATGTCGACAATCAGAGTTCTGTGTGCTGTCTGTAATTTATTACGTAACTGTTCAGTACCCTCACACCTACAGGAACCTCCCCCGGAGCTTCCCTTCGGATGCATGGCAAGTTACGAGCAAAAATCCATTCCAGATCGGCTTCGCCGATGGGATTTTTGCCTTCCGTCCCATGTTTTATTACGGTCAGCGCAGCAAGTGCGCAGACCTACTGAATAGTTACTTTATTACTTTTTGATTTTCTTAATCCAGGGACTCCCGGTAGAATCCTCCGTAGAAGTTCTCCGTCTTAAATACGTTGATGATCACATGCTCATCCACATCCTGGATCAGCTGGACGATATCGTTGATCTCATAGGAAGAGATCACGGTGTGGAGCAGATACATCTTTTTGTGGCTGTAACCGCCGATCGCTTCCACACAGGAAATTCCGTGGTGGTACTGGCTGACGTACTTTTTCATGATCTCCTCCGCCTTCTCGGTCGTGATCTGTAAGGTCACGCGGTCGTAGCGGTGATGGAAGGTGGAGATCATCTTTGTGGAAATGAACTGGAACAGGATCGAATAACCTGCATATTTCCATCCGAACATGTGTCCGAAGATCACAAGGATGCAGACATTTCCCATGAACACGTAATTCCAGATCGACTTTCCTGTCTTATTTGAGACATAAAGTGCGATAAAGTCGGTACCGCCGGTCGATGCATTTCCTTTCAGTGCGAGAACAACAGAGAGTCCATAAAGAACACCTCCGAAGATCACATTCAGGGTCAGGTCATCAAACAACGGGGTATAATGGCAGACTTTTAAGAAAAAGCTGGCGAAAAATACCTGTAAAAGTGAAAATACGGTAAATTTCACGTTAATGCTGCGGCAGCACATGAGTGCGACCGGGAGATTCAGGACAACTAACGCCAGGGAAGTCGATACGGAAAATCCGTACAGCTCGGCAATTCGGTCGATCAGGATCGCAAGTCCTGTAAATCCGCTGGACAAAAGTCCCGCCGGACGGATAAACGCCAGGATCACATAGGACTGCAAAAGGGCAGATGCCAGAACTGCCACAAAAGAAATCGCACAGCGGAATGCGAAATTTTTCCGCATCCCGCGCACCTTTTTCGTTACATCATTCCACGAACTCATAAGTGGGGTACTCCTTTTTCATACTTTAGATTTTCATGATAACAGGGTCACATGTTTCTCAACATATCGCAGAAAACCTGTCTCCCGGATATTTCTGTGGAATCATTTTTTCATGCCAGACCTCTGTCTATCTGCCGCTTTTTCATGGGGTTTTGAAAAACAGCATTCATAACTTTATCATGTTTTTTCCCCTTGTCAATCCATCCCGGAAAAAACAAGAAAAAAACAGCCGGAGACAAGCTCCGGCTTAAGAATGTTAAAATTTATACTCTTTTGTTTCCAGATCTATACAATTATGTTATAGTTCTCATCTCTGCTCTGTTAAAAGTTCCTTTAACCGGTCGTTCAGCTCAGTCTGATCAGACATTCCTGCATCTTTTCAGTCTCCTCAGCTCTTCTTCTGCGGACAATTCTCCCCGATTGCCGTGAGATACCGGTTGCACGCGTCCTTCATACACGCGATCAGAGGCTTTTGCGTCAGCGCAAAATACCGCTCCCGGATCTCCTTCTCGATCGCCGGAATATCCGTCTTTAAACTTTTTCCGACAAACATCGATGCCACAAACCGCTTTGTCACATCCAGGATCGTATTGCAGTCCAGCTCCAAAATTTTTCCAGTCTCCCGCTCCACGATCAGACTGATATAAAATTCCCCGTGCAGATTGTAGATCGCATCCTCTTTGCTCGGCTTCGCCTGGCCGACCACGAGGATCGTGTTCCTGTTCTCCATAATGTATTCCCCTTTTCCCAAAACTCTGTACTTCCATTGATCAACTTATAACCTTACTGCGTTACAGTACACGGGCACTCCATGCCCGCGCACTGTAACAGGATTTTGCCGATGCTTCGCATTCCAAATCGGCAAAATCTGCGGCCATAACAGTATCATACGGAATTTTCAGTTCAGAAAATTCCTACCCATAAAAAGTAACTTTACTGCTTATTATACCACCGGAATTTCCCTTTTTCCATTGACATTTCCACCCATTTCCACTAAACTAAAGATACAAAAACAGATTCTTTTATTTATCGGGACTCCTGCCCGGATGCTCCCACCGTAAATAAGAGCCATGAATCTTCCAACAAGGGGATCAGTGGCTTTTTTTGTTGCCCTGATACGAAAAAAGCATTCTCCTTCTCATCACATTCGCGCTGCCGCAAAAGCCCCGGACCGTCCCAGGCGATCCCATCTCCGCTTCCCTGCAGCCCGATCATCAATTGGAGGATATGAACATGACATTCTTTAAAGATCTGGATACCATTATGAAACAGGACTTCGGAAACCGCGGACTCTTAAAAGCACTGCCGGACAACCCGATCCGCGAAACACTTGAAACACTCTCCACTGCCCGCCGCGTGATCCTTCTCACCGGTTTCCCGGTCCGCCTTGAAGACGGAACCTATGTAGGCGAGACAGACGGACCTCTCGGCATCGCCGATATCGCCGCCGCCCTGACAGCACTCGGCGTCTCCGTCCTCGTGATCACCGACGAACCCGCCTTCTCCATCGTGAGCGACGTCGTCTGCTACCGCGCACCTAAAGCAAAACTCATGATGCTGCCAAAAACAGACACCGAAGACTTCATCCGAAGCTGCATCAAAAACTTCTCCCCGACCCACTTCATCTCCTTAGAACGCCCAGGAAAAGCCGCCAATGGCCACTATCACAGCATGCGCGGTGAAGTCCTCGACGACATGATCACCGACTCCGCCCTCTTCCTCTCCGAGGCAAAAAAAGCCGGAGCAGTCACGATCTCCATCGGTGACGGCGGAAACGAAATGGGAATGGGAACCTACCGGAATGTGATCGAGACATTTGTCCCGTTCGGAGATAAGATCTGCACCGCCGAAGCCGCCGATCTCACACTCGCAAGCGGCGTCTCCAACTGGTGGGGCATCGGCATCGCCGCCCTCTGCTCCCTCCTCGCCGAGAAGAGCCTGCTCCCGACCCGCGCCGAAGAGACCGAATCTCTCCGTCTCGCCGTAGCCGCAGGCAGCGTCGACGGCTGCACCCGAAAAAATGAAATGACCGTAGACCACCTCGATCTCGAGACACACCTCGGAATCCTCGACTCCGTCGATGAAATCCTCAAAAAAGAACTGGGCCTCTGTGCGATCGCCTAAGCCAGGATTGCACACAGTCCAGTACCAGATATCAGAAATCTTCAAAACATACCGCATCTGACATCACCACTATCCAGGATCGCACAGCGCAGCGCCTGCAATCCCCACCCAGCACAGCCAATTTCAGCGCCGGCCGGCCTCCGGATCCGGGTGCCTGATTTCAGGAGCTTGGCTTCCTCTTGGCTCGCGGGAGAATGCGTTGGAGGAGATGGGACACTTGTTTGAGCGCAGCGAGTTGTGTCCCATCTTCTCCGCCCTTAGCATTCTTCCGCAAGTCTAGAGGAACCGCCCCTAAAATCCCGAGTGCCCGGAGCCGGAGGCCGACCGGCGCGTACCTTTCGCCATCAATTTCATATTGACATCCCCACCCCCATTCATTATAATAGCTATAAATAATACGAATACCACATATGAAAGGGGGTTATGTTCCTGCGGTCCCTGACAGGACAGCGGTATTTTCATGGAACAACATCTGTCACAATACAAAATCTTCTACGAGGTAGCCCGCTGCGGCAACATCTCCCGGGCTGCCAAAGAACTCTACATCAGCCAGCCCGCCATTAGCAAAGCCATCAGCAAACTTGAAGAAAGCCTCGGAACCAGACTCTTCAACCGAAACTCCCGCGGAGTCCAGCTCACAAGAGAAGGAACCATCCTCTTCCAGCATGTGAACACAGCCTTCGACTCCATCGGTCACGGCGAACGCGAACTCAAACGGATCCATGACTTCCATATCGGAAACTTAAAGATCGGCGTCAGCAACACCCTGTGTAAATACGTCCTCCTCCCCTACTTAAAAGGATTTATCGGAAAATATCCACATGTAAACATCGCCATCGAGAGCCAGTCCACCTACCAGACACTCGACATGCTCGATGCCAGAAAGATCGATATCGGCCTTGTCGCTGAGCCAAAAAACAGAAAAGGACTCCACTTCCAGCCCCTGATGGAGATCAGCGACATCTTCGTCTGTACGCCTGCCTACCTGGAGAATCTTCATTTAAGAGAAGGAAACGACCCGGATATCTTTAAGACCGGAAATATCATGCTCTTAAACCGCTCCAACATGAGCCGGAAACACGTCGATGCCTACCTGTCCGACAATCAGATCGAGATCAACCAGATCCTCGAGACGACTGACATGGAACTCCTCATCGAGTTCTCCCGGATCGGACTCGGGATCGGCTGCGTCATCAAAGACTTCATCGAAGATGATCTGAAAAACGGTACGCTTATCGAGATCCCGCTTGATATCCCGATTCCGAAACGCGTAATCGGATTCTGTTATCATCCACAGGATGTTCCTGATACCCTGCGAGAATTTCTGGAATTCTGCCGGACATTCCGCAAAGCCTGATCCATCTGTCTTTTTAGCAGAAAATTTCTGTTGCAAAAAGCCGGAAACTGAATTTCTCGTACAGTCTGAAATTCAGTCTCCGGCTTTTTTTCAATTTACAACCTGCCATCGATTCTTTCTGCAGGATCCCCATCAGGATCACACTTGATCCGATATTCCCATATCCCTAATTTTCGTCGTGATACCCGGTCGCCTCATAGAACTTCTCGAGACTTCCGTACTTGAACACCATCTTAAGCTCACTTCCAATGCTGTTCATCATCGTCTCATCCGGGATCTCATCGCGGTGGTACCAGCCAGCCTCGGAGAGCTCGTCCTCCTGAAGCTTGATCTTGTCCGGTCCATCGAGCTCCGCGAAGAATCCGATCATCTCCGTGTCGGAGAATGCCCACGGCTGGCTCTTATAATAGCGGATATTTTTGACCTTCAGGCCAACTTCCTCCATGACCTCGCGGTGGATCGTCTCCTCAAAACTCTCTCCGATCTCTACAAAACCGGCGATCAGCGCATATCCGCGGTACGGATTGTTGTTCACACGGTATCTGGACATCAGGAGACGGTCCCCATCGGAAATCGCAACGATCACAGCCGGGGAGATCTTCGGATACTCAGTCTGTCCGCACTCCGGGCATACCAGCGCGCGCTCGGTCTTGCTGTTTTCCATCAGGTGACCGCAGCATCCGCAGTACTTTCTGCTCTCCTTAAAGCGGTGAAGCTGGGTAGCAGTGATCCCTGCGAACGCCTGGTACATCGGATGCATCTTCCGATATGCCGCTGTCGGGCAGAGCTCATATGCGTCGGAGACATGTTCCGGCATCTCTGTCACATAATAATAATGATTTCCATCGATCGCGAACAGATAGTACGCGTTCTCTTTCAGCGCTTCTTTGTCTTCCTGGAAATCAGAAAACTTCGGAATCTCATGATTCTCCTCAGCTGTTTTTCTCAAAAGTGTCTTGCTCTTCTTGATAAAGAGGACAAAGTCCTCATCCTGCGCCTTCGGCTGTCCGTAAGTCAGATCAAATTTATGTGGGGCGATTTCCTGGATCATTCTTTCTCTCCTATTCATTAATATAAGTTTCCGCTCTCTGCTCTGTACACAGCTTTCCTCGTTTTTCTCAGACGGAAACCATGAAATTTTCATGCTGCAGTACACGGACACACTCTGTCCGCAAAAATTACCGCATCGTTTTTATGATACGCCGCCCCCGCCCTTTTGTCAATCCGGCAAAATCCGCTAAGATCAGCAAAACTCTTCCCCCGGCACGGCAACCTATGAGATCTATGTTGACGAACATTTTTATTTGTCGTATAATGCCAGACAGTATGCCTTTTTCAGGAATCCTGACTGCCAAAGTACAAACTTTCGGCAGTCTTTCCACATTTGTAACTGTTCAGTACCTTCACACCTACTGGAATCTCCCCCGGAGCTTCCCTTCGGATGCATGGCAAGCTATGAGCAAAAATCCATTCCAGATCGCTGCGCCGATGGAATTTTTCCCTCAAGTCAAGGCTTTCTTACGGTCAGCGCAGCAACTGCGCAGACCTGATGAATCGTTACCTACATTTTTTCTTTTCTGAAAACAGGCAGGGATGTATGTATGAAAGGAGTCATGTTCTATGGCAACAGAAAACAAGATGGGAGTCATGCCGCTAAACCGGCTTCTGATCTCCATGTCCGTGCCGATGATGATCTCGATGCTCGTCCAGGCACTTTATAACATTGTCGACAGTATGTTCGTCGCACAGCTCAGTGAAAATGCCCTGACCGCCGTATCCCTGGCGTTCCCGGCCCAGAACCTGATGATCGCCGTTGCGACCGGAACCGGCGTCGGTGTCAACGCCGCCCTCTCGAGAAACCTTGGGGAAAAGAACTTTGAACGCGCCAACAAGATTGCGGATCACGCTCTGTTCCTTGCTGCATTGAGCTATGTCGTATTTGCACTCTTCGGCCTCTGCTTTGCAAGACAGTTCTTCTGTCTCCAGACCGATATCGAGGAGATCGTGGATCTCGGAACTACTTATTTAAGAGTCTGCACGATCGCTTCCTTCGGACTTTTCATGGAGATCGCCTGTGAGCGTCTCTTACAGTCCACCGGAAAAACGATCTACTCCATGTACACCCAGGGTCTCGGCGCGATCATCAACATCGTTCTGGATCCGATCCTGATCTTCGGTTATTTCGGGGCGCCTGCTCTCGGGATCGCGGGTGCGGCCGGCGCTACCGTGATCGGGCAGATCATCGCCTTTTGTCTCGGTTTCTTCTTTAACAAGACGAGAAACCATGAGATCACGATCTCTCTCCGTGACTTTAAACCAAACAGCGAGATCATCAGCCATATTTATGCAGTCGGTATTCCGTCCATCATCATGGCATCCATCGGAAGTGTCATGACCTTCGGAATGAACAAGATCCTCATCGCATTCTCCTCCACGGCGACTGCGGTGTTCGGCATCTACTTTAAGCTCCAGAGCTTCGTGTTCATGCCGGTCTTCGGTCTGAACAACGGAACGGTCCCGATCATCGCCTACAACTACGGCGCCGGAAAGCCGGACCGCATCATGGGAACCCTGAAGCTCGCTGCCATGTATGCCGTAACGATCATGCTGATCGGTTTAGCGGTCGTTCAGCTCATACCGGATAAGCTCCTAATGATCTTCAGCGCCTCCGACACCATGCTCTCCATCGGCATCCCGGCACTCCGGACCATCTCCCTGAGCTTCCTGTTCGCCGGATTCTCCATCGTCTGCTCTTCCATGTTCCAGGCGCTTGGTCACGGCATGCTGAGCTTATGGATCTCCGTGTTCCGTCAGCTGGTCGTTCTTCTCCCGGTCGCATTTGTTTTTGCGAAACTCGGAGGACTTCACGTCGTATGGTTCGCATTCCCGATCGCCGAAGTTTTCGCGATCATTTTCAGTGCAGTCTGCCTCGGCTATGTGTATCGGAAAGAAATCCTTCCGTTAAAGGCACGTCAGGAAAAGTAACCGGAGCGGAGCAGCTCAGTCTCCAATGCTTAAAATAACATCATTTATATTTTTCAGAGGTGGAAAACAGATTCCCTGCAGACCATTTTCCCGGTTCCTGTCCGGGGATAAGACAGTCCTGCCGGATTCCTGTTTTCCATCTTTTTTATCTTTATTTCCCATTACATCTGAAAAATGTGCATTTTCTGTCTTTCCCGCTGTAAGCTGTACATCTCCCCGGATCCACTTCCCTGATATTTTTTCATAAAATTTCTCATTTTAACCTTTTAGTTCAAGACAAATCCGGAATTTTATAGTATGATAGACCTGCCTGCAGAACAAAGGCTTCAGATCTTCACACCGGCCGGCAAGGATCCGCCGTCCGTTTCCCTTGAAAATATATTGAATACTTTCCCATCCGGCTGCCGGCAACGTTTTTTATGTCCGACAGTTGATATTGATCTGTTCTGATTGGAAATATGGAGGATAAGATTGAAAGTATGAAAAATCTGTCGAAAAAACTGACCGGAAAAAAGATCCGGGATGAAATGCGAAGAAGAAAAATGACCGTGCGGGATCTCCAGGACGCGCTGGAACTGGACAGTCCCCAGTCGATCTATAAATGGCTCCGGGGGGAATCCTTTCCTTCCCTCCCGAATATGCTGGTACTCGGTGAATTATTTCAGGTTCCGCTGGAAACACTCCTGATCCGTGAGGACGGAAGTCCCGCCTACCACCGCATCTTTGACGGCGGTTTTCCGTACCATATCGGTCTTCTCTTCCAGGAAAAAGACGATTTTTCCTCAAACAGACGGTCGAAAGCACGTTCAGATCTGTTTGCGGGAAATTACTACACAAAAGCTTTTACTCATTCTCAGGAACATCCGGATCCAGAAGTGCCTCATAACTGACGTTTAAGACCTTTGCGAAATAACGCAGCTCAATATCGGTCACAAACCGCTTCCCGCTCTCGATCCTCTGGATCGCATTCTTATCGAGATCCAGTCCCTTGAGCTGGAGCATGTCCGCCAGATGCTTCTGCGATACATCCGTCATCGCACAGCGAAGCTCATGAATTTTGATCCCGCAGATATTGTTCCTGCCGGATATTGTTTTATTTTTATACATATAATAACACTCCTTGTTTGGCATTCACTGATTGTCACTCCAAACAATATATGTTATTATTGAAACACCGATGACATTCAGTGAATGTCATTTGTGGAAATTATTGGATTATCATCATGAAAAATAATCCTGCTGCCGTTTCCGGAGCAGGTTTCTCAATTCCCAAATATATTTAAAGGAGGATGTCTTTATGGAAATCACAAACGAACTGAAGCAGGATCTCTCCACGCTGGAATCCGCATGCGGAAATTTTCTCGAAAAATATGAATCCGTACTCACAAGCGCTCTGAATAAACAGGAAATGTCCGCCGAGGAAAGCCTGAAGATCGACCTGATGCTGGAACTCATCACACATCTCTCCTCCGCTCAGTTTGCCGCTTCTTATATGCAGAAAGACGTCGTGAAAGAGGGGATCCTGATCCAGGATCCATCCGGCAGCTTCACGCTCGGCGGAACTCCGCTCCCGCCGATGACCGATATCGAAGTGTATGTCCATGACGATGAACTGGACCAGGATGTCTGGAAACGCGTCTTCATCGGCGGCAGCCCGAAACAGCGGATCTGCGGTCTGAAACACCCGAATCTCACTTCCGGGATCCATGCGCGGATCCGCGGCTGAGAGCTTTTCACTCTTCCGTCTCGATGATATCGCGGATCGTCTGCATCGAAAGATCTACGGACGCGATATCATCCGCGCACTGCTTTAATTCCCCGCTCATCATCGCCGCATGTCCGATCTCCTTTTTATATTTCAGCTGGTGTTCCAGGCTCGCCCAGAAATCCATGGCGATCGTCCGGAGCTGGATCTCCACATAAGTTCCCGCCGTTTTTCCGGTCATTCCTCGAAGGATCAGATGGATCCCGCGATACCCGTTTGGCTTCGGATATGAAATGTAGTCCTTTTCTTTGACCAGTTCATAGTTTTCCTGACTTTTCAGCCATTTTTCCACCCGGAACACATCATCCGCAAAGGAACAGATGACCCGGACTCCCACCGCATCATGGACTTCACAGAGTGCCGACTCCAGTGTCTCCGGCAGCGCTTTCCTCTTTAACTTCTCCATCATGCTCTCCGGCAATTTGATCCTGGAACAGATATACTGGACCGCGTGGAATCCGGATCTTTGATCATCCGGAAATTTCTTCAGCAGCTCCAGCATGTCGGTTCTCACAGTTTCAACACGGCATCTGAGGTCGATCCTACTGAGCTCCCGCACCTTTTTGACCGTTTCTACCGCTCCGACCGATCGAGGAATTTCGCGACCGGCGGCTACGGGATCGGTCTCGCGATCGCAAAAGCCATCGTGAACACGCACCGCGGAAAGATCCAGGCGTCCACGAAGGATGGGAAGTCGCTGACGATCGAGGCGGTGTTTCCGGGATGATGATCAAACAAAAAAGATCCGCCAAAATACCGAAAATTTCTTCCCCCCGGTATCCTGACGGATCTTTTTATGCGATCATGGAACTGTCCCGTTCCTCCGCTCACAGTTTTTCAGATTTCTGCCGCTTTTCTATTCTTTTCCAGCATTTCACTTCATCTTTTTCTTCTCTTCATACTCCCTCAACGCCCGCAGCGCCTCCCCGGACAGCGGGAACAGTACCATGAGGTTGAACACGGTCATCAGTCCGACGCCGACATCGCCGAGGTCCCAGACGACTGTGTAGGCCTGAAGACCGCCGACAAACAGCATGATCAGGGCGAAGATCTTATAAAGAGTCTGATAGCACCAGCGGTTTCCGAAGAGGTATGCCACGTTGGAACGCGCATAGAACAGGATTCCGAGGAATGTCGAGAAACTGAACAATGCCAGCGTGATGGCGATAAAGACCACTCCGAACTCGCCCATATAGTAGCTCATGACTTTCTGGAGAAGGTCCATTCCTGCGAGTCCCATCGTCAGTTCCTCCGGGACAAGCAGCATGATCATCGCCGTGCAGCTGCAGATCACGATCGTATCGATAAATACGCCTAGTGCCTGGACAAGTCCGACCTTTACCGGGTCACTCTCCTCCGCCGCTGCCGCTGCACACGGTGCGGAACCGGAACCGGCCTCGTTGGAGAACAGACCGCGCTTGACTCCGTTCATGAGAACCGCGCCAAAACCGCCCGCTGCGATCTGGCGGAGTCCGAATGCCTCCTCAAAAATCCTCTTGAAAACGCCCGGAACGCTTCCGAGATGCGTCGCGATGATGAACAGGGTGATCACAAAATAACATCCCGCCATGATCGGAACGATCACATCCAGCGCGCGGACCGTTGCATTTTTTCTTAAGACGATCACCGCCGAGAGCACAACAAGAATGACCGTCGTGATCATTGGTGAGATTCCAAATGCATTTTTAAATGCCGATGCCACCGAATTGCTGATGACCTGACTGATCCCACCCCAGCAGATCAGACCGGACAGCGCAAACAAAACGGCAACGACGGAGTGTTTCAATTTCTTTTTTCTCACGCGCTCCGCATAGCTGTGGATATAATAAGCCGGACCGCCGTGATATCCGCCGTAGAGCGGATCTTTTTCTTTGTATAGATGCGCCAGGGTTGCCTCCACAAATGCCGTGGAGGAACCAAAGATCGCCGAGATCCACATCCAGAACACGGCTCCCGCACCGCCCGCAGAGATCGCAGCGACAACTCCGACGAGATTCCCCATTCCCACACGGGTCGCTGTCGACACAAACAAGGTCTGCACCGGTGACAGACCGCCTTCTTCCTTCTTTTTTCCGCCCAGCGCCCGGATCATATCCGGAAACAGCCGGACCGGAAGGAATTTCGTCCGGATCGTAAAATAGATCCCCGTTGGGATCAAAAGCAACACGAGAAGAGGGATTCCGATCCCATTTCCGTTGCCGATCGGGATCGTGAACAGATCTCCCCACAGGAAGCGGTACACCGCTTCGATGACTGCTAACACCATAATTTTCTTTTCTCCTTTTCAGATCGATCTTTCCGGCTGTTCTGTCATTTTCCCTCTTACAGCCGTCGTTCCAGACCGGCACCGACAAAAAGCTTCACCACCACGACGCGCCAGTCTGTTAAATTGTCATGCATTGATTTCTATTATACACATACAAGTGTGTCTCTGTCAAATCCTATCGGTGAAGCAGTTCCGGTGCCATCTCATGGAGCAGATCCGCGAGCGCTTTCGCCGCCCTGGACCGGTATTTTCCTGCCGGCCAGACCAGTGCAAGGTCCAGGAAAATCCCCTCTTTTCCGATCCGCAGATACCGGAATCCATCCCGCATGATCCGGCAGGACCGGTAGGTAAAGGCCAGCGCAACACCTTCCCGCGCAACAGCTGCCGCAAACGCCGCGGAAAGGTATGTATCGAGTCCGAGAGGTTCCACACCTGCTTCCCGCAGAGAATGGCGTGCCGTCCGGCCGAGTACCGTGTTCGGCGGACCTAAAATATATTCATACGGGGCGGTATCCTTCAGATCGATCCACAGTTCTTCCGGATCATTCTCGCATTCGTGTGCATATTTCATGACAGGATGCTCTTTCGTAGTGACGAGCATGATCTCATCCCTCATCAGTTCCTCGAATCCATGCTTGATCCGGACCGGAGGTGCTGCGATCAGTGCGAGATCCAGGATTCCCTCCAGGATCTGGTTTTCCAGATCAATACTGTCCATCTCGCTGATCTCCACATGCACCTTTGGATAACGCTCGTGAAATTTTTTCAGGACCGGCGGCAGCAGATACGTTCCCCGGTAGGTGCTGATCCCAAAGATGATCGTCCCGCCTTTTAAGTTTTCGATATCAGAAGCCTCACTGCGCGCTTCCCGGTACTGCTGCAGGATCTGTCTGGCATGAGAAATAAACGCCTCCCCGGCAGCCGTCAGGCGGACTCCTCTGGCAGTGCGGACAAAAACAGATGTACCGAGATCCTGTTCGATCAGACGGACAGCCTGACTGAGACTTGACTGCGCCATAAACAATTTTTCCGCCGCCCGGGAAATGCTCCCCTCATCGGCAACGGTTACAATGTAATCCAGCTCTTTTAAGTCCATAAAACACCTCCGTCAGATATCGGAATTACCGATACCTGGTATCGTAAATTGTGACTTTCCCCTATATCAAGACTAGTATAAAATATAACCATAGCAAAATCAATGTCTCTGAAGACAGCAAAAACACACAGGAGGGAATTTGAATGAAACAGGATCTCATGCAAGGCGTGATCGACATGCATGTCCATACGAATCCGGATCTGCGCCTTCGCGCATACGATGACTTCGAACTCATGGAAGCAGCGATCCGCGTCGGCGCGCGTGCCATCGTCATCAAGACACATCAGGGGACAACCATGGACCGCGCATATCTCTGCAACCGTCACAACGAGATCGTACATGGAAACACGAACAACTTCACCATGTACGGAAGCATCACATTAAACCGCGTTGTAGGCGGGATCAATCCGAAAGCCGTCGATACCGCACTTCGTCTTGGAGCAAAAGTTGTCTGGCTCCCGACACAGTCCGCAAAAAATCACATGCAGAAAATGGGCCAGGATCTGAGCCAGTGCGTGGAAGTCGTAAAAGACGGAAAGATCGTTCCGGAACTGCGCTCTGTACTGGAACTTGTCCGCGATCACAATGCAGTCCTTGGAACTGCCCATATCGCACCTGATGAGATCTTTACCGTCGTCGAGGCAGCCCGCGACCTCGGAGTCAAAAATATCGTGATCACCCATCCGGAGTGGTGGATCGTGGGAATGAGCCATGAAGACCAGCTCCGCCTCGTGAAGGATTACAACGTCATCCTGGAGCGCTGTTACGCACAGAACATGGGCGGCGGAAAATATAAGAGCAATCTCGCAGACAATCTGGAGATCATCAAAGAAGTCGGCTACCGAAATGTCATGGTCGACACCGACGGCGGACAGACGGAAAATCCGCACTGGGAACTCGCACTTGCGGAATACATGCAGTATCTGGTCGATCACGGAATTCCGGAAGAACATGTTTACCATATGACTCACACGATCCCGGCATCCCTGCTCGGCATCAACGAACAGGAGGAATCCGCATGTTAAGTATCATTCTGGTCGCATCCATCGCAGTTGCCGTCGTTCTTGGCTACAAGACAAAGATCAATACCGGATTCTTCTGTATCGCGTTCGCTTACCTGATCGGATGTTTCGGTATGGGGATCAAGCCAAAAGAGCTGATTAGTTTCTGGCCGGTCAGCACGATGTTTGTGATCCTGTCCGTCTCCCTTTTTTACAACTTTGCGGCTGTCAACGGAACGCTTGAGAAGATGTCTGCAAGTCTTCTCTACATGTGCCGCCGTTTCCCGGGCATGCTGCCGTTTGCCCTCTTCTTTGTAGCAGTTGTTCTCTCGGTAATGGGAGCTGCCTACTTTACTGTTCTCGCATTTCTGGCTCCGATCACGATCCTGATCTGCGAGGAAGCAAAAATGGACAAGCTGACCGGCGCTGTCGCGATCAACTGCGGTGCGCTTGCAGGCGGAAACTTTCCGACAGCCTCTCTCGGTGTCGTATTCCGCGGTCTGATCGATACCGCTTACGAGTCAGAACCGGCTTTTGGAACACCGAATTCGTTTGTGGACGAAATGAAGATTTTTGGATTCGCCATCATCTTCTCCCTGATCCTGATCGCGATCTTCCGCTTCGGTTTTAAGAGCAACCGCGGCATCGGCAAAGGAGTTACTTTCTCCAGGCCGGAACCGTTTGACAGGAAGCAGAAGCTGACTTTATACTTGATGCTGCTGATGATGGTGATCGTCCTGATCTTCCCACTCTTAAAGCTCGCGCTTCCGGACAATGCCCTGATCGGAACGATTGCAGGAAAAGTTGATGTCGGTCTCGTTGCTTTCTGCTTTACCATCATTGCCCTGTTATTTGATCTGGCACCTCAGAAAGAGGTCATCGCCCGTGTTCCGTGGAATACGATCCTCATGATCGCCGGAGCCGGCATGCTGATCGCGGTCGCTGTAAAAGCAGGCACGATCGATGCCCTGTCCGCATGGATCGGATCCAATGTACCGGCTGCCCTGATCCCGCTGGCATTCAGCTTCGTCGGTGCGTTTATGAGCTTC
This sequence comes from Clostridium sp. MCC344, assembly GCF_018785365.1. Taxonomy (NCBI): domain Bacteria; kingdom Bacillati; phylum Bacillota; class Clostridia; order Eubacteriales; family Clostridiaceae; genus Clostridium; species Clostridium sp. MCC344. The sequence goes on along the minus strand of NZ_WQPQ01000056.1, from coordinate 159,731 downwards.
TTCAGTTCCACGACCGGCGTTGTTGCACCGGCATTATTCCCGCTGATCCCGGGACTCGCCGCTGCAACCGGACTGAACCCAGCCGCTCTCTTTGCCTGCACGATCCTCGGCGCACAGAGCAGCGCGATCAGCCCGTTCTCATCCGGCGGAAGTCTGATCCTCGGTTCCTGTGGAAACGAGGAAGACCGCAACCATCTGTTTAACCGGCTTCTCTTTGTTGCCGTTCCGATCAGTGTGATCTGCTGTGCAGTCTATAACCTGATCGTGACATTTGTACTGTAGGATCAAATCAAATCATTCAAAAAGGAGAATCATCATATGAATCACAAAATTACAGTATTCCGCGGTGACGGAATCGGTCCGGAACTTGTTGACAATGTGTTAAAGATCTTAAAGGCAGCGAACGCACCTCTCGAATATGAAATCTACAACGTCGGAGAGGACGAATGGAAACGCAACGGCGCACTGATCCCGGAGGAAGCCTACGCATCTTTTGAGCGGACAAAAGTGCTGTTAAAATCCCCGATCACGACCCCGGTCGGAAAGGGATTCCGCTCCCTGAACGTGACACTCCGCGGAAAATATGATCTTTACGCAAACATCCGCCCGGTAAGATCCAACGATGCCGTAAAAACACCGTTCAAAAATGTGGATATCGTCATTTTCCGTGAAAATACGGAAGGCCTCTACGTCGGCGTCGAAGAGCAGATCGATCCGGACACCGTCCATGCGATCAAGATCGTTACACGAAAAGCGAGTGAGCGCATCATCCGTGACGCATTCGAGTATGCAAAGAAAAACGGCCGCAGAAAAGTGACCTGCGTCCACAAGGCAAACATCTTAAAGATGTCCGACGGCATGTTCTTATCCATTTTCAAGGAGATCGCGAAAGAATATCCGGAGATCGAGAGCGATGACAAGATCATCGACAACACCTGCATGCAGCTCGTGATGAACCCGAACCAGTTTGACGTGATGGTCATGCAGAACCTGTACGGAGACATCCTCTCCGACCTCTGCAGCGGTCTGATCGGCGGTCTCGGACTCGTTCCATCCAGCAATATCGGTGCCGATTACGCCATGTTTGAAGCTGTACACGGCAGCGCGCCGGATATCGCCGGAAAGCACCTTGCAAACCCGACTGCATTCCTCTGGTCCGCCTGCATGATGTTAGAGTACCTCGGGGAAAATGAGACTGCAGCGCGGATCCGCAAAGCCGTCGATGAAGTTCTCGCAGAAGGAAAACACCTCACAAAAGACCTGCACGGAACAGCAAGTACCGAAGAGTATGTGGATGCGATCCTGGAAAGATTATAAAACTGAAATCAGAGGGGGCTGCCATTGGCAGCTCTTTCTGTATCCCTGAAAGTAAAAAGACATCACAAAACCTTGTTCGAATGGAATCCACTCCAATTTCCGGTTTTGTGATGTCTTTTTATGATCTTTTATTCGCTCCTGGCATTGATCACTGCCCCTGCTCTTCCACCTTCTTCGGCGGCATCACTGTCAGGTCTTTCACGATCTCCCCTGCAAGGATCAGTCCGGCAACCGACGGAACGAACGCGATGCTGCCCGGAATCGCACGGCGCTCGGTGCATTTATGTTTCGCGCCCGGCGGACAGATACAGTTCTTTCTGCAGCTGATGCTCATGTCTTCCTGCTGCTCAACCGGCTGCTCCGTGGAGTAAACGACTTTTAACTTCTTCACTCCGCGCTTCTTTAATTCGCGGCGCATGACCTTCGCGAGCGGGCACATGCTCGTCTTATAGATATCCGCCACATGGAACTGCGTCGGATCCAGCTTGTTTCCGGCGCCCATGCTGCTGATGACCGGAACTTTACAGTCGATCGCCCGCATGATGATCTCGATCTTTGCCGTCACCGTGTCCACCGCATCGACCACATAGGAATATTCCGTAAAGTCGAACTCATCCGCATTTTCCGGGAGATAAAAGCACTTTCTGACCTCGACCTGGGCATCCGGATTGATATCCAGGATCCGGTCGCGCATGACTTCCGCCTTATACTGTCCAACTGTCTTTCTCGTCGCGATGATCTGGCGGTTGATATTCGTCAGGCAGACCTTATCATCGTCCACCAGCACAAAGGAACCGACTCCGCTTCTCGCCAGTGCCTCCGCCACATATCCGCCGACTCCGCCGATTCCGAAGATCGCAACCTTCGCCTTCGCAAGGCGGTCCATATTTTCTGCTCCTAAAAGGAGCTGTGTTCTTGAGAACTGATTTAACATCTCTATCTCCAATCCTGTCTTTCCTGCAATGTTACCGGCAATCTCCCTGTTAAAACAACCATTCGACGGGATTTTGCCCCTGAAACCTTTACCATTATACCTACTAATTCGGTATGTGTAAAGAGAAAGATTCCTTCCCATGAAAAGCAGCAGTTTTTCTGCGTCCTGTAACGAAACAGGACACCATCTCTGGTGTCCCTTCCGTACTTTCTGATATTCTCACAAAACTGTCCGAACCATTCTTGCAGTCTGATTCTCTGTCATCGCTGATCCCGCTTTTCTGGAAATCTCCTGCCATGATCCCTGCATGTCATTTTACTTATCCACATGGTTTCTGTCCGTCAGAATGATCCCCTTATATCTCGGAGAGGTGCGCTCAAGCTCATAGCATTCTCCCTCCGGAGTCGGGTACTGATCGATAAAGTCGCGGATCATCTTCATCTCCTCCGCGGTCAGATCAAATTCCAGTGTCTGGATGTTGGATCTTACATGTTTGGAGTTTCTGGTTCCGACCATGACGGCTCCGACGCTCTTCTGGTTTAAGATGTACTGGGTTGCCACGTTGGCGATGCTGACGCCGTGGTTGTCTGCGATCGCTTTCAGGACCGGAAGGAGCTTCTGCATTCCGTCCCAGCCGAGGGAATCCTCGATGATCTGCATGTATTTCACCTGGGAACGGGTCTCCGGCGCCTCATATGTCTTTCCCATGTAGCGCTCCGCGAGAAATCCACCGGCCAGTGTGCCGTAAGCGAATGTGTAGATGCCGTGCTCTGCGCTGTAATCCAAAAGTGTTCTCTCCGGACGGCGGTCAAAGACGGAATACTGCGCCTGGTTGGATACGACCGGGATACCGGCGTCAACCATCTGCTTTAAGGCGTTTGTATCCATGTTGCACATACCGATGTTGCGGATCTTTCCTTTTTCCTGAAGCTTTACAAGGTCAAAGGCCGTCTCCATCATGCCCGGCACATTGAAATCCCACCAGTGGAACTGTACCAGATCCAGAGCTTCGCGGTGCATTCTCTTTAAGGAGCGGTCCACGATTCCTTCCGTGTACTCCATGTTGATCACCGGAAGAACGTCCTTGTCCGGCACAAATTTCGTGTGGATCTGGATGTCTTCCTCCTGATAATGTCCGCTCGCCTTTAACTCTGTCACAAAGCGGCCGAGGACCTCCTCAGCGCCCGTGTAGATGTCGGCACAGTCAAACGTCGTAAATCCCTGCTCCACCAGCTCGTGGAACGCGCGGATCGCATCGTCATAGTCCAGGTGTCCCTGAAGACAATGCTCCGCGGAGAGCTGCCAGCAGCCATTGATGACGCGGTTGAAGGTATATCCATTTTTAAACTGAACTTTTTTCTTCATGATCGATTCTCCTTATTATCTAATTCTCATGATATTTTCCCGCATCCGGTCTCATGAGCGGCACGACCGTGCACTGCCCATGACTCTGGATCCGCTTTCCGACTCTTGTGATCTTAAATCTCGCCCCGCAGTTCGGATCCGGGCAGGCGATCTCCGCGTCGGAGAGCATCCAGTCGTTCGGGTCCAATGGCCGTTCTTTTGCCGGAAGAAGCGGCAGGATGGCGCTCAGGGAATACATGGAAAACGATGTTTCCTTCGGAAACACCAGGTTTTCTCCCTGTACCAGGAAATAGTCCCCCACCTTGTGGCTGCACACCATCGGGCGGTCACCGGCGACTACTTCCACCTTGAGATCGTATAATGTAAAGGTATCATCCATTTTTCCATAACCTCTTTTCTCTCGTGTACTCGTTCCAATGTCTGTGCCATCCTGACACTTCATGAGCTTTCATGATCCAGATCCGGGAAACCACTCCCCTATTCTTCTTTCTGGCATCCCCATCCCGTAAGGACAGCTCCAAGGAATACAAAGAACAGGACAAATCCGTAGATCGTTCCGCCCGCAACGATGACCGGGGAAAGACCTGTCAATGCGGATCCGATGAATACGAACACGCTCATGAACGGGATGATCGCCGGAAGACTGTTCGCCGTTCCATCTAAAAGGTTCGCTCTGCGGTACGGGTGAATGTTTCTCGCCGCTCCGATCTTATTTAAGATCGGTCCGAATGTCAGGATGGAGGCACTCGTCACACCGCCAAGTAAGATCGTTGTAAATGCGATCCCCATCATGCAGACGAGCTCCGCGCCTTTCGCTGTACCAGCCATCTTACTGTCGAGGATCTTCTCGGCGATCAGGTTCAGCATGCCTGCGTCGCTTAAAACTCCCATGATGCCGAATACGGAGATGACAAGCGCACAGGTTGGTAAAATATTGTTGATCCCGTCAACCAGGAAGCCGACTGCGGCGTTGTTTGCCGCATCGTTGGAAAATACCTGCGCCGGAGTAAATAATCCCGCTGCAAGGCCGACAAGCGTTCCTGTCGCAAGACCAACGAGGATGCCTTCATAGATATTTCTTGTTTTTGTCGAAACCGTCAGCATCAGGACAACCGGGATCAGCATGACTAACGAAACCGGGTTGGACGCCGCATCGATGGAACCTCCCTCATAAGTACCGCCAACACCGCCGAAAATCGCGAAGATCACGATCGTGATCAGTCCTGCCACCAGCGAATACTTGATACGGCTTGACACGACACCACCGATATCGGCCGGTTTTCCGTTCTTAAACTGCTGCGTGGAAGCCGAAGCGATCGTCGTGTCGGAGATCGGCGCCAGGTTATCTCCAAAGATCGCGCCGGATACGATGCAGCCGGCCATCATCATCTCGTTGGCACCCAGCATGATCCCCGCCGGGTAAAAGATCGGGAACGCGATAAACATGGTTCCGATCGAGGAACCGGTCGCTGTCGATACGATGCATGTGGCAAGAAATGTAAATGCAACGAAGATCCCGCCTTTCATGCCGACCGCGTTGGCGATCCATACGAATCCGCCGGAAAGACCGCACAGCTTGATCAGGGCGCTGAACATGCCGACGAGCAGCAGGATCACAACGACCGATACCGACGTGATCGAGGAAATTCCCCGGATCGCACTCTCCCAGAACTCACTGTAGCTCGTGCAGAACACGCCGCCGATCAAAAGGGCTAAAAATCCTCCGACTGCAAGTGCTTCCATGTTGAATGCTTTAAAGCCGACGAACAGCACCATGCAGAAGAATACATAAATTGCTACCGGGATCAGGGACATTCCGATCCCGCCGCGAAACTGAAGTTTTCTCTCCTCGCTCATACGATTGCCTTCCTTTCTTCTGTAACATAACTCTTGTCATATACGAAAGCCTCCCGGGAGACTATGCGTTTCTGCATGCCACGATGCATTTTCTCACCGCTCCGTTTTCCGGCTTTCATAAAGGACTGACATTTCAAGTTCAGAAGATCGGGAAATCTTTTTATCAAAAAAGCCCATCCCTGAACTTCGTTCAAGGACAGGCTGTCATATACCTGCGGTACCACCTTGTTTGGTGCCAAGCACCCACTCTTTACAGAATGCAGTTACATTCCTGGTCTCGTAACGCTGACCCTGCGTCTCGGCTACTAAAGATTCCTCTTGATCCGTTCCTCTTTTTCACCTTGCCCTCTGAGGCCCACTTACCACAACACTCTGTCCGGATCCCACCGCCCCGGACTCTCTGGGAGACTGTTCTTTCTGGTACAACTTCCTCTTCAACGGTTTAAAGCAATAATAGCAATGTCATACGGATTTGTCAAGACTTTTTTATCGGAAACTGGCTGCTGATATCCCAACTATCTTCTCCCATGCTCTTCACAACAACTCCAATACTCTCTCATAAACCGGAGCATTCTCTTTCACTACGATCATCAGCTTCTCCTTCGCACCGTTTAGCCTGTAAAACAGTGTGCGCACCGTATGATCCTGCGATCGCAGATACCTGTTTTCATCGTAATAATACTTCTCATCCAACAGCACCGCCAACCGGTCCATCGTTTTCCCGTTGTCTTCCTGTCGCGAAAGGATCTGAAACCCGTGTTCCCCTGCATCCAACATCAGATTTTCCGCTTCCCGCTCATCATTTGCATACAGCACTGTGACATTCGGGAAATGCCGGGTGGTCTTCCGGTCCGGAAGGTGCATCAGATTCTGGATAAACGAGGAAAGCTCCACATTTGTCCGGATCCTGTTTGTCAGTCGGAAAAGCTGGATCCCCGGAAGTTTTTCCAGCTCATTCTTCGCACTCCGGTCCGCCTCTTCCGGGGAGAGCTGGTCCTCGCAGTCACTGGAAAAGATAACCGGACGTGTTCCTGCTGCCCGTATGATCCGCTTCAGGGGCTCCTCACTCAGCAGATGCGCCTCATCAACAAAAACAGCACCATAATCCTCAAAACCGGTCTCCTCCGTGATCTCCCGGTCCGACATCCAGAGAATTCGCCTGAGTCTCTCATGAAGCTTCTTCCACTCCTCTCCCGATGTCCCGCAGTGGATCATGCAGACCTTCTGACGCCCGGAAAGTTTCATCGCGATATCGTAGAGAAGCAGCGTCTTTCCCGTCCCAGGAAGTCCGGAAAATGAGTAATATCCGCTTCGCTCCGCGCGGACTTTCTTTAAGATCTGCCGCTCAATATCCTTCTGTTGGGCCGTCAGGAAATATTCCTTCTGCAAAAACCGCTCCGGCTGTGTCAGCGGGGAGATCAGATACCATTCTGCCCGGAAGCAGTCTTCGAGATCTCCCGGCTCATCCTTACCCGGCTCCTTCAACTCTTCACATAGCCGGTCCCAGTCCGCATCCACAAGGTTATCATGATTCGTCAGACGGACCAGACGGTCCTCACTGCTGATATAGGTATAGGACCGGATCGTTCTCCCCAGCACCGATAAGTAATAACGGTTCTGGATCAGCTGCCTGCGGATCGCGTCCCCGGAGACAGCGCCGCTCTTCAGCTCGATGTTCACGATCTGTTTTTCCTTCACCTGGAGCAGGTCAAACTCTTTTCCGAGACGCGGGATCTGGAAAGAATAAAAGAAGCGGAGCCGGTACACCTCCGGCATATGTTCTTCCAGGTGATCCACAAATGCCCGCATACTGTTCAGTTCCCATGTCCGGATCTTTAAAGGTTTTTCCCTGCCCGACAGCTGATGCTCCAGCCTGGAAAGACAGGCGATATTCTGTTTTCTAGTCAGTGCGTAGATGGATATTGATTTCATGGATACACTCCTGAATATAAAATGCGTCGTAAGTGCGCAGACCTACTGAACAGTTACAATGCGCCAATGTGAGCACATCGGTCATCACATCAATATTCTAACATCATGAAACAAAAATTTCATCCTGTCAATTGTTTTATTGATATGGCAGTGACCGTGCACTGTAATGGGAGCTTGAATGTTGACACTGGATCAGCAAACCGTTATTATATAAGTACAATTTAAACAAAATCTTATTTTTGTCAGTACATTATCGCATAAAACCAAGATAAGCAGAATTTTTAGGAGGCCATATGAATAAAGCGGAAAAATCCCAAATAATTGTTCCTGTTATTTGTTTTGTGTGCGTTTTTTTGTCTGCAGTTCTGATATGGAGTTATTATAGCAAGCCCGCTGATGAGGACGGAACCTTAAGCGTTACAATAAAGTATCCAGAATATGAAACTGCCGTTATAACACCGGTTTCTACGATGGAATGTGCCATAGATAACAAGTTCTTACATGAACTTCAACAAATTTCAGAAAGTTCCGATGGAAATACAAATGAACATATTTATAATTATCAATATGACACACTGCCTGATAAAATTTATATAAAGGCACCAGATATTTATGTATTTGAACAAGACAGATCAAACTCATCCATGACACCATGCAGCGTTGGAAGTGTGGCTTACTATGCTGATGAACCTTGGTTCTCTATCACTTCAGTCACTGTAGATAAATTATATACCGGAGTTTTTGATATAACAATTTCGATCGAGTCATTTAAGGATATCGTTCCAGTAATGGCAACCTTAAAAATAGGAGATATTGTTTTGAATGAAGAAGGAAGTGCACCAGAAAAGGAAATGGCGTTTGAAAACGATAATTATATTTCAGAAACCTTTCAATTTCGGTATAATCGGGGTGCATTAAACGATATCTCTGATTTAGTTAATGAAGCAGCCTTCTGTACTGAAGATGTTTTCCGCAGAATAAGCGGAGCCCAAATAACAGCAGAATGCAATATCCCATCTGTTAAAGTTGTTATTGAGGATTCAGGATTATCTTCCAGCTTGTGATGATGAGCTATGAGAGCATTTCAGATGCATGAGAGCAGAAAAACCGGCGAAGATTTATTCATCGCCGGTTTTCTCAATATCAATCTGTCATTTTTCTTCTGATCCTGCAGATCCAGAAAATTTTCCGGATCACTTACGCCTCGTCGATCGCCCGTCCAATATCATGTCTCATATACTTATTCTCAAAGGAAACCCACTCCGTCGCCTCATAGGCTTTCTTTCTGGCTTCCTTCAGGTCTTTTCCGGTTGCGGTCACACCGAGGACACGGCCGCCGTTTGTGACGATCTGGCCTTTGTCGTTGAATTTTGTTCCGGAGTGGAAGACATAATAGTCGTCTTTTCCCTTGAACTTCTCAAGTCCTTCGATCGGGAATCCCTTTTTGTACTCGACCGGGTAGCCGTCGGATGCAAGGATAACGCAGACCGTCGCACGATCATTGTCGAACTTTAAGTCTACCTTATCGAGCGTTCCGTCGATGCACGCCTCAAAGACGTCCACGATATCGTTCTCCAGTCTCGGAAGAACAACCTGCGCCTCCGGATCGCCGAATCTCGCGTTATACTCCAAGACCTTCGGTCCCTCCGGTGTCAGCATCAGTCCGAAGAAGATCACGCCCTTGAACGGTCTTCCCTCTGCCTTCATCGCATCAACGGTCGGCTGGTAGATGTACTTTTTGCAGAATTCATCGACTTCCTCCGTGTAGAACGGGCTCGGGGAGAAGTTTCCCATACCGCCTGTATTTAAGCCCTGGTCGCCGTCCTTTGCACGCTTGTGGTCCTGGGCGGAACTCATGATCTTCACGATATTTCCATCCACAAAGGACAGAACGGAAACCTCACGGCCGGTCATAAACTCCTCGATGACGATCTCATCCCCTGCGGAGCCGAATTTCTTATCCATCATGAGCGTCTTCACGCCCTCTTTTGCCTCTTCCAATGTCTGGCAGATCAGAACGCCCTTTCCGAGCGCAAGACCGTCCGCTTTTAAGACGATCGGCATCTTCGCCGTCTCAAGATACTCCAGCGCCTTCTCCGGGTCTGTGAATGTCTCATAAGCGGCTGTCGGGATATGATATTTCTTCATGAGGTCCTTGGAGAATGCCTTTGAGCCCTCAAGGATCGCCGCATTCTTTCTCGGTCCGAATACGCGGAGTCCCTCTTTCTCGAAGACATCCACAATCCCACCGACGAGCGGATCATCCATTCCGATCACGGTCAGGTCGATCTCTTTCTCTTTTGCAAATGCAACTAATTTATCAAATTCCATGGCTCCGATCGGCACGCACTCCGCCACCTCGGAGATTCCGGCATTGCCCGGCGCACAGTAGATCTTGTCGACTTTTTTGCTCTGGGCGACCTTCCATGCGATCGCATGCTCTCTTCCGCCGCTTCCAACGATTAAAACCTTCATCTATTCTTCCTCCTGTAAACTTCCCTATGACATAAGCCGACTGTCCTGGCAACATGTAAAAATACATATCAGCCAGGACAGATACGATCAGATCTCGTGGTTCGCGATCATGTCGATCGCCTTCGGAAGGATCTTCCACTCCGCCTGCTCCATGACACGGCGCTGAAGAACCTCCGGCGTATCGCCTTTTTCCACTTCAACCGCTTTCTGCAGGATGATCGGACCGGAATCCATTCCCTCATCCACAAAATGCACCGTCGCACCGGTGATCTTTACGCCTCTCGCAAGCGCAGCCTCGTGGACCTTCAGTCCGTAAAAGCCGACACCGCAGAAGGACGGGATCAGGGACGGATGGATATTGATGATCTTATTTCTGTATTTTTCGATCATAGCCGCCGGGATCTTTACCAGGTATCCGGCCAGCACGATCAGATCCAGATGGTAGGAATCGATCTTCGCGACAAGCGCCTCATTAAATTCCTCTCTGGACGCAAACTCCTTCGGGGACAGGCATTCTGCCGGGATCCCGTGCTTTTTCGCGCGTTCTAAGGCAAATGCACCCGCATTGTTGCTGATCACGACCTCCACCTTCGCATTGCGGATCGTACCCGCATCGATCGCATCGAGGATCGCCTGAAGATTTGTTCCTCCTCCGGAAACGAGAACGCCGACTCTTAACATAAGGTCACTCCCTTTTCTCCTGCCTCGATGGAACCAATGATATACGGGGTATCTCCCGCTGCCTTCATGGCTGCCATCGCCGCACGGACATCCTCCTCAGCGACTGCAACGACCATACCGATTCCCATGTTGAACGTGTTGTACATGATCTTCTCATCGATCTCACCCTTCTGCTGCATCATCGGGAAGATCGGCGGGATCAGATAGCTGTCCTTGTGGATCACCGCACGGACGCCATCCTTTAACATACGCGGAACATTCTCATAGAAACCGCCGCCTGTGATATGGCTGCACGCCTTGATCGTAACACCTGCATTCTTTACGTTCTTTAAAGCCTTTACATAGATCCTTGTCGGAGCAAGAAGCGTCTCGCCGAGAGTCTTTCCAAGCTCATCATAATAGGTATTTAAGCCCTCTTTTGTCATCTCTTTCTCAAAAACCTTGCGTACAAGAGAAAAACCGTTGGAATGAACACCCGTGGAAGCCATTCCGATCAGGACATCACCCGGCTGGAGATTCTCACCTGTGATCATCTCCTTCTTATCGCAGACGCCAACCGCAAAACCGGCAAGATCATACTCATCCTCAGCCATCAGACCCGGATGCTCCGCAGTCTCACCGCCGATCAGAGCAGCTTCGGACTGGAGACAGCCGTCTGCAACACCCTTGACGATATCCGCGATCTTCTCCGGATAGTTCTTGCCGCATGCAATATAGTCCAGGAAGAATAACGGCTCGCCGCCCGCACATGCGATATCATTCACACACATCGCAACTGCATCGATACCGATCGTGTCGTGCTTGTCCATGATCATCGCAAGCTTTACCTTCGTTCCGCATCCGTCCGTACCGGAAAGAAGAACCGGCTCCTCCATATCCTTGATCTTTGCAAGAGAAAAAGCACCGGAAAATCCTCCAAGACCACCTAAAACTTCCTCACGCATCGTCTTCTTCACATGCTCTTTCATCAGCTCCACAGACTTGTAACCAGCCTCAATATCAACTCCGGCTTTCTTGTAATCCATATGTATTCCCGGCTATCGCAGACATCCAAAAGATGTATGATAGCTTTTCCTTTCCTTAATTTTTCTATATCAGATGATATCGTGTGCAAAATTTTTTGCCCCCTGATACCGTATTGTTCCACACTTCGTGCTCCTGCAATTTCCTAAAACAGCCATACTCTGCTCATTTTCCTGCGCAAAACGGCTGCTTATTCATGGTTTGGGATAGTGGTATCATCCGATCACTTCTTCATGGAAGCAAGATACTCCTTATATCCGATATTGTCGAGCTTCTCCGCCTTGCTCTCCACTTCCGTCTTCATCTTCTCAGAATAAGCCTTTAACTTTTCAAGGAGATCCGCATCCGAAGCCGCAAGGATCTTTGCAGCAAGAATACCAGCATTCTTTCCGCCGTTGATCGCTACCGTTGCAACCGGGATCCCGGACGGCATCTGCACGATCGAATAGAGGGAATCCACCCCGCCAAGGTCAGAAGTCTTCATCGGGATTCCGATAACCGGAAGCGGGAAGATCGCTGCACACATTCCCGGAAGATGAGCCGCCTTACCTGCACCGGCAATGATCACCTTCATGCCCCTGCTCTCAGCACTCTTCGCATACTCAAAGAAAGTATCAGGCTCCCTGTGTGCGGAAATGATCGTCATCTCAAAATCAATCCCAAACTGTTCCAGTACCTCGGCAGCCTGCGCCATAACCGGCATATCAGAGTCACTGCCCATTACAATTCCAACTTTTGCCATTGTCTTTTCTCCTTATGAGTGTAACAAATATTGATAAGTTTCACTAATATATAGCATTTGAATAACAATAATTCCTTATCAATCATAATACAAGGTTTTTCCATGCACGTCAAGTGGGAATCGTAGATTTTGCCACATCCCCGCACGAGCGTCCCTCCAATCTTATTCCTGCCACTCCTCAGCGATGCGCCCCACGCGAGCATACATCTGCCGCATCTCTCAGCGATGCGCCCCGCGCGAGCGCAATCTCTGCCACATCCCAGCGGTGAGCTTCCGGGCTGGAGTGCCTTGATCCGGGGATCTGGCTTCCTCTTAGCCCGCGGGTGACTGCGTTGAAAACAAGACGACACTTGTCTGAGCGCAGCGAGTTGTGTCGTCTTGTTTTCGCCCTTAGCAGTCACCTGCAGGCTTAGAGGAACCATCCCCGCATCCCTGTGCACTCCAGCCCGGAAGCTCACCGCGTACCCTCGCCAATACACAAAAAAGGTGCCCCCGAACATGCAGCCCACCTGCACCTCCAAAGGCACCCATTTCAACTTAAAAAGCGATCTTACTCCTCCCCCAGCGGCCTGTTCAACTCATCCAGACCCGCCAGCACAAATCTCCCATCAAGGATCAGATCCACCTTCGTCCCATCCTCACGCACAGCCGAAATCCTCTCCAGCTCCTTATATGGGATCGTAATATCCGTATGCACTCCGAAATACGCCTTCGAGACATCTTCCTTCCGCAAGATTGAAACCTCATTGTCCCGTGCGATCATCTCTTTCCCATCCGGATTATACATCGGACTGTCCTCCGACCAGCTGTAACAAGTATCACCGACCGCAAAATGCGGTCCCATCTTCTCCACGATCAGGATCGGCAGCCGGTCCAGGATCCCAAACTTCTCCGCCATCGCATACGCTGTCGTGTTCGTTCCGATCGCAAACTCGCCGAGCGGCAGGATCTCATGTCCATTCATGATCCCCTGCACGATCAGGCGGTGTCCCGCCTCTTTATCGATCTCCCCATTTTCCGCAAAGTTGTCGCAGACTGCAGAAACCACACGTCCATCTTTGAACTCCATCAGCAGATTCCGGTACTGGATATCTCCGATATAGACTGTTCCCACATTTAAGATTCCGTTCGTCCCCGCAAGCTTCGGGGAAGTGAACACCTCACCGAGAGGAATATTCACATCGGCCACGCAGTTCTCAAACTTCGTCTGCTTTTCCGGATCAGAAAGGGCCGCCAGACGTACCTGCATGTTCGTCCGGTTCTCACCTTTTCCGATCACTTCCACATACTCTGCCGTATCGAGCACATCGATGATCTTCTGCTGCATATCACGGTAAAGCTCGTAGTCCAGAGTGTTGATCCGGATCGTCTCTTTAAATATTTCCGGGAAGTGTTCCCCGATCGCCGGAACCGGGAATGCGATGATCGTGAAGCTCGTCTCATCTCCCGGAATATACTCGTTCACGACCGGCATGGAAAGATTCCGGTACTCCAGATAAAGATTCTGCTGTTTCTCCGTAAACGCCCACGCCTCCGGCTTGTTCACCGGCTCAAATCCCGTCTCACCGAACGTCTCGATGACCGCCGGTCCCGCATAGACAGCCGCGTCCTCCTTATACTGTTCATACGCCGTCTTCAAAACGCCGATCTTCCGGTCACGGAACGCCTTGTCCATATAGACCGCGCTGTCATACCGGTGATCATAGTCGTACTGTCTGTTCGGGGAAGACGATGTATAGCCGCCGCGCCCCGCCGGATTCCGGTTGATGCTGCCGACCGCACCTCGCGGGAAGATCACAGAAAGACCTGCTGCCTCGAAATTCTTCACCGCCTGGCGAACCATACGCTCCATTCCGACCGGATACCGGATTGCCGCCGTTTCCTTCTTTGCGAGATCACGTCCCATGACCTCAAACCCGCGGATATATCCGTCTGTATAGGTATCCGCCATCTTCCTGATCTCTTCCTCCGGCAGGCTGTTTAAGAACGCCGCTATCTTTTCCTCCTCCGGGGAGATATACTCGCCGAAGCGGTACAGGTAAGAAAGATCCGAGAGATCACTCTCCATGATGATCTTCTTCGCAAAATCAAGCGTCGGATCGACACTTTCCCGCACACGGTAAGTCAATGTCACATCACAGTAATCGCTCGCACTCCAGTAGAGGACGTCCTTGATCTCCTTCGCCGCCGGAAGCGCCTCGCCCTCAAACAGGTTGTAGATCTCGATCAGCGCCTCGTTTCCGATCACGAGATCGAGAACACGCCCCTCAAATGCATAGACGATGTCCGCACGGATCTCCGCATAGAGATAAGAAAGAAGCTTTCCATACTCCTCTCCGAGCGTCTGCACAGCATAAGCCGGATTCGCATAACTTGTCTCATAAGCTCCCGGGAGAACGTCCGCATAGAGCTTCTGATTTAAGGCTCTCCCCTCTTCCAGAGTCATCTTGTCAAGACTTCCGTCTTTCTTTGCCTTCAGGACTTCGCCGCACTGAATGATGAGCTCCGTCACCTTTTTAAAATAATCCCGGTAAACTTCCGGTACTGTCTCTTCCGTCAGAAAATCCCGGATCCGCGCCATGGAAAGGTCATAGCGCTCTCTGATCAGATCTTGTTCCATGTCTCATGCCTCCATTTCATTACAGAGCAAATACGATCATCAGTGCCCACACGAGCAGCAGGATCCCCGCCGCCGCGAGACAGATCTTCGCCAGAATGTAATTTTTCTCCTTCTCCATCATCGCGAAGATCCCGTAGACCACCGATGATACCGCAGTGATAATACTGCAAAAACCCAGAGCTGCTGCCGCAAGCGGCGCATTCCCCTGGGTGTGATAGGAAAAACCGATGGCCGCGGCGTAAAAAAGAAGCGCCGCCGCCACAAGTCCCGCCGCCACAAAACTGTTTTTTGCCAGCGGCTTTTTTATATACGATACTTTATTTCCGATTCGTTCCACTGTATCTCTCCCACACGCCTTTCGCAAGGGCAAAAATAATATACCCGACAAAACCGCCGATGGTATTTAAGAGCAGATCATCCACATCGAAACTTCCAACCTTGCCGACGAGCTGCATCGTTTCCACGGTGAGACTCATGGCAAAGCTTAAGATCACGGTGATATACCAGTGTCTCGTCCGCTCCCAGATGACCGGCAAAAAAAAGCCAAACGGCATAAACGCCAGCACGTTGCCGAAAATATTTAAAAATACCGCGCGCCAGCCAAGAATGTCCCTGTATAAAATAAAACGCCGAATCTCTTTAAAAAGGGTCAGGTTGTAGGAATATTCGGCCCTTGCGTCGGGGCTGCGCCCCATTTCTTCGGCGAAAAACAGGAAATATGTCAGCAGAACCAGATACAGGACGAAAATGACCGCCCCAAGAATCCGATGTCTGTGTTTTTTCATCTTCAAACTTCTCCATTTTTATTTTCTCCCGTTCCCGGGCAGGTGCTTTCCCGCATTCTTTTCGCATTTCTTGCAGAACCGGACCTTACGGGAGAAAAGCAGGAAAGGAGATGCCGCCATTTCAGCCGCATCTCCCGCTGCATCATCTTTCCCTGAAATCAATTTTTTAGAAAGTAATATCTGATTTTCTCTTAAGAAGCAGTGCGCCGTTCACGATCGCGATGATCCCGGCAGCAAGTCCGACAGATGCAACGATGATTCCGACCGCGATGCTCGCTGCGCCTGTGTTTCTCATGGTCTTATAAATCTTTTCCATAGAACCGCTCCTTTATTATTTTACACCATACTGCTCATAGTATGCGTCGATCGCTGCTTTTAATGTATCGTCAATGATCACTTTTCCCTTGTACTCCTTATTGTAAAGGTGCTCAACGACTTCCTTCATGGTTACGATCGCTGTTGTGCGGAAACCGTATTTCTCCTGGATCTCTGTGAGTGCGGATTTCTCGCCTTTTCCTCTCTCGCAGCGGTCAACAGAGACAACAAGACCGAGAACATCGACATCGCCCTGTGCCTTG
Organism: Clostridium sp. MCC344; assembly: GCF_018785365.1. NCBI lineage: Bacteria > Bacillati > Bacillota > Clostridia > Eubacteriales > Clostridiaceae > Clostridium > Clostridium sp. MCC344. Next base: position 143,422 of record NZ_WQPQ01000056.1, on the reverse strand, counting down.
ATGATCGGAAGAGTCTCCTCGATGGAAGTACCTGCTGTTGTTACATCCTCGATGATCACAACCTTGTCACCGTCAGCGATCGGGCTGCCAAGAAGGATTCCCTTGTCGCCGTGATCTTTTACTTCTTTTCTGTTGGAGCAGTATTTGATGTCTGCGCCGAAGTGCTCGTTGATCGCCATGCTGGTCGCAACAGTCAGCGGGATTCCCTTGTAAGCCGGTCCGAAGAGAACATCGAAGTCTGTTCCAAATGTGTCATTGATCGCTTTCGCATAGTACTCGCCGAGCTTGCGAAGCTGAGCGCCTGTGCGATAGAATCCTGTGTTTACGAAGAACGGGGTCTTTCTTCCGCTCTTTGTCACGAAGTCTCCAAATTTTAATACGCCGCAATCAACCATGAATTCGATAAATTCCTGCTTGTACTTTTCCATTTTTCATCCATTCCTTTCAAGATAATATACTGTTTCGCAGATTTCCGATATCGTTATCTGCCGGCTTTTTGTCAGATGGCGTCCCTGCCGTGCAGGAATGCGATCATTATGTTCAGTGTACGGCGCCGATCAGCTCGTGGATGTCCTCCACGCCGTACTTCTTCATATATGCCTCAATTCCCTCGATCACCTGGATCGTTGTATCCGGGTTGATGAAGTTCGCGGTTCCGACGGACACGGCTGTCGCGCCCGCGAGGATGAACTCCAGCGCGTCCTCAGCTGTCATGATGCCGCCCATTCCGATTACCGGGATCTTTACTGCGTTCGCAACCTGATATACCATGCGGACAGCGACCGGTTTGATCGCCGGACCGGACATACCGCCGGTCTTGTTTGCCAGCGCGAAGGTCCGCTTATTGATGTCGATCTTCATACCCGTGATCGTATTGATCAGGGATACCACGTCCGCTCCGCCTGCCTCAACGGCTCTTGCCATCTCCGCGATGTCGGTCACGTTCGGGGAAAGTTTCATGATCACCGGCTGCTTTGCAACCTTTTTGACTGCCTTTGTGATCTGCTCCGCGCATTTCGGATCCTGACCGAACGCGATCCCGCCTTCCTTTACATTCGGGCAGGAGATGTTGATCTCGAGCATGTCCACGTCGGCGTCCGCAAGGCGCTCCACAACGTCCACATAGTCGCTCTCGGACTTTCCGCAGACATTGACGATGATCTTTGTATCATGCTGTCTTAAAAACGGAACGTCGCGCTTCATGAAAACATCAACACCCGGTCCCTGAAGACCGATCGCATTTAACATTCCGCCGTAAACTTCCGTCACACGCGGAGTCGGATTTCCCGGCCACGGAACATTTGCGATTCCCTTTGTCACAACAGCTCCGAGACGGTCAAGGTCGATCATCTCGCCGTATTCCATACCGGAACCAAAGGTACCGGAACAGGTCATCACCGGGTTCTTTAACTCCACACCGGCCAGTGTTACTTTTGTATTCATGCCTGTTCCTCCTTTTTGATCATGATGCCGGAGGCGATGCGCTCGCGCTGCTCGTCCGGAGTCAGGAGCTCTACCTCTTCGGCGCGGAAGACCGGACCGTCCTTGCAGATCCTCTTGTTTCTCACGTTGCTGTGCTCATCGATGTCTTTGCTGTGGCATACGCAGCCAAGACAGGCACCGATCCCGCACGCCATCTTCTCTTCCAGGGAAATGTAACACTCGATCCCGTTCTCCATCGCATAGGCTTTCAGTGCCTTTAACATCGGAGTCGGTCCGCATGCGTAGATGATATCCGCGGTGAGCTTCTCCGCGCGGATCGCATCGATGACATTTCCTTTTGTTCCGACGCTTCCGTCCTCCGTTGCGATCACAACATCAGCATATTTGCGAAGCTCGTCCGCAAGGAAGGTCTCCTGATCTCTGTAACCGATGACTGCTGTCTTTTCGCAGTCCAGGTTCTTCGCGAGTTCCAGCATCGGCGGGATTCCGATCCCTCCGCCGATCAGGAATGCCTTTTTCTTCTTTAAAGGGAATCCATTTCCCAACGGCCCCATAATATCCAGGGTATCGCCTGCCTTGCATTCGGAAAACTCCTTTGTGCCGGCTCCCGCGATGCGGTAAACGATCCGAAGTCTTCCATTCTCCTTGTCCGCCTCACAGATACTGATCGGACGCGGAAGAAGTTTTGACGGGTCATTTGTGTAAACAGCGATAAACTGTCCCGGAACAGCCGCTTCTGCCATCTCCGGTGCGTCAAGCCACATGCTGTAGATCCCCTCCGCCAGCTTCTCCTGGCTGTGGATCACAGCGTTTACTTTTTTCTGTGCCATGGTTCCCTCCTTATTACAACACATCAGCCACGGACGAATGGCCATGGCTGATGATTATTTTTTCAATGTGGATCATTCCGCAGTTGTACAGCTTTTCTGGTTACAATACTTTTCTGAACAATTGCGTTTTTTCATTTATAATACAGAATTGATATCTGCGATCATGTCGATAACGGCCTGTCTGGATGCCTCTGCAAAGTGCTCCGGACCGAATTTCGCATATTTCTCCTGCTTATAAGCTGCGATGATACCACGGGAGGAGTTTACGACAGCTCCGAGTCCATCTTCGTTAAAGCAGTGCATTAAGTCTTTCGCAGTACCGCCCTGTGCACCGTAACCCGGTACCAGGAAATAAGTCTTCGGCATGAGCTTTCTTAAGATCTTGCTCATCTCCGGATAAGTAGCGCCGACAACCGCACCGACGTTGCTGTAATCGCCGTCCATGCTCGCTTCGCCCCACTCAACGACCTTCTCAGCGACTAACTCATAGAGAGGTCTTCCGTCTACAAGACGGTCCTGGAACTCACCGCTGGACGGGTTGGAGGTTTTAACGAGAACAAAAAGTCCTCTGTCTTCATCGTTGCAGACATTGACGAACGGTTTGATGCCGTCTGTTCCGAGGTACGGATTTACGGTAATGAAGTCTGTATTGAAGCCACGGCATACGTTGCTTCCGACTTTTACGCTTCCGATATGTCCAACTGCATACGCGGAGGAAGTGGATCCGATATCGCCTCTCTTGACATCGCCGATCACAAGGAGTCCCTTGTTCTGGCAATACTCGATCGTGCGGGCATATATTTTAAGACCCTCAATGCCAAACTGCTCATACATTGCAATCTGCGGTTTCACTGAGGGAATCAAATCATAAGTGTTATCGATAATTTCTTTATTAAACTGCCATACAGCCTCGGCAGCGCCTTCCATGGTCTCGCCGAAGTCCTTGAATGCTCTCTGTACAATATGGTTCGGGATATAACCTAACATAGGGTCAAGACCGACGCAGATCGGTGCCTTTGTCTTCTGAATCTTCTGTATGAGCTGACTGATCATAGTTTCCTCCTCCGATGTAGTTACGTTTCTAAAACACCTTATTCTTACCAATTTTAGCATAAGAGTTTTTCTGTTTCAAGTAAAAATATAGGTTCTGAAAAAATTTCCGCATTTTGCAAAGATTTTTCAAATATTGTGACAGAAGTCTTTTTCTGCATCGTTATGATGTTCAATTCATTTGCTAAACAAAATGGAATGTGCCTCGGCACATTCTCGCGCCGAGCGCGGTCGCCTGCGACAACCTTCATCTTCGCGCGAGTGCGCATCTTAGGCACCTGGTACCCACGCCAGCTGCCGTTCTCTGTTTTTATACTTTTATCAACTGTGGAACATGATCGTACAGACGTATTCCCCGTTCTTGTAATCTTTCTTCGCGAACTGGTCTTCCACCTGGGTCTCCATGTTCATCCAGAGCTCCTCGGCGGCCAGCATGATGTGGGAGAGCATGATGCCGATGTTGAATTCCTTAAAGGCGCGCTTTTCTTTTCCGGAAAACGGGAGTGTTTTTTTCGCAAAGATATAGATCCGGTCCGAATAGACGACAAAGCGCCATGGCTGGGAATTGAATGAGGACGGAGCGAGTCTCGCGGCACGCAGGATCGCCTTCACCTGCTCCCCCGGTTCGTCCTTGAACGCGCAGAGCGCCGCAAGGGAAGCGCGGTGAGCCAGGGAAGAATCGCGGGACGGGCGTCCCGCAGCCCGTCCGAACGCGATCACGAGGAAACGTTTCAGACCGTCTTTTTTCTCCTCTCCGGCCTTCGTCGCCCCGAGATAACAGGTTCCGAGTTCCTTTGATGTGAGGTAAAGGACTGCCTGCTCAGCCGCATATCCGGCATTCCGCACGGACAGCTGGTCATTCCCGCAATAGACGGCAAGATAGTACGGCGCCTCGACCTTCCAGAGACCATGGATCTTCCGCTTTCCGTCTGAATTGTCTATGATCTCAAATTTTACCGTTTTCTCCTCATCGAGGAGCGCGATATTTTTCAGATACCGCTCCAGCGCCTCCAGCCGTCCCGGTGCAAGTTTCTCCATCTCATACTCGCGGACCGAACATCTGTTAAAAATCGCCTCATAAATACTCATAACCGCTCGCCTCTTCCCCTCATGCCGGATGATCGATCGCCAGATCCGGCAAAACTGTCAATTCCTTTTTTCCATCCACTCCGGTCCGCTCCTCACCAATTCAGTCCGGAAGACGGTCTGACAAGATCCGCCCCGCAGCTGATCACACGGAATTTTCAGTTCAGAAAATTTCCGTTCATGAAAAGGAACCTTCCAACTCTTTGATGAGTCCTTCAAACACCTTCATCGCCTCATTGACGACATCCGGCTTTTCCATGTCAAGCCCGACTAACTTTAAAAGCTCCACCGGCGTCTTTGAGCATCCGCCCTTTAAGAACCGGAAATAACCTTCTTTTGTCTTTTCGTCCCCAGAAAGGATCCGCCTTGCGATCGCCATCGCCGCGGAAAATCCTGTCGCGTACTGGTAGACATAAAACTGCATGTAGAAGTGTGGGATCCGCTCCCACTCATGATCAATGTCCTCATCGATCACAGTCTCTTCTCCATAATACTCCGAATTCAGCTCATGGTAAAGACTGCAGAGCAAATCTTTTGTGAGAGGAGTCCCGCTCCAGGAAAGCCGGTAAGTCTCTGCCTCAAATTCCGCGAACATCGCCTGGCGGAACAGCGTTGTGCGGAAACGCTCAGCGAGCTGGTTGATGAGGTAAAACTTCTCCTTCCTGTCCTTCGTCTCATTGATCATATAGTTTAAGATCAGGATCTCATTGCAGGTCGATGCAACCTCCGCCACAAAGATCTTATATCCGGCATACGTGTAGGTCTGGTTGGCATTGGAGTACCAGGAGTGGATCGAATGTCCCATCTCATGTGCCAGGGTGAGGACGGAATCCAGCGTTCCGTCAAAGCTCATCAGCACGTACGGATGCACGCCGTAAACGCAGTTCGAGTAGGCTCCGCTCCGCTTTCCCTCATTTTCATAGACATCGATCCAGCGGTTCCCGAAACCATTCTTTAAGAGGTTTAAATATTCCTCTCCGAGAGGTTTTAATGCCTTCAGGATCAGTTCCTGTGCCTCTTTATAGGAGTACGTTTTCTCATACTCATCCGTGAGCGGCACGTAGAGATCATACATGTGCAGCTCCGGAATGTCCAGGCATTTTTTCCGGAATCCCATATACCGGTGCAGCAGCGGGAGCGCATCATGGACTGATTCCAGGAGGTTATCGTAAACACGCTCCGGGATCTCGTTTTCCGCAAGGTACATGGCTCTTGCCGACGGATACTGACGCATTCTCGCATAGAAATTTCCCTGCTTGACATTTCCCTCGTAGGTTGCCGCGATCGTGTTCGCAAACTGGCGGTATCCTTTGTAGAGGGAATGGAAAGCCGCCTCTCTGACACTCCGCTTTTTGCTCTCGATAAGTTTCCCGTATCTCGCGTGGGTCACCTCAACGAGTTCCCCGTTCTCGTCCTCAACCGGGTCAAATTTCAAATCTGCATTATTAAATAAGGAGAATACCGATGACGGAGTGTGCGCGATCTCGGAAGCAGACGCTAAGATTGCTTCCTCCTTCTCTGAAAGCATATGCGGTTTTTTCGCGAGCAGACGTTCGATCTGGAGTTTATACGCCTTTAACTCATCCGTTTCCAGGAATCCGTTCATCGTCTCATCCGGGATCTCCAGGATCTCCGGCTGGGCGAAGGACGAAGCAGCCATTGCTTTTACCGCAAGAGACTGGACTCTGGACACCAGTGCCTGATTCTCGCTGACAGAGGTATCCTGATCGCGTTTCTGCATCGCATACGCATAGAGGAGAGAGATCGTCTCATCCATCGATTCATCAAATTCCAGGTAACTTTTAAGCAGATCTGCCGAACTTCCGAGTTTTCCCCGGTATGTCTCATACCCCGGGATCCGCTCTTCCACTCCGTCCGCAAGTTCTTCAAACTTCTCCGGCGATGCGATCATGTCCTCCAGTTTCCAGGTATCCTGTTCTCTGATCTCTGAACGTTTCTTTACTCTCTCAGCCATGGTTTTCTCTCCTTTTGCACTTTTTATTTTAGAGCAATCCTGACATGATCGGCACTGCAACGACCGTCATAAGGCCTGCTACCGCGATCGACAGGCTGCTCATCGCACCTTCGACCTCGCCGAGCTCCAGCGCCTTTGCGGTTCCGATCGCATGCGCGGAAGTTCCGAGTGCCAGTCCTTTCGCGATCGGTTCCTTGATGCCGACAAGCTTAAACCAGCCATCTGCAACGATATTACCGAGGATTCCCGTCAGGATGATGCTGACGATCGTCATCGTCACGATCCCGCCGGCTTCCTCCGATACTCCCATTCCGATCGCTGTCGTGATGGACTTCGGAAGCAGGGAAACATAGTGGACATGTTCCAGACGGAAGATCATGGACATCACATAGACGCTGACGACACTTCCGATGACTCCGGCTGTGATCGCTGCTGCGACTGCTGTCAGGTTCTTCTTTAATAATTCTAACTGCTTATACAGTGGAATTGCAAGACAAACCGTTGACGGTGTCAAAAAATAACTGATATAGGATGCACCTGTGTTGTAATCGGTATAGCTGATCCCGGTCGCTTTTAAGAATGCGATCACAAGGATGATCGCGACGAGCAGCGGGTTTAACACTGGCCATCCGAATTTTTTCTTTAACTTCATACCGATCAGGTATGCGAACAGACTGATAAATACTCCAAAGTACAATGACATTTCTATTTCTCCCTCTTTTTCTGTCTCTTGATGATCCACTCTGCCGTCTTGCCGGTGATGGTCATGACGATGAAAGTGGTCACAAAGGTGATGATGAGCATCGGGATCATAATGGCTTTTAACTCTTCGATCTTATCGATGATCCCGACAGCGGCCGGAATAAACATAACCGGCATCAGATCCAGAAGCAGGTTTCCCGTCACTTCCACATCAGAAAGGGAGATCACTTTCGTGCATAAACCGCCGAGAAGAATGAACAGTCCATACACTCCGGCGGGAACCGGCAGCGGAATGAACATATTCAAGAGTTCCCCCACCATCGTGATCCCGAAAATGATCACAATTTCTTTCACGTACTTCATTTTTGTTTTCCTCCTGTTGTCAGATTCTGTCTCTGTTTTCTGCGATCTTCGCAGGCTTGCGGAGAGACAGTATAAAATGGTCCAACCATTTTTGAGACTAGGAACCATTTTATCACCCCGTTTGCATGGCGGCAATAGAAAAAAACACGGAAAATTCCTTGAATTGAAGTATTTTTCTGTATATACTTATCTTCATCTGAACACGATGGCGGCAGTGATTCTATGGTGCGGAATTTGTCTCTCTTCCGCATTTCACTTCTGCATTTTTATCCCCGGCAGATAAAACTCCCGCCGGATCCACATACTTTGTTCCTGAAAGGGAATGTTTTTCACCGATTTTTCCACTTAGTTACAGGAGGTTTATGATGAAATCATACTGCGTCTCTTCTTTAGATTCTTTCCGGAAAGACCAGATCCAAACCATGGTAAATACATGCACAGCTCACGATCACACCTCGCTCTCTTTCCCTTTTGAGGATGCATCCCTGTTTCTTTTTTCTGAATACGACGGGCGCATCGTCTCCGCCATCGCTTTTGTTCCGGTGGACGACCTTCTGTTTGAGTGCTCCGCCTTTACAGACCCGGAATTCCGCGGTCAGGGACTCTTCTCTGCGCTTCTGGATCAGGGGATCCAGGAACTTCCAGAGGATTCCGAACTGCTCTTCTATGTGGATCAGAAAGACCGGAACACTGCCGCTGTCCTTGAGGCGATCGGAGCGGAACAGGACTCTGAGGAACATATGATGGAGCTGCTGCCGGAGGATTTTTCTACTGCTGTCCGGCGAACTGACCATGCGGAATCTGCGGCTGCACCATCCGGCTTTCTCACCGATGTTCAGCTCGAAACTCTGGATATCGACGGGACCCTGACACTCTGTTTTCGATCCGGACATGCCATCGTAAATTTTTCTGTCTTCCCGTCCCACTACTATCTCTACGGTTTTGAAGTGGAAAGATCGCAGCGTGGAAAAGGATACGGAACCTCATTTTTACAAACTGTCCTTGTAGGACTGTTTTCAGACACCGAAAATCTCCTGACGGATCTTTACACCGGTCGGACTGTTTCCGACACCCCGGTCGCGGTTTCATCCCGCACCGGTGCTTCTGGTGATCATAAACGTCCGGTCCTCCTTCAGGTTGCCGGAAATAACACTCCGGCTCTTGCCCTGTACAAAAAAACAGGGTTCCGGATCACCGAAACCCTGTGCTGCTATCTCTATTAAGGACGCATTCGACAAACAGCTTTTTCCTCAGCTTTCTTTTGTCGTCTGCCCGCTCTTCTCTTTTTTGCATCTGCTGCCGGCTGTTCTTTTCGGCCTACGGCAGATCTTTATCAAACTTGAGGGGATTTTCCCTGCTTTCACGGTCTTCGATTTTCCGGCGAAGCGCCAGCATTTTAAGATCCGTCTGTGCGATCACCTCTGCACACTCTTTCAGTTCATCGCTGATCTCACTCGCATCTTCCACATCCTTCTTATACTTCATCTGATGATCCAGACTTGCCCAGAAGTCCATCGCGATCGTCCGGATCTGGACCTCCACGCGCATGTTTTCCCTCCGGTCGGAGAAGAATACCGGAACTTCGATGATCATATGGTAGCTGCGGTATCCGTTGACCTTCGGGCAGCGGATATAGTCTTTTACCATGAGAACGTTGATATCATCCTGTCGCGCCAGCATCTCGGCGACGGTATAGATATCATCCACAAACGAACAGATCACGCGGATCCCCGCCACATCGTAGAGATTTTCCCGCACCGACTCTACGGAGATCGGGAATCCTCTTCTGTGGAGTTTTTCGATGATGCTCTCCGGCTTTTTCACTCGGGATTTGATCATCTGGATCGGGTTTCTCTGATTCCGAACTGCGAGATCGTCGTTCAATACTTCCAATTTCGTCTTCACTTCCCGGATCGCGCATGCGTAGCGCATATTTAACTCCCGGAACTGACGTGCCTCATTTAAAAAGCTCTCCGGGATATCGATCGCTCCCGGCGCGTTGACAGCCGACTGGTACAGTTCACCATTTGGGTTCATACTGATGTTCATTGGTAATTTCCTGCACTTTCCTTCAATATTATGCTCGCCACCCATTTCTGCACAGGTGGTTTCTTTTCATGATCATTCCTATTATACCGGAAAATATGCCATATTACAACGAAAGATTTCCGAACTTTTTATGAAGTTTCCACAACCCTGTTCACCCCATATTCTTTACAACGCCCGCGTTTCATGCTATGATACCACAAAGGGAACAAGCCCTGCCCTTGTGCCGCAACCACTTGAATTCAGGAGGAAATCATTATGAAAACACTTGGATATTACAATGGGAAATTCGGTCCTCTCGAGGAGATGACCGTGCCGATGAATGACCGTGCCTGCTACTTCGGGGACGGTGTATATGAAGCAACACTTGCAAGAAACGGAAAGATCTTCGCCTTAAAAGAACATCTCGACCGCTTTTTCAACAGTGCGGGCCTTCTCAGGATCGAGATTCCTTATACACGGGAAGAACTGACCGCGATCCTCTATGACATGCTCGCGAAGATGGACGACAGCGATATCTTCATCTACTGGCAGATGACCCGCGGAACCGGCATCCGCCAGCACCAGTTCCCGGAAAAAGGCACAAAACCGAATCTCTGGATCTTTATGAAACCGGGAAAACCGGCAGATTCCAGCAAACGCCTGAAGCTCACCGATGTTGAGGATACCCGGTTCCTTCACTGCAACATCAAGACCTTAAACCTCCTTGTGAACGTTATGGCTGCTGAGAAAGCCGAGTCCATGGGATGCGGGGAATGCGTCTTCCACCGCGGCGATGTTGTCACCGAGTGCGCCCACAGCAATGTCTCCATCATCAAAGATGGGATCTTCAAGACTCACCCGACCGACCACTACATCCTCCCGGGCATCACAAGAATGCACATCATCCAGATCTGCAAAGACAACGGGATCCCGGTCGATGAGACACCGTTCACAATGGCGGAACTCATGGATGCCGATGAGATCATAGTCTCCAGCTCCACAAAATTCTGCTCTCCGGCTTGCGAGATGAACGGAACTCCGATCGGCGGAAAAGCTCCGGAACTCGTAAAGCTGATTCAGGAAAAATACATGGAGAAATTTGAGAACGAGACGGCAAACTAGGTCAGAGTTCCTGATTTCCCACTGCACGATCGCAAAAACGAATCCTGATACCAAAAAGGTCAGAATGGACGCCTTTCCATTCTGACCTTTCTTTATATTCATTTACACGATCTGCCACCGATAGTTCCGTTCGGATTCATGGCAGTTCAGACCTTCTTTACTCGACCCCGTTCTTCTCGCAGAACTCCGCCAGGCAGCACCTGTCACAGTACGGCTTTGTTCGCGCAGTGCAGACAGCCCGTCCATGTTCCACGAGGCGGTGGCAGAAATCATTTCCTTCCTCCGGCGGAATGATCTTCCAGAGCGCCATCTCAACTTTTTTCGGGTCCTTGATCCCGTCCACGAGACCAATCCTGTTTGTCAGGCGGATGCAGTGGGTATCGGTGACGATCGCCGGTTTTCCGAAGACATCACCCATGATGAGGTTCGCACTCTTTCTTCCGACGCCCGGGAGTTTTAAGAGTGCGTCAAAGTCATCCGGCACATTTCCATGATACTGTTCCCAGAGGATCTTCATGCAGGCGCTGATATCGCGCGCCTTGCTCTTCCCGAGTCCGCAGGGACGGACGATCTCCTCGATCTCGTTCACATCCGCTTCCGCCAGCGATTTCACATCCGGGAATTTTTTATAGAGATCCTGAACGACCACATTGACTCTCGCATCCGTGCACTGGGCCGCCAGGCGCACGCTGACCAAAAGTTTCCATGCTTCGTTGTAATCCAGCGTGCAGTCCGCATCCGGATACTCTTTTTTTAATGCCGCGATCACCTTCGCAGCAAGTTCTTTTTTCTCTTCCAGTGTTTTTTCCATATGTATTTTCTCCTGTCCTCCGGTTCTGCTGTACGAGCCGCTTTCCGGTATCCGGCTGCGGCTTCACACCTTTTTGGCCGGTCACTTTCTCCCGTTTAACTGATCCAGCACATCCTGGACCGTCATATACTCCACATGTTCCGGCATCTCGATCGCAGCGCCGAAACGGTCGTCTACTTCCGATATAAAATATACAATCAGAAAGGAATCGAGACCAAGATCTCCGATCAGAAACGCATCCTTTTTGATCGGCGTATCGACATACGCTTCCAGGATCTCTCCGAGAATTTCCAGTTCCTGCTCTTCCTTCCGTTCGATTTTCATCTTTGCATCCTCATGAAGGTTCATTGATCCACCTCGTTATTTTTTACATGAGCCGCCGATCGTTTCCCGCACCAGGCAGGATCTGACCGCCGCCCCGATCACATTTCGTTCCTTTTAGTATAACGCTGAAATCCCGGGTTTACAATCTCTTTTCTCTTCTCCTGTATGAACAGGATTTCATTGGTTTGATCCATCGTTTTTCCGCTATATAGAATGTGTTTCGCAATAAGAAATCCCATTCTTATTCCTACCCGGGGAGGTTCTTTTTTCTGTTGAAATTCCTTCCCAAAACCTGAATATTTTGGAAAAAGGTATGGACGAAACTTCATTTTTGTGAGAAAATGGAACGGGTATGATGTGATTTTTTTAACGAGCATTAAAAACCATATATTGAAAGGAGTCTCAACATGATTTATTCACATGAAGTAGAACAGATGTGCACGGTTGCGCAGGGCGTAAACCATGGCGCAGCTCCGATCCCGGAGGAAGCGAAATGGGTACAGTCCAAGGAAATCAAAGATATTTCCGGTCTGACACACGGTATTGGCTGGTGCGCTCCGCAGCAGGGTGCCTGTAAGCTGACCCTGAATGTAAAGGAAGGTATCATTCAGGAGGCTCTTGTGGAAACCATCGGATGTTCCGGTATGACTCACTCCGCAGCTATGGCAGCAGAGATCCTTCCGGGCAGAACAATTCTTGAAGCATTAAACACAGACCTTGTCTGTGATGCGATCAATACAGCAATGAGAGAGCTCTTCCTCCAGATCGTTTACGGAAGAACCCAGAGTGCATTCTCCGAGGAAGGTCTTCCGATCGGCGCTGGTCTTGAGGATCTCGGTAAAGGTCTTCGTTCCCAGGTTGGTACGATGTACGGTACTTTAAAGAAAGGTCCGCGTTACCTCGAGATGGCAGAAGGTTATGTTACCGGTATCGCTCTTGACGCTGATGACCAGATCATCGGCTACCAGTTTGTAAACCTCGGCAAGATGACCGACTTCATCAAAAAAGGCGACGATCCGACAACTGCTTACGAAAAAGCAAAAGGTCAGTACGGCCGCGTAGCAGATGCAGTGAAGATCATTGACCCGCGTCAGGAATGATTGGAAGGAGAAGAAAACAATGGCATTATTTGAATCCTATGAGAGAAGAATTGACAAGATCAATTCCGTTTTAAACAGCTATGGCATCGCATCCATTGAAGAAGCTGAGAAGATCACAAAGGATGCAGGCCTTAACGTATATGACCAGGTAAAGAAGATCCAGCCGATCTGTTTCGAGAACGCATGCTGGGCTTACACAGTAGGCGCTGCAATCGCAATCAAGAAGAACTGCCGCCGTGCCGCAGACGCTGCTGCTGCGATCGGTGAAGGTCTTCAGGCTTTCTGTATCCCGGGTTCCGTTGCTGACCAGAGAAAAGTTGGTCTCGGACACGGCAACCTCGGAAAAATGCTCCTGGAAGAGGACACAGACTGCTTCTGCTTCCTCGCAGGTCACGAGTCCTTCGCAGCCGCTGAGGGCGCGATCGGTATCGCTGAGAAAGCAAACAAAGTTCGTAAAAAACCACTCCGTGTTATCTTAAACGGTCTCGGAAAAGACGCTGCACAGATCATCTCCCGTATCAACGGCTTTACTTATGTTGAGACAAAGATGAACTACTACACAGGCGAAGTTGAGGAAGTTTTCCGCAAATGCTACTCCACAGATCCGGAGAGCCCGCGTGCAAAAGTAAACTGCTACGGCGCTAACGACGTAACAGAGGGCGTTGCGATCATGTGGAAAGAGGGCGTAGACGTTTCCATCACCGGTAACTCCACCAACCCGACCCGTTTCCAGCATCCGGTTGCAGGTACATACAAGAAGGAATGCGTAGAGAAAGGCAAGAAGTACTTCTCCGTAGCATCCGGCGGCGGCACAGGCCGTACTCTTCACCCGGATAACATGGCAGCAGGTCCGGCTTCCTACGGTATGACAGATACCATGGGACGTATGCACTCCGACGCACAGTTCGCAGGTTCCTCCTCCGTTCCGGCTCACGTTGAGATGATGGGTCTGATCGGTATGGGCAACAACCCGATGGTCGGCGCTACCGTTGCTGTTGCTGTTTCCGTACAGCAGGCTGCTGATGAAGGTAAATTCTAAAAAAATCAGGCGCTTCCTTGCGAAGCATCATACGAAAAACCCGGGGATCATAATTCCCCGGGCTTTTCTATTTATGCGAACAACGAACCAAAGTCCGCGCTTGCACGAGACCTTGGCGACTGTCGCGATAACAAGGGAAAAACTGCGAATCGTGTTTTCACTTGTTGACATCATCAAAAACTTCACGCTCAACCGTATCTTGCAGAATCTCCGGTTCAGAAATTTCCATCTTTTTGAAGCAGCAATTGCGCCTCGTCCGGGATTCCTTTACTGCTGCATCTGCACTTCTTCCCTCTGCTTTTCCTTCAGTTCCCTCAAAATTCCAAGAACGATCACCACGCCCAGGACAAATGTCAGCGCATCTGCGACCGGCTGGCATAACTGCAGTCCGCGGATCCCGAATGCGGACGGAAGGATGAAGAGCGCCGGGATCAGGAAAAGTCCCTGGCGGCCGGACGCGACAAGTGATGCGCGGAACCCGTATCCGATCGTCTGGGTCATCATGTTGGACATGACGATCCAGGCGGACAGCGGCAGCGTGACGCACTGGAACCGCATCGCCCAGGTCCCGATCTCGATCACATCGAGGTCCTCTTTCCGGAATGCACGCATGATCTGCGGCGCACCGACAAAACTTCCGACTGCAAGAACTGCCAGAAAGACAACCGAGACCTTCACACAGAACCAGAAGGACTCCAGGACTCTGTCATACCGCTTCGCACCGAAATTGAAGCCGCAGACCGGCTGGAATCCCTGTCCGAATCCGATCATGGCGGAGCCGATGAACATCATATACCTGCTCACGATGGAGAGAGCCGCGATCGCCGCATCCCCAAATGGGTTTGCCGCAAGGTTCAGCGCAGCAGTCGCAATGCTCGCGATCCCCTGACGGCAGAGGGACGGGATCCCGCCGTGAAGGATCTCACCGTAGAGGGCTAAAGAAAGCGTGATTTTTCCCGGTTTCAGGTGCACACAGTCCTTTCTCAAAAGACTCTGGAAAAACAGGATCCCGAAACTGATGCACTGGCTGAGTGCAGTTGCAAGTGCGGCGCCGGAGATCCCGAGATCCAGTCCGAAGATAAAGATCGGGTCCAGGATCATATTTAAGATGCCTCCGGTCGTGATCCCGATCATCGCGTAGACAGCCAGTCCCTGGAAACGGAGCAGGTTATTCATTGCCAGCGACCCTGTCATGACCGGGGCCGCGATCAGGATATACTTTGCATAATCCTTTGCGTAAGGAGCGATCGTGTCCGTAGCTCCTAAAAGTCTCACGAGCACATCAAGATTCGGCAGACACACGACCGCGAACAGGAGCCCGATCAGGATCGCGGAATAAAAGCCGGTGGAAGCGATCCGCTCTGCTTTTTCCTCATCCCTGCTTCCGAGGACCCGCGATAGATAGTTTCCGCTTCCCATTCCGAGCGTAAATCCAAGTGCCTGGATCATGGACATCAACGAATAACTCACGCCGACGGCCGCCGATGCACTCGTGCCGATCCGGCTCACGAAAAATGTATCCGCCATGTTGTAGATGGAAGTCACCAGCATACTGATGATCGTCGGGATCGCCAGGCTCGGGATCAGCCGGGAGATCGGGGTTTCCGTCATTTTTATGTAGCGTTGTTTCTGGGTCATGGGGCTCTTCATGTTCTTTTTCCTCCGTTTCGTATATTAACTCTGCAAAAGGTGCGGCTGTCCCATCCTGCCGCCCCGGGGCCAAATAGTATAAAGAGCCGCCTGCGGAAGAATCCCCTTCCAACGGCAGCTCTTTCTGTCATGATGACTCAAGCAGGTGCCTTTCGGAACGCATCTGCGCTCCGTCAGGCACAACTCTTTTTATTCAGCTTTCTTACCGCTCAGATACTCGTGGATTCCGCGCGCTCCTGCTTTTCCTGCCTCCATGGCAAGAATAACGGTAGCAGCACCTGTCACAGCATCTCCGCCTGCAAATACGCCCTCACGGGAAGTCTTTCCGTTCGACTCATCCGCAACGATGCATTTATGTTTGTTGATCTCAAGTCCGCCTGTTGTGGAGGAGATCAGCGGGTTCGGGGAAGTACCGAGCGCCATGATGACCGTATCAACATCGATCGTATAATCGGAACCTTCGATCTCGACCGGACGGCGTCTTCCGGATGCATCCGGCTCGCCAAGTTCCATCTTTCTTACGACCATGCCTTTTACCCAGCCCTTTTCATCGGTCAGGATCTCAGTCGGGTTCGTTAAGAGATTGAAGATGATCCCCTCTTCTTTTGCATGGTGAACTTCCTCTGCTCTTGCCGGAAGCTCTGCCTCACTTCTTCTGTATACGATATGAACCTCTGCACCGAGACGGAGAGCCGTTCTCGCTGCGTCCATCGCTACGTTTCCACCGCCGACAACAGCAACTTTCTTACCAGCAGCGATCGGTGTGTCATAATCGTCGCGGAACGCCTTCATAAGGTTGCTTCTTGTCAGGTACTCGTTTGCGGAGAATACGCCGTTTGCGTTCTCGCCCGGGATTCCCATAAATCTCGGAAGACCGGCACCGGAACCGATGAAGACTGCCTTGTAGCCCTCTTCGTCCATCAACTCGTCAACGGTTACAGACTTGCCGATAATTACGTTTGTCTCGATGTCAACGCCGAGTTTCTTCACGTTCTCGATCTCCGGCTGTACAACGCCCTGTTTCGGAAGACGGAACTCCGGAATTCCGTATGTTAAAACTCCGCCCGGCTCGTGAAGTGCCTCGAAGATCGTTACTTCATAGCCAAGTTTCGCGAGATCTCCTGCACAGGTAAGTCCGGACGGGCCGGAACCGATGACAGCGACCTTGATGCCGTTTGTCTTCTCCGGCTTTTCCGGAACGATCCCGTTCTCTCTGGACCAGTCGGCAACAAAACGCTCAAGTTTACCGATGGAAACAGCCTCGCCCTTGATGCCGCGGACGCACTGGCCTTCACACTGGCTCTCCTGCGGGCACACACGGCCGCAGACAGCCGGGAGTGCGGAAGATTTTCCGATCACCTTTGCAGCCTCAGCATAGTTTCCTTCTTTTACTTCTTTTACAAATGCCGGAATATCGATCTTGACCGGGCATCCCTGAACGCATCTCGCGTTTTTGCAGTTTAAGCATCTGGACGCCTCAGCGACAGCCTCTTCCTCATTATATCCGTAACAGACCTCCTCAAAGTTCGTTGCGCGAACCTTCGGCTCCTGTTCTCTTACCGGGACTTTCTTCATTCCATCCATGTCATTTCCTCCATATCACCGATCAATCGTTGCCGCAGTTTCCGCATCCGCCGTGGTGGGTTTCGCCCTCACGGAGTTTTAAAAGGGCACGGCCTTCTTCTGTCTTGTACATCTGCTGGCGTTTCATTGCCTCATCAAAGTTTACGGCATGTCCGTCAAATTCCGGTCCGTCGACACAGGCAAATTTTACCTTTCCGTCAACCGTCACACGGCATGCACCGCACATTCCGGTTCCGTCTACCATGATCGGGTTTAAGCTTACAACTGTCGGGATCTCAAGCTCCTTTGTCAGGAGACATACGAATTTCATCATGATCATCGGTCCGATCGCGACACAGACGTCATATTTCTTTCCCTGCTCATTTACGAGTTCTTTGATGACCTCGGTAACCATTCCTTTATGTCCGTAGGAACCGTCATCGGTCGTCACATAGAGGTTTCCGGCAACCGCCTTCATCTCGTCCTCGAGGATCAGGAGATCTTTTGTCTTGGATCCCATGATGACGTCAGCGTCGATCCCATGTTCTTTTAACCATTTTACCTGCGGATATACCGGAGCTGTTCCGACACCGCCCGCAACGAACAGATATTTTTTCTTCTTTAATTCTTCGATGTCTTCTTTTACGAAATCAGACGGGTTTCCGAGCGGTCCGACAACATCACGGAAGGAATCTCCGACCTGTAATGTGGACATACGCTCTGTGGACGCACCGACTGTCTGGAATACGATCGTGATCGTCTCCTTCTCGCGGTCATAATCGCAGATCGTAAGCGGAATACGCTCGCCTTTCTCATCGATCTTTACGATCACAAACTCACCAGGTTTGCAGTTTGCGGAAATTCTCGGAGCTTTTACGACCATCAGATAGATCTTATCCGCAAGCTTTTTTGCCTCTAAAATAGGATACATATCCCATACCTCCTGTTTTCTCAAACATGTTCCGCCGAAAAGACTTTTCCGGCAGCTGAAATCAGATTGCAACACAGAACTTTTCAGATCATTCTCCCGCCCTCCATCGGAGCTGGGTCTGCAAAGTCACTGACACACACTGAGTTCAGTGTAACATTTTTTAGTCAGATACGCAACATCGATTCTTCCGGTTTTGCGTTTTTTCTGCATTTCTGTATCACTTTTACGCGTCACAGCAAAGAATCTGTTTTTTCTCCCAGTGCCAGAGCCTTCTTTCCCGTGCGCTCATACCGCCGGAATTCATAGCAAAGGTCGAAATACGTCTGCTCATCGCTGTCCGCCGTCACTTCCCAGTCCGGATCTTTGTCGAGATCCGGGAACCATGTATCCGCCATGTACTCGTAGTCGATCCATGTGATGTGGGCCGTGTCGCAGTACGGCAGGAACGCCCTGTAGATCTCCGCGCCGCCGATAATGTAGATATTCTCCGACGCAAACTGTTTTAAATATTCCATGGCTGAAGAGAGATCATGAAAGATCTCACACCCCTTTGCCCTGTAAGACTCGTCTCTCGTGAGAACGACATTGACTCTCCCCGCTAACGGCTGCCCGCCCGGAAGACTTTCCAGCGTCTTTCTTCCCATGACGATCACTTTTCCTTTTGTCTCCTCACGGAAAAGCTTCTGGTCATCCGGGATCGTCACCAGAAGTTTCCCCCTGTTTCCGATCGCCCAGTGTTTATCCACCGCCGCAATGATATTCATGGCTGTTTCCTCCTTTATATTGATGGCAAAGCCACTCTTCTTTCTTTTTTCCCTATTATAGCGAAAAGACGCCTGAATCGCAAGCTGTCATATCCGCATTCCCGATCTGCCCAGAAGAACAGCCCAAAAAGCATGTGATCCTCCTAATTTTCATCTTGTATCCTCCCACAAAACCCGTTATAATAGGGAAAGCATCCGGCGCAGGACAGGCGGTTGGAAAATCCTTCCGCTGCTTTCTCTTCCGCCAGACTTTTTTATGAAGGAGAACACCCATTATGATAAAATTTGAACGCACAAGCGTCATGAATTTCGAGAACGCCATGCGCGGCGCAAGAAACCCGATGAACAGCTGGGCACGCATGGACAGCAGCTACGATGAAGATGGAAATTTCGTCTTCGGCCCGAATGACATCGATCTTGCGAAACGTCTCCGCATGGCCGGAAGCGACCACCGCAAATTCATCCGCCAGATCTTCGTCTCCGTGGACATTACAGCTCCGCTCTACTGGTGGAAGGAATATGATACCTACAAAGTGGCGACCGTCGCAAACTCCACGAGTACCATGCACAAGATCCATTCCAAACCGTTCGACATCGACGATTTCAGCCACGACCATATGACTCCGGACACTCTCGCCTACATGCAGACCGTTGTGGACCGCCTTGAGCAGATCCGCCTGAAATACATGAACGAGGGCAAGAACAAAGAGGACTGGTACGATATGATCCAGCTCCTCCCGTCCAGCTACAACCAGATGCGCACCTGCACGATGAACTATGAGACTCTCGTGAACATCTATCACGCGAGAAAGAATCATAAGCTCACCGAGTGGCACACCTTCTGCGACTGGATCGCATCTCTCCCGTATGCGAAAGAGCTGATCATCGCGGAATAAATAAGTTTGCATAAAAAGACTGCCCGGCGCTTTTTTCGTTACAGTACACGGTCACTCCATGCCCGCGTACTGTAACAGGATTTTGCCGATGCTTCGCATTCCAAATCGGCAAAATCCGCGACCACAACGGTATCATACGGAATTTTCAGTTCAGAAAATTCCTACCCGTGATGTCGCGCTTCGCGCAAAACGTAACTGAGCTTCGCGCAAAACGTAACTGAACCGTTACAGAGCCCTGTTTTTTATGCAAAGTTTTATACATTTTTTTGCATTTGGCACGAAAAAAGATTTACTTTTTAAAAGATTTAAACCGCCCTCAAACGAATTTGAAAGGCGGTTTAAATCGTGTTTAATCCATATTTAACGGCTATTTTGCTGCCTGCTTTGACAGGTAAATAGCTGCTTTTTTATTATTCAGCACAAAAGCATCATAGTAAATTCTGCCCTCTACAAGCCAGCCGTTAATTCCCTGTGGATTCTCGTGGATCTTGTAATCCGCAAGCTTTACCGGGGAAGTCATAGCCATTGGATGGCAGATTATAAAGTTTGTACCTTTTACAAAGTAATCTGCCGGGGCTACAATGATCGTAGTCTTATCAATAGTTCCCACAGCCCCAGTAACGGCAATTTCCTGGCCTTTATCCCCGGAGGATACGAAATTCTTGTCTAACTTGATTGCTTTGTAGTAGGCGGACGTTACAAAGGCGATACGGCCTTCGGTGGGCACTTTAGCATCAAACAGCACCATGGAGCCTTCCAGAAATGCACTGTATGCTGTTTCTGTGGTAAGTGTCTCCTCTTTGGTATGTGCTGCTAACGCTTCGGCCGTGTATTTCGCGATCCTGTAGCGGTCGATCGTAGGAGTTACCACCTCTTTTAATTCCCGCGCCAGTGCTTTGGCTGCGCTCATTGCCATCATGGTGTCTGTTGCGTTTTTACGGTCAATGCTGAAAGTGAAAGACTTGTCCTGTGTCAGTTCCAGTGTCTGCACATCATTCCCAAGCTCCACCGGGGTTCCGTATCGGTTGCTTTTTGCATTGATATCATAATCATTTAAAGGCACTGTTTCAACAGAATAGACATTGACCTTGTTTACTCCATCAAAATCATAATCTTTGTTGACCGCTTTATCTGTAAGAGAATCCTTACTTAACTGTTCGTCGATTGTCTGAGAAAATTTCTCTGCGTAGTTTACTGCCATCGTTTTACCTCCCTGTTAGTTTTTCATTGCTTTGACAAATGCAGTTTCAAAATCATTTTCCGGTTTTCCCCAGAACCCGGTAGAAGCTGATTTTCCAAGCCCTTCCGGGGTCTTTCCACGAAGTCTTTCCGTGATTCCATCGGATACCAGTTCCTTAATGGTGGAAATGACCGTTTCCAGGCTTTTAAGTGTACCGGCTTCATCTGTATACTGGATCAGCTCCGCAGCCTTTACGGGGATGCCTTCCTCCGTCAGGCGGTTATTGATCTGGTCTTTCATATTTGCCTTGAAAAGTTCCTTTTTCAACTGGCTGATCTGTTCATCCTTCGAGAGATTGGCGAGGCGTTCCTCTTCCCATTCTTTTCTCTTTTCGTTCAGAATGTCGTTTAACTCATCCCGGGAATAAGTTTTTTCCTCGCTGGAAGCTCCTTCACCCTGATCGGTTCCATCATCCAAATCCTGGATTTTTTCAGCTTTTTCTTTTACCTCGTCTGTCTTGGTTTCCTCTGTGCGTTGCGGATCCGCGTTGCTCGTAGGTTCCTCTGTTACTGTCTGGGCTGCTTCCATGCCCATGGCTCCCATGATCTGATCAATAAATCCCATGCTCATCATCCTTTCTTTGTATACTGCTTCATTTGGCGGATACTGGACTGTAATTCTGAACGGATCTGCTTTAACTGACGGTACTTTCTCCGGTCTGTGTCCGCTTCTCCGGTTTGTTCCATGCTTCTGATCTGTCCCCGGATCCTGGCTAATTCGTTTTCGTACTGCTGAATCATTAAAAACAGGCTCATGGCTCTAAAACTCGCTTGCAATGATCTTGCGGCACCAGGCTTCTGTAACACCATACTTTTTCGCCAGTGTCTTGTGGTTGCTTCCGTCAAACTCCTGGCGGATCTTCTTATCCCTGAGATAGCGGCATACTTTTTCCTGTTTGGGGATATACAGCTGTACTCCAGAAAATTCCTGTATCAGCTTTTTGAAACCTTCCAGCCCGATGGCTCGGATCAGTGCCTGGCAGTCTTCACCCAAAAGGGCTGCATCCGCTTCACTAAGTTCATTTAATAATTCCTCCGGTGTTTTTCCCATTGTGTAGTTCCTCCACATCCTTGTTTTACTGCTGCTTTTTGATGATTTCCCGGATACGCCTGGGGCTTACGCCGTACCTTGCCGCAAGTTCTGCCGTTGACGTTTTCCCGGCTTTGTAATCTCTGATGATCCGGCTGTCACGTTCCGCAAGCTCCAATGATGCCAGTTTTGCAACATAAACACGGCTTCCGCCATAGTAGGCGGCCAGCTTGCTGTATGCTTCAAACCCAATGCATTCCGCCATTTCCTTCTGATCCGGTGTTAAAAGGCGGATCTGTGATTCCCTAATAGAAGCGCCCATCTGTCCATCCCTCCATTCTGGATAATATAACAATGGGGAACCGCTTTGACAGACAAAACAGTTCCCCTTACTTTTCGCGCCGCTTTATGACCTGCATTCATTTAAGAGGTGGTAAGCGGTGCGGAATCCACAAATAAACCCTTCACGTTCAACTTCGCCGCGGATCTCTCCCTGCAGTTCCCAGTAGGCTTTTAATTTTTCCAGCAGCTCCTCATCCACGCCTGTTTCCAGGATCTTCTCTAAAAGCCGCTCCTTTTCAAAGAGCTTCGCGTTCTCTTTTCCAAATTCACCCAGCTTTACATGGTCTCCGATGACGCAGTAAAGGTTTGCAATATACTTGTTGCTTTCTGTGTGGCAGTCCATGTTGTCGAACATTTTCCAGTAATCCCGTTCTTTATATTCCATCAAATGCTTATACTCGTCATCCGGAGTATAGGCCCGGCAGGATGGGCCGTAAGTGTCTTCGATATTCTTTCTTACGGAAGAATAGAAGCAGTTCTTCACTTCCAGCAGCGTCTCCTCCATCCGCTCATAGCTGGAGCAGTCCACGCCAGAGATCAGACTCTGGGGAAGCCCGCATTCTGCCAGATGTCCAAGCGCGGCATCTTTCAGCACCTGGTTAATCATGGGGATCTTAGCAGTTTCTGTATTTTTCTTCATGTTCATATCCTCCTTTGGCTTTATATCCCTTTTAAAACCGTTCATATCCCTTTTAAAACCGTTTAAAGCATTCGTGGTAAGGAAGTCTTTATATATCGCTGAAAACGGATTCCTGCGCCCATCTGCGTCTCATGGTTTGGGAACGGCTGCAAAAAATGATTGCAACACCGGGAACGGCCTGCTATACTATCTGTGAACACTTGTGTTCCGGCTTATGCCGGATGGAATAGTCAGTCTTGCAGGGCTGGCTATTTCTTTTTTGCCCTTCATCAGTACATCCTCCCAAAGAGCTGCTTCTGTGTATCTTTCAGCATCTTTAATGTGACGGCTTCCTTACTGATACGGGCATATTCCAGGGCAATCTCATAAAGCTTGATCGCTGTACGCAGACTTTCAAGATTTGCCATCTGGATCAGAAAGGCAAGGCAGCTTTCCGGCACTCCTGGAAAAATATGCTGCATCTCCTCAACGGTATAGTTGTTTTCTACACGCTTCCTAACAATGATTCTCGTCCGGATCTGGTCAAATTCCCGGCCTTTCTGGCCTGTAAGCATTTGCTTATAGATCTTATCATTGCCAGAAAGAATGATCCCCACATGTGCCTGGTCGTTTAAGTCCCGGATTGCCTGTAAAGCCTGTAAAGACAAGCGGTCGGCCTCATCAATGATGATCAGACGGTTGCTTCCGGAAAGCTGAGAGATAAGTTCCTGCATTACCGCGCTGCGCCTTCCGTCTGTTGCCTGTCCGATCTTATCCGCGATCAGCTTTAATACAGACGTTGCGGATGTGGTGCAGGTATTTACTGTTACCATGGTCACGCCTGCGTTGCTGTCCCTGTAGTGTTCCAGCGCGGTGGTTTTCCCGGCTCCGGCATCCCCTGCAACAAGGGCAATATCGTTATATTTATGGGCATACCAGCAGGCATATAAAACTTCTTTTGTGTTGTAAAGATCAGGATAGTACGTTGTTCCTGAAACGCTGTTTAAACGGTCTTTACTGATGCTTAAAAACTTGTTTAAAATGTCCTGCACCTTCCCGTTATCCCCGGTGTATTTCCCATCCAGGAACTGGGAGATGACAGAAGTAGAAAGCCCGGTCTCTTTGCTGACCTGTTTCTGTGACTTCCCTGTCTGCTTCATAAACTGGGAAAATTCTTCCCGAAATTCTTTCTTTTCCATGTGTTCCTCCTTACTGGTTGCTTGCTTCCATAAGTTTTCCTAAAAGGTTCTCCTCGCGGCTCGTGCGTCTCTGCTTTGTTGATTCCTCCAGGATTTTGCTGTTTTCTGAAAGAACAGGGTTAATGTTCTCAATAGTCTTTGTATGTTCGCCTTCTGTGAACTGCTTTTCTACAAGCTGGTTGCGGGCAACGATTGCCATAACGTCCAGATCCCTGGTCGGTGCATACTGTTCGACCAGCTTTCTGGCATTCTTTTTTTCTTTCATTGCTTCCCGGATCTGTTCCTGGGTAGTGTGACGGAACGGGGTTCTTACCTTTGCGGCTGCCTTGCAGATCGCACGCATGTTTTCATCAAAAACATTTAATTCATCCATGTTGGACGGGTCATAATTGATGATAACTTTCTCTCCCTGGTGGGCGATAAGATCCGTATGGTAGTAAAATCTTCCCTGGTACTGTACGCCGTTTTTCTGTACGGTTCTTTCGTCAAAGGTTCCGCAGAGGATCCGCAGGATTGACTTGTCATGGACTTCATTCTTTACGGCCAGGTTTTCAAAATATACCTGATCCGGACATTTTCCGTCCATGTCGATTCCGCCAGATGGTGTATTATTGTACTTGTTCATGTGTTTCCCAAGCAGATCTGTGAACTGCTCCATGGTAGGACATTTATCTTTCAGCTTCTCAAAGGTTACCCGCATATCCTCCGGTCGTTTCTTCGCGTCTTTTCCCAGATAGGTGGGGAAAAACTTACAGAAACGGTCTTCCAGGGTTTCCCAGAACCGCTCGATGGGCTTTGCCTGTCCATGGTATGGTGTCGCGTAAATCTGATTGATTCCCAACTGTTTGGTAAGGGAAAGAGGGAAATCTTTATTGAATGATTTCTCGCGGTAATCTTTTCCGTTATCGAAATAAAGTTCTTTAGGAACTCCAAATTCTTCCATTCCTTTCCGGAGGCACTGCTTTATCACGGTTGCGTCTGCGGATTTATCCCGGATAATGAAAGCAATAACCTTGTTGGAACGTGCATCAAAGAAAGCAGTGAGCCATGGGCGGAACACCCGGCCGCGATTGTTTAAAACTGCTACATCCATTAAATGGTGGTCAGAAAACCAGATGTCATTGGAGTGGATGTCTTCCTTGCTTCGTTCCATACATACAAGGGAATCATTGAACGCTTTTTCGCCTTCCCTGTAAAAGATGATCACGGGTTCCGGAATTGTTTTGACTTTCCGTTCAAAGGCAGATACGGAAGGAATCTCCGGATATTCCGTCTTTGTGTATTCCCAACAGATCTCTATACTGCGTTTTTGCAAAGTCATATACAGCGCGTAGAAATATTCCCATGCGTCCGGTGGGATGTCCGTCTTTCCACGGTTATGCCCTCCGCGTGTGTCGATCAGCCCGGCAACATCGCCGTTCTTATACTTGCGCTGCCAGCGGAAAAGCTGGGACTTTGTGATCACACTGTCCGGGTTTCGCTCATTAAAATCTTTTATGTAGTCATCCGGGGATTTTTGCGCTTTCTGATAGTTTTCTACGATCAATGCCTTAAAGTTGGCTTCCTCCCGCTGTTTCCCGGTGAACTGCATCATGTCATTATGAGTATGTTCCCTTTGAATGTTGTTGTATTTGTCCTGTACTTCCTGCGGCAACGACTCCAGGGCGATTTCGATTTGAACACCGCCCCGGCCAATTCCTTCGACATGGCGGAATTCATATTTATTTTTCTTAATCGCTTTTTTAATAGCACTATCTGTTAAATCTAAAAGCCTAGCTGCTTCTTTTACTTTCAGCCATGTCAAAGTTCTCACCGCCTAGCTTTCATCAAGTAAGGTTTTAGTAAGTTCTTCAATGCTGATTCCAATCGCTTTCGAAATGTTGTACACTGCCCTTACAGATGGGTTATGTTTACCATTAAGAATCTCGCTCACATAGAACGGTGAGAGACCAGATTCTTGAGCAAGATCTTTCTGATTTTTCCCCATTTTGCTAAGCTGGTTACATATAAGCACTCCGAAGCGTGTTTTTGTTTTCATATTAGTAGGTCTCGGCATTTCTCCACCTCCTTAACCGTTGAAATTTTTTTTCTTCTTTGTTATATTTATTGTGACTATCTGTATTATAGTTGAGTATACTCAACTTGTCAATACAAAAGTTGATTATACTCATTTTAGGAGGTTGCCATGGAACATATAGGAGAACGAATAAAGATAATAAGAAAAATGTATAATATCAAGCAGAAAGAATTTGCGGAGCGCGTTTCCGTATCAGCATCATATATTAGCAAAGTCGAATCTGGCAAAGAGGTTCCTACAGATATGCTTTTAAAATTGATTGCTTTGGATTTTAAGATTTCTCTTGATTGGTTAAAGGATGGCATCGGAGAAATAAAGGAGAGTAGCAAAGGATTTGATACTATAACAGATGAAGGATTAAATTCTAAATATCAGACCATGAAAGACTTTCTTGAAAAGCAAATCGTAGAGCAGACTGGAGACAATCTAAAAAATATTGTTCAAGCCTATTCGCATTTTGTCAGCCTTGTCACTATGCCTGGCTTGAATAACGATAACCAATCGAGATATTTGGAAGCTCTTCATGGTGTAATTGATATACTGGAGCAAATCACATATAGTTCGTATATGTTGAAGTCCGTATCCGATAACAATTACAAAGCTCTTTTACAACATAAGACAAAGGTTGATACTGGGATCAGCAAAATAGATGATGATATTAAAAAAGCTTTATCCTGCTATCTCACACAGTACGGAAAAGACTTAACTTTATAGGCATATTTTAAAATAGCATATTTATACATATTTTATGAATATTTATACGTAACAAAGTTCCTTTCTTTCCCTTAGTCCATTTTTAAGAAATGGCATCCAAAAAGTCCGAAAAATACTGATTTAAACGTATTTTTCGGACTTTGTTTAAATTGCTATGAATTCCCTTAGTCAGTTATTTTTGAATGGTTAGTTGCGTTTTGTTCCCTTAGTCAACAATTACGTTGTTTTAAATGCTTTTAAGGAGAAAGCCGCATAAAATAAGGATTTTTGGGGATTTTTAAAGTCTTTTAAGGTTTTTTAAGGGTTCATGAATCCCCCAAAGACTAAGGGAATAGTTACATTTTACTCACAGGACAACACGTGAAAAGTAACCTTTTTTCACAACATCGGGCAGTCTTTTTTATGCAGCCTTCCTTTTCAGTCAGCTCCGGCAGCCTTTCGCAGCTGCCTTCTCTACTGCCCGATCGGTACGTTTATCTCCTTCTGGATCGTCAGGGAATAGATGACCGCTTCCTTCACTCTTTTTCCTGTGATCTGGGAGAGCGCCCGGGCATAATACTGAAGCTGGACCTGATAATGGTCCAGAAGAGTCTGTTCTTCCCCTTCCTTCACTCTGTCGGTTTTATAGTCTACGATCACAAGTCCGTCCTTCTCCTCAAACCATGCATCGATGATTCCCTGAATCAGAACGAGTTCATTCGAATCCGCCGCT
Source organism: Clostridium sp. MCC344 (assembly GCF_018785365.1). Taxonomy (NCBI): domain Bacteria; kingdom Bacillati; phylum Bacillota; class Clostridia; order Eubacteriales; family Clostridiaceae; genus Clostridium; species Clostridium sp. MCC344. The sequence goes on along the minus strand of NZ_WQPQ01000056.1, from coordinate 115,813 downwards.
TTCATCTCCCGGGCCGGAATTCCAAGGATAAACTGGCTCTCTTTTCTCAGTTTTCCCTGCCTGTCTGCCATCTTCATCCGGCCGGCGATCCCGGACCGGAAAAACTTCGCGATCATGCCGGGTGACACCAGGCGGACCGCATCCGGCTGCATTCTCTTTTCAGAGAGAACCCGGTCAAATTCTTTTTTCACATCCTCATACCCGGAAATATCCGAAAAATGGATCAGTTCCAGCATCCGGTGGCAGGCGGTACCGCGGTCTGTTGCCTGTTTCTGACGTGCCCTCTTCTCAGCGGCAGACAGACGTTCTTCCGCTTCCGGAGATTTCTCCGGCTCTCCCTCTGGCCCCCGTTCCGTTTCTTCCGCCGGATCTTCCCGCTCCGAACGGACCAGGAACGCGCTTTCCGCATCATCCGTGAACTGTCCCTGCATCTTCAGTTCCGAGACGGACATCTTCGCATGCAGGGAAAGATCTGTCTCAAACGGATACGGTTTCCGAATCAGTTCCGGAATTTTTTCCGGCTTTTCCCCGCGGAGTTGTTCCAGTTCCAGGTAAAGTTTTGCCTTCTCTTCCTGATTTTTTTCTTCCTCCACAAGGAGATCCTTCATCGGGACACTTTTCACATCGATCGTTCTTTTTGCGCCCCCGGCTGCCATCAAGATCCAGTCCAGATAGGAGGACGCCGCGCTCAGCACGGTAAACGGCAGTGCTCCCACCGATCCGGTCATTCCCCATTTTTCGATCTTGTTCTCCAGGTACTTGTCCCCCGCCGTGATGATGAGCTTTTCTTTTGCACGCGTCATCGCGACATAGAGGATTCTCAGCTCCTCCCCCATGTTTTCGAGGTTGGAGCGCCTTGCGAGCACATTTTTCTTTAAAGTAGGCGCCTTGACTTTCTTCACCGGATCCAGAAAATCTGCCGCGATCCCGAGCTCTTCGTCTATCAGGATCCGCCCTCTTGCATCCTGGCGGTTAAATTTTTTTCCGCATCCGGCGAGGAATACGACCGGGAACTCCAGTCCTTTACTTTTGTGGATGCTCATGATCCGCACCGCATCATCATGTTCCCCGGACCGGGATGCCTCTCCGAAATCCGTGTTGTATTTCTTCAGTTTTTCGATATAGCGGATAAAGTCAAACAGCCCCTGATAGCTTGTTTTCTCATAATCTTCCGCCTTCTGTACCAGCATGGCAAGGTTTGCCTGCCGAGTCTTCCCGGCCGGCATGGCAGCCGCATATTCGTCGTATCCTGTCCGATCAAAGATACGGCCGATCAGTCTGGGAACCGGAAGATACAGGGATTCTCTCCGAAGCTCCGCAAGCAGATCCATAAAGGTCTGCAGCTTCCGGAAGATTGTCTCTTCTTCGCTCTCTTCCCCGGTCCGGACCGATGCCATCGTTTCATCATGTTTCCCATGTTTTTCCAGATAGTGCTTCACTGCCCCATAGAATCCGATATCTTCCCCGCGGTCCGGATCCCGCTTAAAGTCCGCCATCACAATGGCAAGCTCCCGGTCCTTCATTCCGCCGATCGGAGATTTCAGCACTCCGGCTAACGGGATGTCCTGCATCGGATTGTCGATGAGCGCCAGCATATTTAACATCGTCTCAACTTCCACCGCTGTAAAATACCCGGTCCTGGACTCCGCATACGCCGGGATTCCTGCTGCACCGAGAACACTTAAAAATTCCTCCGACCATCCGGAAAGACTCCGCAGAAGGATCACGATATCCTTTTTCTTTAATCGTTCATACTGACCGGTCTTTCCGTTATAGATCTGCATTCCGGATTCCGGATCAGTCAGCTCGCGGATCTTTGCAGCGATCAGTCTCGCCTCCGCTTCCCGTGCTGTGTAATCCGCTTTTTCCTCATCCATGCCGTCAAAAAGAGGATCTCCCGTATTTAAGAGCAGGACCTCCGTCTTTGCCTGGCCTTCTTTGGGCGTTTCCGGAAATTTTGCTCCCGCATACAGGGCCGCATCGTCCGTGTAGCAGATATTTCCCAACTGCTTTGTCATGATCTGATAAAACACATCATTGATGCTTTCAAGGACCTCCCGTCGGCTCCGGAAATTTTTATGGAGCTCGATCTTCTGGTACAGATCATCCTCATCCCCGTAAGATTCATATTTTTCCAGAAAAAGCTCCGGCTTCGCCAGTCGGAACTTATAGATGCTCTGCTTCACATCGCCGACCATAAAAACATTCGGTGTCCCGAACCGTTCTCTGGATACACAGCGGATCAGTGTCTCCTGGACCTCATTGCTGTCCTGATACTCATCTACGAGAATTTCTTCATAGATTCCCGAAAGTTCATCCGCCACTGCTCCCGGTCTGTGATCCGGACTGCCGCCTGTAAGGATTTCGAGTGCAAAATGTTCCAGGTCATTGAAATCCACCAGATTCTTTTCTTCTTTTGCCTCCTGGAACCTGGCGGAAAACTCTTCCGCAAGTTCCAGAAGCATCCGGATCGGTCCCCGGCAGGCATCCATGTCGGAAAACACAGAATCCACATCACCCGGAAGATAAAGGGCTTTCATCTTTTTGATGCCGTCCTTTGCGGCATTTCTGAGCGCTGCCGCCCGCTCTTTCTTCTCCGGATCCACCTGTTTTCCCCTGACAGCCGCCAGACGTCCGAATTTCAGTCCGGCAATCCCATCTGCGATCTCCCGGTAAGTCTCCGCTTCTTTCAGTATTTCCATTGCCCGGATATCTTCCGCCAGCATCGGGGCATACGCCTGCGGTCCGTCCTCCTCAGCGGCAAGTTCTGCTGCCTCATAAAGACCATCCAGAAATTCCTCCGCCTGGCGTCCCACATCCCGGATCAGGAATTTCATCCAGGCCGGTTCCTTTCCGCCTTTTTCCCCGGAACTTTCCTCACTGCTCTCCGAAAGCTCGTCCCGGCAGGCGGCGATCCACTCTCCCGGCCACGGATTACTCTGTGAAAACTCCCATACTTTTAAAATATAGTCCTCGAGACCTCCGTCCGTCCGCCCTGACGCATAAGTGTCCACAAACTGCAGGAACCGCTCATCTTCTCTCCCGTAATATTCCTCCAGGAGCTCTTTCATCACATCGGCTTTTAAGAGCAGAAGTTCGCCTTCGTCCGCCACCCGGAATCCCGGATCCAGATCCAGCTCGTGGAAGTGTTCCCTCAGTAGATTCAGGCAGAAGCTGTCGATCGTGGTGATCTTCGCATGGTGGATCAGCGTGCTCTGCCGTTCCAGATTTTTATTTCCCGGGTCTTCGTCGAGAAGTGATCCGAGAGCCGTCTCCACACGCTCCCGCATCTCCGCGGCCGCCGCGTTGGTGAACGTCATGACGAGCAGTCTGTCAATGTCCACCGGCTGATCCGGATCTGTGATCATGCGGATGATTCTCTCAACGAGGACCGCAGTCTTTCCGCTTCCTGCGGCCGCAGAGACAAGAAGATTCTTATGCCTCGTCTCAATGACCTGTAACTGTTCATCCGTCCATGTTGTCGCCATCACATCTTCTCCTCTCCGTCCTTGCGTCTCCCCGGTTCCGGTTTTCTGTTTCCGCTTTCCTGTTCCTCTGTCTCATTTTCATCTGATTCCTCCGGATCGATCTCCTTCCAGATCTCCTCCGCCTTCATCGGGCGGAAACGGCGGAATCCATATCCGTCTGTCTTCAGATCAAATCCGCAGACACTGTGGTATGGACAATAGTCACATGCTGTCCTGTTTCCCTGTTTATACGGATTGACCGCCACATTTCCGTCCAGGATCTCACCTCCCATAGTCTTCAGCTGTCCGTTCACAAAATCTGCAAGTCTGGCAAACCGCTTTCCCCCGGCAACAGAGGACTTTACCTCCTGGACATATCCGTCCTTTAACGCAACCGGGATCACATCGGATTCCTTTTCGATGTCCCGGTCCATATGGCGGATCACATCCAGACTGCTGTTCACGAGTCCGTTCATTCTGAGCCTGCGCAGGATCCCGGCTTCGATCTCCTCGTCCGTCATCCCGTCCTCGCGATCGATCACAGGGTCATCGATATGATAATAAAAGATCCCGGCCGGGACCGCCTGCTTCCCCGGATGCCGGTTTTCCTGCATTTTCAGCGCCGCATCCATATAGACCACGAGCTGAAGCTGCAGTCCGTGATATAAAAGCGCCAGATCAAAGGATGTGCTTCCCGATTTGTAATCCATGATCTTCACATAGACCTTATCCTCATCCTCAAACACATCCATCCGGTCGATCCTTCCCCGGAGATTCAGCGCCTCCCCATCTTTCAGCGGGATCCTCGTGCTGACATCTACCTCGAACTCTTCCGGCTCAAAATCGCCCTTCCGGATCTGGTAGATCAGTGCCCGCACGGTCCGGTCCGTGATCCTCTCCACTTTCTTTTCGAGATATGCATTTCTCGCAGAGCTTTTCATGATCGTATTCCGGTACTTTGCAGAAACCTCCTCCACCGCTTTTCTTACCAGAGTCCGCCGCTCCGCATCCGTGATCGTTCTGAAATCCTTCCCGTGATCCCGGATATTTCTGAAAAACGTATCGAGCGACTGGTGAAACAGATTTCCCATATCGGAAAGATCGAGCTCATACTCTTTTCCTGCACGCAGTCCAAGTCCGTGATTCAGGAAGTGGGAATAGGCACATGCCGCATATCCCTCCATTCTCGTGACACTTCCCCGAAGCAGCGTCCCATAGAGTTCCCGCGCAGCCGTTCTGCCGATCTCTCCTTTTTTATAAGAATAGGCGACAGCTTTTGCAAGATTTTCCATCTCGGCCTCCGTCTCTTTCTCCGAGGAGAGAAAGCGGTAAAGCACTCTCGGCTCTTCCTGCGCCGGATCCATCATTTTCTCCGGCTCCTGCAGCCAGGAAAGCACGGTTTTTTTTGCTGCCGTCACGGATACATCCGGACATTTCTCCTCCCCGCTCTCATGGATCACAAGATCCGGGAATCTCTTTTTCATCTCCCCGATCATGCCGGATGGACGGATCTCTTTTCCTTCCGCCGTCACCGCCGGCCAGGAGAGGATCAGCTGGTCGGACGGCTTTGTCATCATGAGATACAGATAAAACCGCTCCATAAAGCCCTCTTCCCTGGCGGTCGGTGCAAGCTCCATGGAATTCTTTTTTAAGATCTCCCTCTCATTGTCGGTAAATAGTCCGCCCTTTGAATGGTCCGCCGGAACAATTCCCTGGCTGACTCCGACGAAAAAGAGGACTTTGATCTTGTCGAGACGTGTTCTCTTTAAGTCTCCGCAGACCACACGGTCCGCGCCTGCAGGGATCATCCCGACAGAAAGTTCTGAAAAACCAGCGGAGAGGATCTCCGCGTACTCTCTTCTGGCCACATATTCGTCCCCCAGGAGACTTTTAAATTTCTCAAAGAGTTCCGTGACAAGACCGAAAATTTCCTCATACTCTCTCGCCTCGCGGTCCATACCGCAAGTTTTAAACTGCTCCGACAGTTTTTCCAGCTTTTCCTCCGCGCCGAGCATCTCCAGAAGCTCCGCCAGTGCATCCGTGACTGTCTTTACCGGAACTCCCCGGCCGCCGCACTGTTCCCGGAGCAGCCGCAGCGGCGCCATGATCTCCTCTTTAAAAGCATTCATTTCAAGAAGATTCAGATTTTCTCCGCCATCAAACGTCCGGTCCCAGACTGCATCCCATTTGGCAAAGCCGCGGATTCCCATCGCACGCACATAGATTTCCATCCGGTCCACTTTCTCAGTCTGATCTGTTACAAGTCCCGTTCGGAGATATCGAAACATGCTCTCGTAATCAAATCCTTTCTGCAGGATATCGAGAGCACTCTGGATCAGGCGGATCAGTGGATTTCCGGAGACATCCCGGTTCTCATCGAGGAAAAGCGGGATCCCGTTTTCCTCAAAGCTCTTGGTGATCTCACGGCTGTATCCCGGAAGATCCCCGCATACCAGAGCAATATCGCGATACCGGTATCCGTTCTTTTTTACAAGAGTCTCGATCCTGTTTGTTATAAAGTCTGCCTCGTCCTCAGGATTTTTCGCCTGCACGAGAAGGATTTCTTCCGTGCCGCCGCGGTATCTGGGATACGGATAACGGAAAAACGTCCGTTCCAGATGGTCGAGCGCAGGACTGTTCCGGAAGCGCACCAGCGGACGTTTGTAAAAGATCAGATCGCGGTAGATTTTTATGCCGTTTTCTTCCGCCAGTTTTTTCAGTTTTCCGGTCATCTTCCTGCTCATATCAAAGAGATCGGTCTCATCGGACTCCGCAGAAAGATCCAGTCCCGGCTCCATTGTCGCAGAAACCGTCACAAAGAGATCCCGGCAGATTTTTAACAGGATTCCGATCAGCCGGTACTGGATCGGGGTAAAACCTGTATACCCGTCGAGAACCATAACACTGTCCTTTAAAAGCTCCGACCGCTCCGCCACCTGACAGAGCACATCCAAAAGTTCCTCCAGAGTAATGTACTTTTCCTTTGTGAACTCCCGGAATGCCTCAAAGATCACCTCCATGTCGGAGAGCTTTGCCGAAAGGATCTGACCGACACCGTCTCCTGCCGACTGGATCTTAAGGTCTTCCGGAGTTGCCCCGTACTGGTAGAGTTCCGAGAGCATGGACTTGATCTCCCCGATAAACCCCGGGCGGTTCAGATGAGACGAAAACATGGTAAGTTCGTCCTTCTTCTCCCCCGCAAGTTTCCGCAGGATCATATTTTTTCCCGTATCGTCCAGGACCTCCGGCTGCGGAATCGACAGTTCTGAAAAAATCCGGTAAGCCAGACGTTCAAAGCTCACAACATCAATGTTCATCGTTCCATGATTCGAATGCAGTCTCACGATCTCCTTCTGGGCCTGCATCGTCGCCTGTTCAGGCGTCACCACAAAAAAACGGCCATCCGGCTCCTTCATGGACAGCTCGATGATCTTCCTATAGATATATTCTGTTTTCCCGGCTCCGGAACCGCCCATCACCATGCACAATCCCATTCTATGTCCTCCTGCTCCCTGACCGCATTTCCGCCGGTCAGGCATTATTCAATTTCAGATATGTAAACCGTATATGTTCCAGACAAAAATGTCAAGTTTTTTGTCCAGCTTCCGGCCCATGCTCCGGGCCATGCAAAAGGAATGCCATGTATTTTTTCTCATCCGCTCTCATATGATTAATACAAACCATCCCCAAAAGGATCTATTATTCTATGAGTTCAAAAACAAAGATCATCGTCCTCAGGATGAAGGAGATCATCTACACGGCTCTTTTTATCGGCTTCGCCATCGTCCTCATCATGCTGTTTCTCTTTATGTTCCGCCCTAAAAAGGACAACATCTCCCATGATGCTCCTGATCAGGCATCGGAGAGCTCCTCACAGGCCGCTCCCGCCTCTGTTACATATGTTCCGGGACTTTATTCATCTCCCATCGTTTTAGGCAGCGAGAACGTCAATGTGGAGGTCGCTGTGGATCACACGGGGATCCGCTCCGTGTCCCTTGTCCCTTTAAGCGACTCCGTTGAGACTATGTATCCTCTAATGGCTCCTGCCATGGATCTCATCTCAGAACAGATCCTCGAAAACCAGAGTCTGGAAGGTCTGGAATACCCCGCCGGTTCCCAGTACACCTCCATGGCGCTCGTATCGGCGGTGAAAACGGCGCTCTCCAAGGCATCCGCGAAGTAGATCTCAAATTTTTTTTAATAACCCACTTGACAAATCTCTTTTCCTCCTGTATACTCTTCACCATGATAACAATTTACCACGCTAAATCGAAAGTTTATTAGCATACTGAATCAAGAGCATACAAGGAGGAACCATCCATGAAGAAATTCAATCAGCTTTTCATCTTAGGTACGTCACTTTTATTATCCGCTGCGGCACTCACCGGATGTTCCGGTTCCTCCGCGATGGGCGCTACGATCCCGCAGACAACGGCATCTGAGACAACAACTCCGCAGACAGACGCAGGTCTGGTAGCAGCAGAGACGACCGGTTCCGGCAATCGTTTAAACGACATTCTGGAGCGCGGATACATCGAGATCGCGACCGAGCCGTACTTCGCTCCGAACGAGTTCATCGATCCGACAAAGAGCGGAGATGACGCCTATGTCGGCTCCGATATCGAGCTTGCGAACTATATCGGCGAATCCCTCGGCGTTGAGGTCCGCATCAAACCGATGGACTTCACAAGCGTTCTCGGAAGCATCACGACCGGCAAATATGATCTCGCGATCTCCGCTCTGGCTTACACACCGGCAAGAGCTGAGACCATGAACCTCTCCAAAGGTTATTACTTCGGAGACGAAGATCCGCAGACTGCTTACGGTATCCTGGTCCGCAAGGAAGATGTCGACAGCATCAAATCCTTCAATGATCTCTCGGACAAGGTTGTCGTTGCACAGAACGGTTCCCTTCAGGAACAGTTCGTACAGGAACAGATCCCGAGCTATAAAAAATACAACCGTGTTTCTTCCACAAACGATGGTTTCCTGATGGTCCAGACCGGCAAAGCCGATGTCATGGTCGCTGCTCTCAGAATGGCAAGATTATATCTGGAATCCAACCCGGACAGCAACCTCGTGATCGTTCCGAACCTCTACTTTAAAGTTGATCCGGAGACACAGGGAACAAGAATCGGTATCCCGAAAGGGGAAGATGCCCTGACAGACAGGATCAACAAGATCATCGATGAAGTTGTTGATCAGAATCTCTACAATGAATGGTACGACGAGTATACGGAGTACGCTAAGAGCCTTGGCATTATCGAATAATTCGATCCTTTGATATAACCCCGCGGCCGCGGTCAGGCCGTACCCCTTCACCGGCGTCTTCCCCAGATGCCGGAAGTCATCTCATGAGAGTTCCCCCAGAACTCCCGTGACGAAAAAAGGCGATCCGCAAATTACCTGGCGGATCGTCTTTTTCGTTTCTTTATTTTTTACACTTCCCAGTCAGAATCAAGGAATCCTTCCCCGTAGACTTCCTGAGCCTCGGATACGATCATGAATGCGGTCGGATCGATCCCGTAGACGATCTTCTTCGCACGGTAGAACTGTTTTTTATCAAGCACGCAGATCACCGTCTCGCCTTCCTCTTCCCGGTAGGCACCGCGGCTCTTTAGCAGTGTGCAGCCGCGCTCCAGATTCCTCATCAGCTCCTTTGCGATCTCCCCGGATCTCGGGCTGATCACCGTGATCATCGTGCTCTTATTCATACCATAGAGGATCACATCGATCACATACGTTCCGACTACCATATTGATCAGTCCGTAAAGACCCGATTCAATATTCCGGAACACCGCCATGGACAGGAGAATGATCACGAGATCCGTAGCCATGACAGCCTTTCCGGTCTGCATGTGCGGGCGGAACTTCTGTAAAAGCTTCGCGGCGATATCGCCGCCACCCGTTGTGGAACCGCGCATAAATACGACCGCCAGGCTGATCCCCATGAGCACTCCGCCGAAAAGGCAGGACACCATCTTGTCCCCCGAATACACCGGGAAATACGGCGTCACCAGTCCATCAAGGATCACCGTCATGATCGCCACGGTTTTCAATGTCTTGATCGTCTTTTCCTTCCCCAGATAGATCCAGGACGCGATCAGAAGCGGGATGTTGATCAAAAATGTCAGTGTACCGATCGGCAGGCTCGTCAGACGGTTGAGCAGGATCGCCATACCGCTGGCGCCTCCCGGCGCGATATCAATGTTGTCGATAAAGCAGTGCAGCGCAACAGCCTGGATAAAACCGCCCGCCACATCTGCCAGAAAATCCAGGGCAAATTCTTTTCCCCGTGTCTTCCCCATAAGATTACCCCCTCATATCAAATGCTGCAAAGTCCGATTTTCCGGCATTCCCCACATGCCGGAGCGTGTCTGTCCGCCCTGTCAACGTTCTCTGTCTTCCGGCTTTCTGCCCGTCCGGACAGAAAGTTCCCGATGCTGACCGGCCGGTCCACTAGTCCTTATACAGCTCTTCAAACAGTTCCACAGGAACATATGCCTTCACATGGATCCCGTCGTCCTGGTATTCCTCCGAGAGAAGCTGTCCGCTCTTCCGGATCGTCTGGATCCGCCCGGCATTTTTGTATGCAAAGACCTTCTCAAAATAGATCCTGCGGTTTCTTAAGATCACGGCAAAAAGATCGAGCAGTTCCCCGATGCCCTCTCCTGTCTTTGCCGATAACCGTACCTTATAGTCCGCAGACATGTCCCGGCAGGCAGTGTCCGCATCCGGACGGTCCACCTTGTTGAACACGGTGATGATCTCTTTGTCCTTGATGTCCAGTCGGCGCAGCGTCTCGTAGACTACATGCATCTGCATGTCCATCTGCGGATTCGAGCAGTCCACCACATGGAGGATCACATCACAGTACCTCGCTTCTTCAAGCGTACTCTTGAATGCCTCGACAAGGTGATGCGGAAGCTTCCGGATAAATCCGACCGTATCCGTCAGAAGGACCTTCTCCCCACCCGGAAGCACAAGTGCTCTCGTCGTCGGATCCAGAGTTGCAAAGAGCTTATCCTCCGCCAGGATCCCGGCGCCGGTGAGCTTATTTAAGAGTGTGGACTTTCCTGCATTCGTATAGCCGACAATGGCCGCCGTCAGAGTTCCGCTTTGCTCTCTCTGTTTCCGAACCACATCCCTGTGGCGCTCCACATCCTGAAGCTCCGATTTTAACTGGCTGATCCGCTCATGGATCCGTCTGCGGTCCACCTCGAGTTTCGTCTCACCAGGCCCCCTCGTGCCGATTCCGCCGCCGAGTCTCGACAGAGAATTTCTGAGTCCGACAAGACGGACGGCACGGTATCTGAGCTGCGCCAGCTCGACCTGGATCTTTCCTTCCCTGGTCTTCGCGCGGGCCGCAAAGATATCAAGAATGATCATCGTCCGGTCCATGACCTTTGTGTCCAGGGCATCCTCCAGGTTTTTGAGCTGTGCCGGGGAGAGCTCATCGTCACAGACAACTCCGGTCGCTCCGCTCTCCCAGACCATCTCCTTCAGTTCCTGGATCTTTCCCTTTCCAAGGTAGGTTCCCGGATGGATATTTTCCCGGTTCTGGATCACGGTCCCGACGGTCTCCGCTCCCGCGGTCTTTACAAGCTCTTTCAGCTCCTCCACGGATTCTTCCGTGTCATCGGAGTCGTTCGTGCTGGCGGCAAACAGGATCACCCGCTCCTGCTGCTCACCGATCTCTATCAATTCTGCCATTCTTTCTCCTATCTCGTCACAAGAAACGCGATCTCATGATCCGCTTTCTCATCCTGTCCGTACTGTTCCTCATAGCTCCGGAACAGCTCCAGCGCTTTCTCATACTGCCCCAGGTACTCGTAACACACCGCCTGGTTGAAGGCGATCTCCTTCTTCGCCCTGTCATCGGAGAGTGCAAGTCCCGCTTCCCCGTGCTGCAGTGCTTCCTCGTAATCGCCTTTTTTCATCGCCGCCATCATCCAGCGGTTATAGACTTCCGTGCTGGAAAATCCTTCTTCCACCAGCGTCTGGTAGATCTCATCTGCCTTCGTCTCATCTCCGGCCGTCATATAAGCCGCCCCAAGAGCTTCCATCGCTTCAGCATAGCCGGCAGCTGCATGTTTTTCGTCCGCCTTTGTTCCGGACTCCAGACGGTTTTCAGCGCCTTCCGCATCGCCGGAATTTGCGAGACTCACCGCGCCCAGATAATAGTATTCCGCTCTCGGTTTATCCACCTTCACCAGCGTATCATATGTGTACGCCGCGGCACCGTAATCTCCCAGCATAAATTCTGCCTCACCGCGGTATTTTAATACATCGATCTCAAAGGATGAGACATGCTTTGTCTGATCGATCAGGCTGTCAAACTCCGCGACAGCGCCCTCATAATCGCCGTTCTCCATGAGAGCGATCCCGTTTTCCTTCCCCGCCTTCATCTCCTCTGTCACATGACCGCAGCCGGTAAGGAGAAAAAGCATGCCAGCGATGAGAAGAGCTGATTCGATATGCTTTCGAACTTTCGCATGGAACTGCCGGTCTTCACAGACGACCGCATCCGGTGCGTAGTTCAAATTCAGTACATCTTTTTTTGATTTTTCTCTTTTTTCTGATTTTCGATAATATTTATACATTTTCAATTATATGTTTAATTTTGTTCTTTCTGTGATACTTCTGATTCTTCATCCTCCGCGCCTTCGGAAATATGCTCTGTCTCCTACGCGCGTGTCGTACTTCCGAATCCACCGTTTCTCACTTCATCGGCCTCGTCATCCACCGTGATGCCGTACTCCACAAAAATTCCCTGGGAAAAACCGGTTCCGGCTTCCACTTCCACAATCTTTCCTTCACGGCTGTCGTTGGTGAGCTTCACCTGGATGTGGCCCTCGTTGTCGGATCCGTAGTAATCGCTGTCGATGATCCCGACGGTATTGTTTAACTGCAGGCGGAACTTAAATCCAAGTCCGCTTCTCGGATAGAGCTTTAACACCCAGCCATCGTCGATCCGTGCGCGGATCCCGGTAAGGATCTTTGTCATCTGACCAGGTTTCAGTGTGAATGCGGCCGGTGCGAAGAAATCATATCCGGCGGAACCTGCGGTCGCCCGTTTCGGGAGACGGATCCCGTCATAGATCTCCTTTATCATATCGTCTGTATCCTGCGGGTGTTCCCCCTGCCAGTCTTTTTTAAACTGCTCAAAGCTTACTTTTTCAAATTTCGCGATTCTCTGCATGTTGTCTCCTCTTACTCTCATTCTGACGCCCCGCTCTTCCTTTCCGGATCGGCGTGCGCTCCCGGATCATTTCTCCTGTCGGACCGTCCGGATGTCTCCCACTACTATACCAAGAGCCCGGTCCCATTTCAAGCATTTCAAACGAAAAATCCGGCAGAACATACCACGTTATCGCGGCAGTGTGTCCACTGCCCGCAGTATATTCTGCCGGATCAATCCGTCTGTGACGTACAAAATCATCTTAAACTCAGATTCTCCGCTGCTATTGCAGCTATCGTGATCGGCATTCGCCGTTCGCCATAAATCTGCAAGCAGTTTTCTGGCTCTCTTGCACTCATTTCATCATATACGACAGCATCTCCATCCCGAAAATGATCACATAGAAAAGAAATCCGGGATTCAGATACACATATTTTTTATACGATGTCGGCACTCCGTTCTGCTGCCCCATCTGCCACCAGTAACGGCGTCCGTCCCGGAAGAAGAAATAGATCCCTGCCGCAATGAGGAGCAGGACCATAAGAAAACTGGCAAACGAAAACGCCGCTGCCGCCCAGGAAAGCCCCAGCGCATAGAGCCCGTCCTCCACCATCACGAGCAGCATCGAAAACGAATTCACTGCCATATGGAGCAGGACATTGTAAAGGATCCGGTTCGTCCGCACCGCGAGATAACCGAGTACCAGTCCGATCACCACCGCATACAGGAACTGGTTCAGATTCCCATGCATCAGCCCGAACATGACCGCCGTGAATACGACCGCCGTCCGGTCTCCAAATCGTCTCGCTTTTCTTAACAGCACTCCCCTGAAGAGCAGTTCCTCCATAAACGGAGCCACCAGGCAGGTATAGATCACCATTCCCGGCGTCAGTGCATCCAGTGCGTCCATCACCGGGTTCATATCTCCAGCCGGAACACCGGTAAATATGGAAATAAACGAGTCAAGAAAGACTCCCAGGAAGTTAAAGATATAGCCGAGTCCCAGCGCCATGAACAGCGCAGAAACCCATACTTCCGCCGAAAGTTTCTGGGCCGGTCTCCGGTCTGACCGCAGAAACCAGGTCATCGGGATCACCGCAAGGAACGGAAGTCCGATGCTGAAGACATACTGCACGAGGACTCCGGTCCACGGGGACGAAAAGAGCCCGGAGAGCAGACGACCCCCGCCGCTCTCCAGGCTGAACACCCAGTGCTGCACCATGAGATAGAACGCACTGCCCAGGTACTGAAGACCTGAGCAGGCACACATGGCCAGACATAAAACTGTAAATGTGATCAGAAAATCTCTTCTCTTATGCACCATATTCTTCCTTCATGATCTCACTGCTTCTCGCAATGAACTTTGTCATACGCTCCGGAGAAAGACTTCCGTGAGCAAGTTTCGCAAGGTCATAGAGCTGTTCGCAGAGCATCGGTGTCTTCTCTCCGTCCTTGTTGGCAAGAACGTATTTTACAAGACCGTTGTTTGCGTTGATGACTAATGTCTCCTCAGCCGGGAACATATCGGAACCGCCGCCGTACATGCTGTACATCTTCATCATATCCTGCATTCTTCGGCTCTCCTCGGAGACTGTGATCATGGAAGCGAGACCTTCATTTTTCAGCTTCTCGACTTTCACGTTCAGCTTGTCGTTTCCGATCGCCTTCTTAAATACCTCAGCGAGAGTCTCGGCGTCCTTCTTCTCCTGCTCCTTCGCGGCCTCATCGGTCTCCTCCGTCTCTTTGAATGTCTCGTTGACATCCGCATCGATACGCAGGAACTTTAAGCCCTCATTCTTCTGCTCCACATGCTGCATGAACGGGGAATCGATCGGGTTCGGAAGGATCACAGCGTCGATCCCGGCTTCCTTGAACATGTTGATGTACTGGCTCTGCTCTTTCTCGTCCGTTACATAGAAGATCTTGTTCTCGTGTTTCTCCTTGTTCTCCTCAAGGCAGTCAGCGAGTGTCAGATATTTGCCGTCCAGGTTCTTATAGAGGATGTAATCTTTCATCTTCTCATCGAACTTCTCGTCCTTTAAGCAGCCGAATTTGATGAACGGATTGATATCATCCCAGTATTTCTCGTAGTTCTCGCGATCTGTCTTGCACATGCCGGAGAGCTTATCAGCAACTTTCTTTGTAATGTAATCGGAGATCTTCTTTACAAATCCATCGTTCTGAAGAGCACTTCTGGATACGTTGAGCGGAAGATCCGGGCAGTCGATCACGCCTTTTAACAGCATCAGGAATTCCGGAATAACTTCTTTGATGTTATCCGCGATGAATACCTGGTTGTTGTAGAGTTTGATCTTTCCTTCGATGCTCTCGTACTCCATGTTGATCTTCGGGAAGTAGAGGATTCCTTTTAAGTTGAACGGATAGTCCATATTCAGATGGATCCAGAATAACGGCTCCTTGAAGTCCTGGAATACCTTGCGGTAGAACTCCTTGTACTCCTCATCGGTGCACTCGTTCGGATGCTTGTTCCAGAGCGGGTTCGTATCATTGACCGGAACTGGGCGTCTTGCGATCTTATATTTCTCTTTCGCAGGGCTCACCTCAACAGTCTCCTTCGATCCGTCCTCTTTTTCCTTCTCCTCGGTCTTTGCCGGCTCAACGATCGTCTCGATGATCGTATCCTTGTCGGTCAGTTCCTCTTTCTCGATCGTATCGTACTGCGGCTCAGCAGTCTCATCGTTTAAGTAGATCTCGACCGGCATAAATGCACAGTACTTGTCGAGGATCTCTCTTGCGCGGTACTCATTCGCAAACTCAGCGCTGTCCTCATTTAAGTACAGGGTGATCAGGGTTCCGTGGCCTTCCTTAGTGCCTTCCTTCATATCAAACTCGGTACCGCCCTCAGACTCCCAGTGGACCGGTTTTGCGTCCTTCTTGTAGGATAAGGTATCGATCGTTACTTTATCCGCTACCATAAATGAGGAATAGAAACCGAGTCCGAAATGACCGATGATCTGGTCTTCATTCGCTTTATCCTTGTACTTGTTCAGGAAATCCTGGGCGCCGGAGAAAGCGATCTGGTTGATATACTCGTCAACCTCATCCTCTGTCATACCGAGACCGTTATCTTCGATCTTGATCGTCTTTTCCTTCGGATTTACAGTAACCTGGACTTTATACGTTTCATCGTCCGGGGTCTCATACTCGCCCATCAGAGCCAGTTTCTTTAATTTTGTGATGGCATCGCAGCCATTGCTGACTAACTCACGATAAAAGATATCATGATCGGAATACAGCCATTTTTTGATGATCGGGAATATATTCTCACTGTTGATTGAAAGACTTCCGCTTTTTGCCATGTTAAACCACTCCTTATTTCCATTCGCGCGTCGGGGGACGATCTGTATTGCCGCCCGCCGGACCGCTGTTTTTTATTTTCTCTGTAACCGTTCCATTCTTAAACAGCTACTTTTTTCTTCTTTCAGGACAGCCGGTATCGCCCCGGATCTCCGGGATTTTTAACAGCTGTTCGATTCAACATGACATATTTTAATACCAGAAAATCAAAATGTCAATAAAATTAGCACTCATTTTTGATGAGTGCTAATAAAAATTTTATAAACTTTTTGATTTTTCTCTGTCAGTCACGGAGCTGCACTTCTGCTGCCGGCTTTACAGCCGCTCGCGGATCAGTTTTCACTCTCGATCGGAATAAACACGCGGGCCTGTTCGTCCTGCTGTTTTTTCTTCCGCTCCTCTTTCGCAGCATTGACTGCCATCTCGCAGAGTGCCATCTGGGAGCCGACCGGAAGTTTTCCTCGGCGATCCGGCTTTTCATATGTCCCGTCCGGCTGAAGCACATGGGCCTTTAAGTTGTCCTCCAGCTCCAGCTCCATATATCTGCGAATCCTGTCTTTGAGTTCCTCTCTCAATACCGGGAACATAATCTCGACACGGCGGTCCAGGTTTCTCGGCATCCAGTCGGCACTTCCCATGTAGATCTCTTCACTTCCGTCGTTCTCAAAGATAAAGATCCTCGCATGTTCGAGGAATTCTCCGACGATCGAGCGGACCTCAATGTTCTCGGAAAGTTCCGGGATCCCCGCCTTCAGACAGCAGATGCCGCGGACAACCAGGCGGATCTTCACCCCTGCGCAGGACGCCTCATACAGCGCGGCGATGATCTCCTTGTCACAGAGGGAATTCATCTTCGCGATGATCGATGCCGGCTTTCCGTCTTTTGCATGCTTCGTCTCCCGGTTGATCAGATGCAGGAATTTCGTTCTGAGCCACAGCGGGGCAACCGAAAGCATGTTCCAGTTTAACGGCTCGGAATATCCGGAGAGCATGTTGAAGACCGCAGTCGCATCCTCTCCGATCATCGGATTGCAGGTCATGATTCCGCAGTCTGTGTAAAGTTTTGCAGTGGAATCGTTGTAGTTTCCGGTTCCAAGATGGACATATCTCCGGATCCCGTCTTCCTCCCTGCGGACCACGAGTGTGATCTTTGAGTGCGTCTTTAAGCCGACGAGTCCGTAAATAACATGACATCCGGCTTTTTCCAGCTTTTTCGCCCAGATGATGTTGTTCTCCTCGTCAAATCTCGCCTTCAGCTCGACGAGAACCGATACCTGCTTTCCGTTCTCGGCTGCCGCCGCCAGAGCCGCGATGATCGGGGAGTTGCCGCTGACACGGTATAACGTCTGCTTGATCGCCAGAACTTCCGGATCCTTTGCCGCGCTCCGCACGAAGTCCACGACAGGATCAAAAGTCTCATACGGATGCATCAGAAGGATATCGCCCTTCCGGATGTTCGTAAAGATATCATCGTCATTCATCAGAGCCGGGACCGGCTGCGGCGTATATTTCGGGGTCTTTAAGTGGTCGTACCCGTCAAGCCCGTACATTTTCATCAGGACCGTCAGGTCGAGCGCACCCGGGATCTCAAAGATGTCTTCCTCGTTGACCTCCAGCTCTCTCTTTAAGATCTTTAAAAGTCTCTGGTCCGCCTTGTCCTCGATCTCCAGACGGATGACTTCGCCCCACTGTCTGCGCTTTAACTGCTTTTCGATCTCCTCGAGAAGATCCACAGCTTCCTCCTCGTCCAGGGAGAAATCGGCGTTTCTCATGATACGGAACGGATGGGACGTCACGATATCATAGTTTAAGAACAGCTGCTGCATGTTCCGCTCGATGATCTCCTCCAGGAAGATCACATTCCGCATCTCACGGTTGTTCTCATCGGTCGTCACCGGGAGGCTGATGATCCTCGGAAGGACAGCCGGGACCTGCACCATCGCGAACTCCAGCTCCTTGCCGCCCTCTTTTTTCTTTAAGAGCGCCGCAATATTCAGGGACTTGTTTCTGACAAGCGGAAACGGTCTTGAGGAATCCACCGCCATCGGCGTCAGGACCGGATAGACCTCCTCACGGAAATAGCGGTCCACAAATTCGCCCTGCTCCGGGGTCAGGTCCTCGTGATTCTCGATGAGGTTCAGTCCGATGCTCCGAAGAGCCGGGAGCAGCGACCGGTTATATGTGTTGTACTGCTGAGTGACAAGCTCATGGGTCCGCACACTGATCTTTTCCAGCTGCTCCGACGCGGTCATCCCCGCGATATCCGGCTTTTTATATCCCGCATGGACCATATCCTTTAAGGATGCGACCCGGACCATGAAAAACTCATCCAGGTTCGATGCCGTGATGCTTAAGAATTTCAGCCGGTCAAAGAGCGGTGTCGTCTTATCTCTTGCCTCTTCGAGAACACGGCAGTCAAATTCCAGCCAGCTGAGTTCTCGGTTTACATAATTTTTCGGATCATTGAAGCGTGCCGGATCCTGCTCCTTCCGTTCTTTCTGAGCATTCCCCTTTTTTAACTCTTTTTTCATTTCTCTGCCTTCCTGTATCCGGCCGGTCCACGGTTCACGCTGTGCGCAGACGAAAACCGGCTCCGGACACCCTTTCACATCCTGAATTCATCGTGTTTCGCAGCAATATCCCTGTCTGCACTCCGGCATCTAGCTGTATTTTTTATGCCGCAGGACCGGCCGGATCCCGAAGATCTCCTCGAAGAATGCCGCCTTCTGTTCAAAGGATACCGCCTCCAGCGTGATATCGCCCGGATAATCCGTCGTGATCATGAGCTTTCCATCTTTTACTGCCATCTTGCAGTCCGCAAGTTTGTCCCCGTGGCCGCGGTCCATGGAATTTGCCAGACGCAGGATCGCCGTCAGCTTCGCGATCAGGAGCATGACCTCATTCTGCCCGCCGAAGCTGTCTGTCACAGCGTCCAGCTCGGTCTCCATCCGGACCATGTTGTAATCGAAATCCCGGATGTTGTAGCGGACCACATTTGCGATGATCTCACGTTCCAGGTGCGAGATCCCGATGATCTCCGTCGACATGATGATATTGTAGGCGCACTCGTTGGAGTTGCGGACGCTGATAAATTTTCCGCAGGCGTGGATCAGCACGGCAATCTGTAACAGAAGCCGCTCTCTCTGCCCCATTCCATGGTATCTCCGCATCGTGTCAAAGATCTGGAGCACATATTTTTCCACTGTCTCCGTATGACGGCTCATGCACTGGTAGCGCTTCGCCATCGTGCGCGAGGTGCTGATGATGTCATTGTCAAAATTGTGCCGGAATTTCAAGAGTTTCTTGTCCGCCGCGTACTCGGCCGCGATCCCGTCGCAGAGGCGGATCCCCGGGATCCAGATCATCTCCGCTCCTGTCATCTCAAGGAACTTTTTATAGATCACCACGCACGGAAGAAGCAGAGATGCATACTCCCGGCTCACACCGAATGCCTCCTCGATCTGTGTCTCATTCATCGTGACAAGGCGCGCATAGAACTCGTCAAAGCGCTCTCTCGTGACTCTGCGGAGCGGTTTTCCGTGATCCTCATACCGGAACAGATAGAGGATATTTTCTCCGATCCCGATCAGATGTTTGATCTTCTTATCCTTCAGGTACATCTTTTTATAGTTTTCCAGCTCATTGTCCACCATCTCTCCGATGAGATCCCGGTACTGCTCCACCGTCGTATTGACGTCCTGAAGAGTGCCGCGGATCCTCAAAACACCGAGCGGCAGATTTTCCGTGGTCACAAGAAGGTTCTTGTCGAAAAGCGAGATCTGCATGCTTCCAAATCCCACATCCACGATCGCGGTCCCCTGCTGGATATTCTCATCAAACTCATCATCCGAGACGGCGATCGCCTTGTATCCCAGGAATCGCTGCTCCGAGTTGCTGATGATACGGACCTGGATGCCGGTGCGGACGCGGATCTGATCGAGAACGATCCGGTTGTTTCTCGCCTCACGCATCGCACTCGTCGCATAGGCACGGTATTCCGTGACCTTGTAGGATTTCATGATCCCGGCAAACCCCGCAAGTACATCGCAGAGCTCTTCCACCATCTCATAGCTGATCTTTCCGTTGTTGTAAGTATCGCTCCCAAGCGCCGTGACATGGCGGATATGGTCCAGTTTCCGGATCCTGTTCCTGTTTGAGATCTCATAGATCCCCATCTCAACCTCAAACGATCCCACATCGATGGCTGCAAATGTAAGGGCTGCCATAGCTTTTCCTCCTCTTATAAGAATCGGTCCGGAAAATACCGGACCGTCTTTCATCAATAATTTCCTAAAATTCTCATGACGGAAGCTTCCGCCGCGATCCCCGTCAGGGCGTTGCGGACTCCCGCGTCGCTTAAATTTCCTTCAAAATCCACGAAGAAACGATATTCAAAGCTCTTCTCCGGGATCGGTCTGGACTCGATCATCATCATATTGACATTGTTGAAGATGAAGTTTCCGAGAATGTTGTAAAGAGATCCGCTCTTGTGCGGGATCTCAAACGCCACACTGATCTTTCCGGCTTTCTTTGCGTAGACCGGCTCTTTCCCGAGGATCAGGAAGCGTGTCGTATTTCCCTTTACGTTATTGACCTCCTCCGCGAGGACCTCCATTCCGTAGAGTTCCCCCGCAGTGCGGCTCGCAACAGCTGCCTGGGACGGATCCTGCTCCTCCATGACCTTCTTCGCGGCAACGGCTGTGTTTAAGACTGCGATCTGTTTCCATTCCTTATGGGCGGAGAGGAAATCAGAGCTCTGGGCCAGCGCCTGGGCGTGGGAATAGACTGTCTTGATATCGGAGAGCTTTGCACCCGGAACGCCGAGAAGCATGTGGGCAACCGGAACATAGATCTCGCCTACTATGTAATTCTTATATTTTAAGAGCAGGTCATAATTGTTGATCACGAAACCGGCCGTGGAATTTTCGATCGGGAGTACCGCGTAATCGGCGCGTCCTTCCTCGACCTCCTTCATGGTATCTTCAAACTCCGGAACATGGTAGAGATCCGCATCCTCACCAAAGTATGCTTTGGCCGCTGCATGGCTGTATGCGCCCTCAACGCCCTGGAATACGATCCGTTTTCCTTTTTTGGCGATCTCTTCTACCTCGGAAAAACCAGTATCCATTCCCATTCCATGGGCGGATAACAGACCATACTGATACCGGCGGCTGATCGACATCAGCTGGGAGAAGATCTCCTTCACTGCCTCTCTGTTAAAATCGCTGTGCGCCAGATCCTGGACTGCCGCGATCTTCTGCGCCTCTCTCGTTGCATCATAAACGGCTTTTCCCGTTCCGATCTTATATTCTGCAACATCTCCGCAGACGGACATGCGCTCTTCAAACAGGCGGACGATCTCTTTATCGATCACATCCAGCTTGTCCCTGCATTCTTTTAAGTCAAGATTCTTCATGTATTTCTATTGCCTCTACTTTCTGTCATTTTACAGCACGCGGACCCTTTTTTCCTTAAACGTGATCCGCTCTTTTTCTTCCGGAATTTGTGAAGTGATCGACCGGTATGGTCTTTTATCACTTTTCTTCCTGCATCTCCTTCAGCATCCCGATCAGCACATTTCTCGTATATGCACCCGGATGTTTCCTGTCTTCCGGATCCAGCTCTTTAATATTGATCGGTTTTCCGTAATAAACGGTGATATGGGACGGAGTGATGAACGGAAAATGCTTTTCCAGAACTTCCGCAGTACCTGTCATCGCCACCGGGATCACCGGACAGCCGGATTTTTCCGCGATCTTCAGGCTTCCCTCTTTAAACGGAAGAAGCTCCGTGATATCTTCGTTCGTATTTCTCGTTCCTTCCGGGAAGATCCAGATGGAGATACCATTTTTCACCTTCTCGATCCCCTGAAGGATCGTCTTTAAACCTTCCTTGATATTTTTTCTGTCCAGGAAGAGACAGTTCACGTTGACCATCCAGGTTCTGAGGATCGGGATCTTCTCCATCTCCTTTTTCGCCACAAATCCGAGCAGCGTCGGAACCGTCGTATAACCGGTCAGAATGTCAAAATAGCTTCTGTGGTTTCCCACATAGAGGACTGCTGTGTCCTTTGGAATATTCTCCTCACCCTTTACGGTGATCGTCACACCCGCAAGCTTTAACAGACACCGGAACACTGCCCGGACAACCCAGATCGACTCCAGATCTCTCGCATGCGGATCTTTTTTTCCAAGTGAAACCTGGGCCACCAGGAACGGATAACTGACGATCAGAAATCCGACCAGAACGACCAGGACCATAATCAATCGAATCATAAGTACAAACCTCCCTTGTCTGATCACAGCCGTCATTTTCCGCGGCTGTCTCTTGTTTCTTACTCTTTTCTGTCTTTTGCGCGCCCCGGAAATTCCGCGGACGTTCACACAGAACGGCGTGTGTTCCGGGTCACATTCCCGGGCACATTCTTTTATCCGGGACTCCCTTTTTTTCGTACACTTTAAAGAGTTACTGTGTTGAGGTTCATATAGATTTATTATACCGAATATGACCTTCATTTGCAACTCAAATACAGGTGAAATCCATCTCAAATCCATCTCAAATTGTAACTGTTCCGTACACTTCGGCCGGTGCTGAACGTGTGCCACTGGCACACAGCCACTACGGCAACGGGCTTTTTGTCTTCCGGCCTGTCAGATACTCAAACAGGAGACCGGTCCCGAACCAGAACGGAGCGAAGTCCAGGCGGATCACCCCGTTGATCTGAAGCATTCTTCCGGTATAGTCCCATGGGCAGATCCCGAATCTTCTTAAAAGTGATCCGGTGAGATACTCCGTCAGAAAGATCAGCACCATATCAAGGATCCCATGGCGAATGATCCAGTCCCGCACAGAGATTTCCCCGAAATCCCCGATCCACGCGTCCACTCCTCTTCCGATCGGTCCAAGCAGCACTCCCAACCCATAGATCGGAAACATGTAGAGGGATGTTCTTCCCATCATTTTCCAGTCCCCGGCCGCAAGACTCTCCGCGGATGTGAGCAGGATCTCGAGTCCCCATCCGGTCAGCCCGCAGATGATAAAATTCTCCACATATTTTCTCCGGATCCCTGCCCGGGATCTCCCTATTTTTTTCGGTTTTCTCCGGCATTTCTGATTCCATTTATTCATGGAATCAGTATTGGTGATTTAAAGATGGACTATGCAGATTGTCTGTTGCTTTTCACAGGCAGAATTTTCCGGAGTGAAAGTTTGCCGATGCTGACGCTTTTCCCGCCTGCGGTTCATCTTCCTGCTGGTTTCTCACACATACTGGTTTTTCGCGCTGTCATATGCGTAATCGATCGACGCCATCGCCTCGTCCACCGTCTTCCGGTCCAGATCGAGAGCCCGGCAGAGCTCATCCATGTCCGGATAAAAGTCCCGCAGCTGGGTGTTCAGGTAACTCAAGAGCATCACGGGATCTTTTGGAATATTTGCCATCTGACTCTTCTCCTTCCTTTACTTTCTGATTCCTCCTGTGTTATACTATAACCCATATGTGAGATGATTGCAAACGAAAGGGGATTTTAAAATCATGAAACACCTTCTGCTGCTCGGAACAGGGGGAACCATCGCCTGCAAGAGAGGCGAAAACGGTCTGACACCGCTTCTTACCGGTGATGAACTGTTGTCTTATGTACCGGATGCAAAAAAGTTCTGTGAGGTGGAGACCATCCAGGTCTTAAACATTGACAGCACAAATATGCACCCGAAGCACTGGCTGAAGCTTGCTCAGGTTCTGGAAGAGAATTACGACAATTACGACGGCTTCGTGATCTGCCACGGAACGGACACGATGGCGTACACAGCTGCCGCCATGTCCTACCTCGTCCAGCACTCCAGCAAGCCGATCGTCATCACAGGCGCCCAGAAGCCGATCGACCTTGATGTGACGGATGCGAGGACCAACCTTTTAGACAGCCTGCGATTTGCCGCTTCCGACCGTGCTCACGGCGTTACGATCGTATTTGACGGAAAAGTGATCGCCGGAACCCGCGGAAAGAAAGAGCGCAGCAAGAGCTACAACGCGTTCTCCAGCATCAATTTCCCGTATCTCGCTGTGATCCAGGACGAGCACATTTTATACTATATCGACGATAAATGGCAGGACCGCGAGAGCGTCCGCTTCTACCACGAGATGGACAGCCAAGTCAGCCTCTTAAAGCTGATCCCGTCCATGGACTCCAGCCTGCTCGACTATATGGCGGAACATTACGACGCAGTCGTCATCGAATCCTTCGGTGTCGGCGGACTTCCGTCCTATGAATCCGGCGATTTCTACAGCTCCATCGAAAAATGGATCTCCATGGGAAAAGTCATTGTCATGACCACCCAGGTCACCCAGGAAGGCAGCAACATGTCTGTCTACGAAGTCGGCCAGAAGATCAAAAACGCCTTCGGTCTCATCGAATCCTACGATATGACCCTGGAAGCCACAGTCACCAAACTCATGTGGATCCTCGGCCAGACAAAAGACCACGACAAAGTCCGCGAAATGTTCTACGAGACGATCAACCATGATATTTTGTGGAATACAGGGAGACGGTAGATTACCGTGACTTTAAAAATGTATTTTAAAAGGGCATATCGGACAGGATTTTCTCCCATCCGATATGCCCTTCACTTATCACTTTCTCTTCCCGTTCAATATCTTTGAATTTCTTACAGCCTCTTATACCCCAATCTGGGGCAAAACATCCTATCATCCTCATAAAATTAAGGTGCTTCTGTGTTTTATTCCGCATCCTCCGCCAACGTATACGGAGTAACCTGGTAAACGTAATAGTTCAGCCAGTTCGTATACAGCGTGTTCGCCATATTTCTCCACAGGAGCGGCGGAACCGAGAACGGATCGTCGTGCTCGTAGTAGTGGAGCGGAAGTGCCGGATTCAGACCTTTGTTGAGGTCACGGTGATACTCATTGTTTAAGGTCATGCGGTCGTACTCCGGATGGCCCTGGACGAAGATCTGGCTGCCGTCCTGGTTCATCACGAGGAATACGCCTGCCTCGTCGGATTTCGCGAGGATCCGGAGTTCCGGATGCTTTAAGATATCCTCCTCGCGGACTTCCGTGTAACGGGAATGCGGGCACTTGAAGTAATCATCAAAACTTCTCAGGAGCGGAACCCGCTTGTCCAGCGCCTTCTGGGTAAAGATACCGGAAAGCTTCTTTTTCATCAGGTGCTTCGGGATTCCGTAATGATAATATAAGCCCGCCTGCGCGCCCCAGCAGAGATGCATCGTGGAGGTCACATGCGTCTTGCTCCACTCCATGATCTGCGTCAGCTCCGGCCAGTAGTTGACCTCCTCATACTCCATCAGTTCCACCGGTGCTCCGGTGATGATCATTCCATCGAAATGTTTCTTGCGGATCTCCGGGAAAGTCACATAGAATTTATTTAAGTGGCTCGCGGAGGTATGCGTCGACTCATGGGTCGACATCGTCATGTACGTACATTCCACCTGCAGCGGGGTGTTGGACAGCGCTCTGAGAAGCTGTGTCTCAGTGTCCTCCTTTAACGGCATGAGGTTTAAGATCAGGATCTCCAGCGGACGGATATCCTGGCTCTGGGCACGATCCTCATCCATGATAAATACGTTCTCACTCTCAAGGATCGCTCTTGCCGGCAATCCATTCTGTATTTTAATCGGCATTTTTTTCCTCTCCTATCATCTTCAGGAAATCCTCTTCGGAAAGGATCGGAATGCCAAGTTCTCTTGCCTTCTTATTCTTTGACGAATTGGATGTCACATCATTATTGATCAGATAACTGGTCTTCGCAGACACGGAGCCTGCGGCTTTTCCGCCGAGAGACTCGATCTTCTCCTGCAGTTCCTTGCGGTTCGCAAAATGTTCAACGGAGCCTGTGATCACGAAAGTCTTTCCGGCCAGCGTCTGTTCCTCATTTCTCACTTCATTTTCAAAAGTCAGATCCGCCAGCAGATGATCCAGTATCTCATTGTTCTTATCATTCTTAAAGTACTTCACCCACGCATCCGCGAGCACACCGCCGATCCCGTCGATGGAGCAAAGCTCCTCCGCGTCGGCCCCGCGCATGGCGTTCAGGTCAAAATCGAAATGGCGGCAGATCACTTTCGCATTCGCAAGACCGATCCCCGCGATCCCGAGTCCAAAGATCAGCCGCGGCAGCGTCGTATGGGACGCAGTCTTCGCCGCCTGAATAAGATTCTCATAGGATTTCTCCCCGAATCCCTCCATCGTCACGATGGCATCGCGGTGACGGTCCAGATGGAAGATATCATCGAATTCATGGATGAATCCCGCTGCGATAAACTTCTCCAGCGTCATCTCGGAAAGTCCGTCGATATTCAGCGCATCCCTGCTCACAAACAGGTCAAAGCTCTTGATCTTTTTCGCCTGACACTCCGGATTTGTGCAGTAGAGGGACTTCACATCATTCACACTGCGGATCTCCGTCGCCCCGCCGCAGACCGGACAGATCTTCGGGATATCACGGACGCCGCTTCTTGTCAGGTTGTCCGAGATCTGTGGGATGATCATGTTCGCCTTGTAGACCGTAATCCTGTCCCCAGCCCCCAGCTCCAGTCCTTCCATGATACTGATGTTATGGACACTGGCGCGGCTCACCGTCGTTCCCTCAAGCTCCACCGGTTCGAACACGGCGACCGGATTGATGAGTCCTGTTCTCGACGCACTCCACTCGATGTAGGAAAGCGTTGTCTCCTGGATCTCGTCCGCCCATTTGAAAGCGATGGAATCCCTCGGGAATTTCGCCGTCCGCCCAAGCGACTGTCCATAGGCGATATCATCATAAAGCAGTACAAGACCATCCGACGGGATATCGTAATGTTCGATCTTCTCCGCAAATCCGCGGACTGCATCGGAGAGTGTCTCCGCCGTCACCTCCACGAACTCGACCGTCTCAAATCCCAGGCCGGAGAGCCACAAAAACTGCTCTTTTCTCGAATTTTTAAAGTCAACGCCCTCCGCCCGCACCAGTGCAAACGCCATAAAACGGACGTTTCTGGATGCCGTGATCTCACTGTTCAGCTGGCGCACGGAACCGCTGCAGAGATTTCGCGGATTCTTGTACTTCGCATCCACATCTGCGATGGAATCGTTTAACTTTTCAAAATCTGAATAGCTGATGACCGCTTCCCCGCGCAGGATCAGCTGACCCTTATACGGGATCGAGGTCGGAATATTGATAAACGTCCGGGCATTCGGCGTGATCACCTCGCCGATCTCGCCGTTTCCGCGTGTGACCGCCTTCGCAAGGACCCCGTCCTCATATGTCAGGACCACAGTCAGCCCGTCCATCTTCCAGGACAAAAGTCCTTTCTGTCCGCCGAGCCATTCCCGGAGCTCGTCAACGCTTTTCGTCTTATTCAGAGAAAGCATCGGCCGCTCATGGCGCTCTTTCGGAAGTTCACTTAAGACTTCATATCCGACTTTCTGGGTCGGACTTCCGGCAAACACCGTCCCTGTCTCCTGTTCCAGTTTCAGGAGTTCGTCGTAAAGCCTGTCATATTCGAAGTTGCTCATAATCTCGCGGCTCTCCTGATAATAGGCTTTCGATGCCTCAGAGAGAAGCGGGATCAGCTCCTTCATCCTCTTGATCTTGTCGTCCATATTTTATGCTCCTTGCGCTCCGGCGCACCCGGTTTCCAGCTTTCCGGGGATGCGGGGGCTTTCTTTTCCGGCTTCTTTTCGCTGTCCTCGCGGACATTTCTCCAGACCTTTCCGGTTCCGCTCTTCTTCTCGAACGGCTTTCTCTCACCATTTTTTACAAACGGTTTCCTGTCGTTCTTCTTTCCCTGATATCCGGAGCGGGCTGTTTTTCCGGCCGCTTTTGCCGGATCCACCAGTTTTCCGATCTTCGCAGCTTCTCTCGCCGGAAGATTCGTCGAACCTTCCACCAGTTTCATCAGATCGCTCAGCTCTTTTTCCGTCAGCTCCCGGTACTCCCCGCGCTTTAATGTACCCAGCTGGATGTTCATGATACGCACGCGTTTCAGATTCATCACATGATAATCGAGCGCACGGCACATCCGGCGGATCTGTCGGTTTAATCCCTGCGTCAGGACGATATGGAACGTGTGGCTTCCGGTCTTCCACGCGCGGCATGGCTTTGTCGTCACGTCGAGATCCTCAATGCGGACGCCTTCGCACATCTGCTTTAAAAATTCTTCCGTCACCGGATGATCGACAGCCACCGCGTACTCTTTTTCATGCGCATTTCCGCCGCGCAGGATCTTGTTGACGATATCTCCCTGATTTGTCATCAGGAGAAGTCCCTCGGAATCCTTATCAAGACGTCCGACCGGATAGATCCTCTGGGGATAGTTTAAAAACTCGACGATATTTTCTGCATGATCCTTATCCGAAGTCGTGCAGACGATCCCACGGGGCTTATTTACGATCAGGAATACCGGTTTTTCCTTCTCTCCCACCGGCTTTCCGTCACAGACCACCTTCTGTCCCGGGCGGATCTGCATTCCCATCACAGCAACTTCACCATCCACCATGACTTTTCCATTCTCCACAAGCCGGTCTGCCTCTCTTCTCGAGCAGACGCCTGCATCACTCAGATATTTATTTAAACGAATCGTTCCTTCCAATCTCTTTCTCCCTTTTTATATTCTCAACTGCAGCTTATTTGTTACAGTACACGGGCGCTCCATGAGCACGCACTGTAACGCTTATTTTCCTTTTTGGACCCATTATATCGTTTCCAGAGTATGAATGCAAGAAAAAACGCCCATCAGGGTCAGGACATTTTCCCGATCTGACGGACGCATAAAAAAATGCATCTGATAGGAATCGAACCTACGCACGCGGCTCCGGAGGCCACTGCTCTATCCACTGAGCTACAGATGCATCTCCAATAGTATACAATAATTTTCTGATTCATGCAAGGGGATGAGAATTATTTTTTTGTATATTTTTTCACTCAATTTTTCAAACTAAGGATGCATGCGTCCTGGCACCTTCCGGAGTCCCGCGCGGTCGCTTACGATGATCTGCATCTTCGCATGAATGCGCGGCAGTTCCAGGTGCACTGCTTTTCCATTTCCCGGCTGCCGCGCTTTTCATATTTTTAATGCTTTCTTGAAAACAGATAGTAGGACGGAGTACGGTTTGCGCAGTCCTCCGCAAGAACTTTCAGGCTGCAGTAAACAAAGCCATCTACGGCTCTCGCTTTTCCATCCCTGCCCGGCTCCTCATATTTTCCTTCTTTATAAGACGGATCCAGAATGCACGCCTCATTGTCATCGGCCGATACAACGAGGATGTAATGTCCTCCATGAGTGAACACCCCGGTATACCCTTCCCGGTCTCCGCCGGAATTTGCGATGGCGAGTCCGCCTTTTGCCAGGTGCGCCTTCAGTTCATTCAGATCACTCGTTTCCCCATAATTCAGGTTAAACCTTTCCGCAACGACGGGGCCCAGGATCTTCAGGCTCGTTCCGATCTCACGGTTCGCGCCAACCTCATTGGATAATTTCAGGCAGTCTGTGAGTTCATAGGTTGACAGAGTCAGCGCATCCACCATCATGCACAGACAGCTCGGTCCGCAGCCTGCTGCAGCCACATTCCGCTTCTCCTCCGGCACTCCGCCGTGGTCCAAATTATGTTCATAGGGGATATCTCTGTGTTCTAACTGATTGATATATTTCATTACAACTGCTCCTTCCGATTGCCGCATGTACCATGCTTTTGATTTTCCTATCGTACCACCATAACCTTAAAACAACAAGATGTATTTTTTATTTCCCGGCTGCTGTCCGAGCCTTTTGCAGATGATCACCGATTTTCCCCATATTCCGGCGCACCTCATTGATTTTTCTTCCCGATTCTGCTACAATGGCATGGAACTTTTTGATAAGGATGCCAGACAGGAGATAGAGAAATGAATGTAACAGATTTTAACTTTGAACTGCCGCCGGAACTGATCGCGCAGGATCCGCTTGAGGACCGTTCTGCTTCCCGGCTGCTTGTATTAGATAAAAAGACCGGAGAAATGGAACACCGTCATTTCCGCGATATTCTGCATTACCTGAAAAAGGGCGACTGCCTTGTTATCAACGATACAAAAGTTATCCCGGCGCGTCTCATGGGACATAAGGTCGGAACAGATGCCGGAATCGAAGTTCTTCTTTTAAAGAGAAAATCCGACAATGTCTGGGAAACTCTTGTAAAGCCGGGTAAAAAGATGAAGGTCGGCGCAGAAGTATCCTTCGGTGACGGACTTTTAAAAGGAAAAGTCATCGATGTCGTCGATGAAGGAAACCGCCTGATCCAGTTTGAATATGACGGGATCTTCGAGGAGATTCTTGACAAGCTTGGCCAGATGCCGCTGCCCCCGTACATCACGCACCAGTTAAAAGATAAGAACCGCTATCAGACTGTATACGCGAAACATGAGGGCTCTGCAGCTGCCCCGACAGCCGGTCTGCATTTCACAAAGGAGCTTTTGCAGGAGATCGAGGACATGGGAGTTAAGATCGCTCATGTAACACTTCACGTAGGTCTCGGAACCTTCCGCCCGGTAAAGGTCGATACCATCGAAGATCATCACATGCACTCTGAATTCTATATCGTAGAGGAGTCCGAGGCAAAGAAGATCAACGATACCAAGGCAGACGGCGGACGCGTGATCTGTGTCGGAACTACGAGCTGCCGTACCCTGGAATCTGCAACCGGCGATGACGGGATCCTGAAAGCCGGAAGCGGCTGGACTGAGATCTTTATCTATCCGGGATACAAATTTAAGATTCTGGACTGCCTGATCACAAACTTCCATCTCCCGGAATCCACTCTCGTAATGCTCGTATCCGCACTTGCCGGACGGGAACACATTCTGAACGCATATCAGGAAGCAATCCGTGAAAAATATCGGTTCTTCAGTTTTGGAGATGCGATGTTTATTCATTGACCAATGATGTCAAAGATCCCTGTGTGACTTTCCGATCACACAGGGATCTTTTTGGGTTACAGTAACCTTTTTTGTTCTCCGGAAAATTTTCCTGCTCTCCTGCTGCAGGGCACCCGGCTCTGTCAGAGCACATCCTTTTTCCAGAGAATCCAGAATAACGATCAATCCAACGGAAATACCACAGTAAGCAGCATCTTGAAATCTTCTTTTGCAAACACTGCATGCGGTTTCTTCGCCGGCATAACGAGAACATCTCCGGCTTTGCAGATATGTTCCACACCGTCTACGGTGAACTGACCGACGCCTTCGATCACATGAACCATCGCATCGCCGGTAGAATCGTGCGTGCTGATCTCCTCACCTTTGGAAAACGCAAACAATGTCAGACTAACTGCCTTATTCTGGGCAAGTGTCT
The DNA here is from genome assembly GCF_018785365.1 of Clostridium sp. MCC344. Lineage (NCBI taxonomy): Bacteria > Bacillati > Bacillota > Clostridia > Eubacteriales > Clostridiaceae > Clostridium > Clostridium sp. MCC344. Next base: position 84,511 of record NZ_WQPQ01000056.1, on the reverse strand, counting down.
TGCTGACGATCTGTCCCGGTGCTGCTGTGATCTGAGAAGCAAGGTTTAAAACTTTTTCATGGTCGATATTTTTGATAAAAGCCATTTTTCTTTTTCCTTTCCGTCCGGATCTTACCATGATCCGTCTCTTAAACTGGATCAGTCTTGCCGGATTCCAGGGGCAAAGATCTTTCTGTGGGCAGACTTGCATCAGAGTTCTGACTTTTGCCCCCTGGGATTATATTATTGCTATTCTACCACGATATCTTCCTTTTGTATGTTGTAAATACAACATTTTTTCGTCCGAGTGTCAATTTCAGGGGGCAATTCTTGTGAATCATCACGATTGATTTTCGAACTGGATTTCGATAGAATACACCTATCCTTTTATTTACGCGAACAACGAGCCAAAGTCCGCGCTTACGCGAGACCTTGGCGACTGTCGCGATAACAAGTGAAAACTCGCGAAGCGTGTTTTCACTTGTTTTACATCCGTAACGGTCCAATCCTTTCCTTACAGAAATTTCCATCGGCAGCTTCTTCCCGATGTCTGGCCACCAACCTGTAAACTCCGGGACCAGCTTCATCCCCTGGATCCGTCCGGCTGGATCGTTACACACATTCTATTCTTACACGTCACAAATATCAAATCTATGAATCTGAAAACACATCAGGAGGTATTACAATGAACTACGAAGAATTCTGTGCTGCACTGCAGGAAGAGCTTTTTAACATGCTTGACACCGGCTATTCCATTCACCGGGAACACGTTCTGAAAAACAACGGGGTCGTCCTCGACTCCCTGGCTCTCTTAAAAGCAGGAAAACACTGCTCTCCCGTGATCTCCCTTGAGATGCTGTACGAACAGTTTGAAAAAGGACATTCTATGTCCGAGCTCTGCGATTACATGGTATCGATCACTGATACGGAACTTCCGCTCTCCGTGACGGGTCTAACTTCCCTGAACCATTTTGAAGATTTCCGGGACCGGATCACCTGTCGTCTCGTCGCCCAGGATAAAAACGAGGAACTTTTAAAGACGATTCCCTGGATCCCCTGCCTTGATCTCGCGGTCATCTTCTCCCTGGTAATAGAATCTGAAGGGGAAACTCAGATCAGCTCCGTCATCACAAACGTGGTGTCCGCGTCCTGGAACTTGACGCCGGAAGATCTTTTTTCGCTTGCAGCGGAAAATACTCCCCGAATCTATCCGGCAAATTTCCGGCGCCTTGAGACAGTGATCGAGGAATACTTCCCCGGTTCCATCGATTTTGTTCCGGAAGACTGCCCGGTTCCGACGCTCTATGTCCTTACCAACAGTTCCGCTCACCACGGAGCCGCCTGCGTACTCTATCCGGACAAATTAAAAGACCTCGCGGATGCGTTTGGGAAAGATCTTCTCATCCTTCCCTCCAGCATCCACGAGGTCCTGATCATTGCTGATTCTGAAGCTTTTACGGAACGTGATTACCATGTCTTCTGCAATACGATCCAGAATGTCAACCGCGAGTCGATCCTGCCGGAAGACTTTCTCTCTGACCATCTGTACCGCTACCGCAGAGAAACCGACCGGATGGAGATCTACGCTGACAACTCCGAAGCTCTTTTGTAGATCCCGCCTGCCGCACGCCTCCCACAAAGCTTCCAACGAGCTCACCGCCTAATTTCTTCTCGCATGACTTCCTTCATGATAGAGATGTACGAGATTTACGACAGAATCTGTAATAAAGATCGCCAGGGCGATCGCTCCTGCGGTATGAAGTGTTGAGATCAGGTAATGCGTGGAAAGCGCTTGATCTCCCTGGATCAGATAATATACAGTCCGGTAAATCCCTGCTCCCGGAACTGTCGGAAGGATTCCCGCGATCAGGAAAACCGTCACCGGAGCTTTCTTGATCCTTGCCAGGATATGACTTAAAAATGCCATTGCAAGGATCGAAAAAAACGTTGCCTGAAGAGTGGAATGTGTCAGGTTATTGATCACCAAATACGCCCACCAGGCGAAACCGCCGGAAAATGCGGCATATGGTAAAAATCGCTTTGGAGTTTCCGTCAGGATCGAGAACATCGCGATCGCCCAGAACGCACTGAATACCTGTATGATCATAAAAGTCCTCCTTCCAGACTGCGTGCAGCGACAAGTCCTGCTCCGACTCCAAATGCTACCGCAAGTCCCACAACGATCGCCTCGAGGATCCGCGCAGAACCGGCAGCATAATCGCCGTTCAATGTATCACGAATCGCCGTCGTAAACGTCACCCCGGGGACAAGAGGCATAACAGCGCTGACAATGATCGTATCAGAATTCAGCCCCGGATAGGAATGACAGACCGTCATGGCTGAAAATGCCAGCACAAAGGCGCCAAAGGCATTAAAACAGAAATCGTTGAATTTCAGCGCCTTTCCGATCCAGGCCGCGACCGCAAGGCAGACACCGACTACGATCGATGCCAGAAAGTCTCCAAAGGATCCGCCGAACATGGGGGCAAAAAGCGCCGAAACCCCAACGTACCCCAGTCCCTGTGTCAGCCAGTCATACTGGGTCGTCTTCGGTGACTGGATCTCACGCAGCTGTCTCAGCGCCTCCTCCACGGTGATCTTTCCCTCACAGAAATGGCGCGACACATCATTCACCAGACAGATCCGGTTGATACTTGTACACCGGTCCGCGACACGTTTGACCCGGGTCAGCGGTTCCTTATTCGGATCGCTTAACGTGACAAAGATTCCTGTTCCATATACGATCGTCTCCGTCTGCTCATACTCGGAGCGTTTCAACATATGGTTCATAGTATCTTCCACTCTGTAGATCTCCGCGCCGCTGACAAGCATGAGCTCACCTGCCAGCACCACGGCCTCAAGCAAAGTTTTTTCGTTCATCTGTTACCCCTTTTACCCCTTCAGATTCTTGTTCCGATCCACGGTCAGTAATTTCACAGAGTCTGACATATCAGCGCAAACCTGACCGTGATTTGTTGCACTGTTCTCTTTTCACCCACTTATTCTTCTAATGACTGCTTCCTTTGAGTGCTCGTCAGAAGATGGGAGCTTCTCAATATTTTTGCTCTGTCAAAGATCACAGACGGCTTCCGATCTGGAATACGACAAATGCCGCCATCCAGGCGAGTACCAGCTGGAATACGACCATCCCCAGGGTCCATTTCCAGGACTGTGTCTCACGTTTGATCGTGGCGATCGTGGCGATACACGGTGTATAGAGAAGGCAGAATACCATCAGTGCATACGCGTTGACAGCCGTGAATCCCGTTCCCCCAAGGATTCCGGAAAGTTCTGCCATTCCTGCTGCCGAGTTGATGTTTGTGATCCCGTAGAGTACGGACATACTTGAAACAACAACCTCCTTAGCGGAAATTCCTGAGATCAGCGCTACCGCGATCTGCCAGCTTCCGAGTCCGACCGGTTTTAATACCGGCACCAGGATCTGACCGAATTTTGCAGCAAAGCTGTCCGCAACGTTTGTGATGAATCCGGTCGGTCCCACATTCATGACAAACCATAAAATGATCGATGCGAGAAAGATCGTTGTTCCTGCCTTTGTCAGATAATCCTTTACTTTCTCCCATACGTAGATCGCTACAGTTCTCAAGTTCGGGATCTTGTATTCCGGAAGCTCGATCAAAAGGGCATTTTCCGTCTTGCTGTCTGTCGTTTTATGTACGATCAGCGCAATGATGATCGCCATCGCAACTCCGACAAGGTACAGGGAATATGCCACTAACATCGCCGACTTCGGAAAAAACATATCAGCAAGGAGTACATAGATCGTCAGCCTTGCTGAACATGACATAAATGGCGTGATGAGGATCGTCTTTAAACGGTCTCTCTTGTTTTCCAACGCTCTTGTCGCCATGACTGCCGGAACCGTACAGCCAAATCCTAACAGCATCGGAAGGAACGCACGACCGGAAAGTCCGACCATTCCCATCGTCTCATTCATGACATATGCCACTCTCGCCATATATCCGCTGTCCTCAAGGAATGCAAGTGCGAGAAAAAGAATAAAAATATTCGGCAGAAATGTCAGGATTCCTCCGACTCCAGCAAGTGCACCATCAACAACAAGGGAGATCACCCAGTCGGAGGCACCCGCAGCCTGCAGCCCCGAAAGTACACTCGACGATAAAAGTTCCAGTCCCTGTTCAAAGTAACCTTTCAGGAAATCTCCGACGGTAAACGTCAGGAAAAATACAAGTGCCATGATCCCGAAAAATACTGGAATTCCAAGAACCGGATGCGTCAAAAGACGATCCACCCGATCCGTCATCTGTGATTTTTCTTCTTTGTTAAAGAGACATTCGTTGACAACCGATTCCACATAGTCATACTTTTCATTGATGATCTCTTTTTCCAGAGTTTCCGGAACGATACTCTCAAATTCGATCGGATGGTCCTTCATGACCTCCTTATCGTACTCGAGCATCTTGATCGCATGCCAGCGAAGGTTCGTCAGGTCCGGATATTTTTCACGGAGAAGATCCTCTACTCTCTGGATCCGGTCTTCGATCGTCCTGTCATAGTGAACGATCACCCCCTGCGGTCCTTCCTCATAATGATGTACCACTGCATGCATCAGAACATCGAGTCCTGTCCTCTTTCTCGCTGATACCGGAACGACCGGGATCGAGCCCAGCATCTCCGGGAGACGGTGAAGATCGATCTCCATTCCGCGCTCTTCGATGATATCCATCATGTTGAGTGCCAGAATTACTGGTTTCTTTAATTCCAGAAGCTGCAGCGTCAGATACAGATTTCGTTCCAGTGAGGACGCGTCAACAACGTTGATGATCACATCCACATCGTCCTCCTCGATACAGCGCCTTGTGACGAGTTCTTCCATTGTATAGGAAGTCAGGCTGTAGATACCCGGCGTATCGATCACATGGATCTTTCTGCCCTTATAGCTCGTCTCTCCTTCCACCCGCTCTACCGTAACGCCGGGCCAGTTTGCCACTTTTAATTTTGCACCGGTAAATGCATTGAACAAGGTTGTCTTTCCGCAGTTCGGGTTTCCCACAAAACAGACATTGATCGGTCTTTCTGTTCCACTCATGATGCCGCCTCCTCTTTAACTTCGATCCCGCCTGTGATCCGCCTTCCAAGCGCCAGACGGGTTCCGCGGACTTTGATGATCATCGTTCCGCTGTTTTTCTTGTTCATCACAAGAAGAGGAGTATTCTCATTTACACCCAGCGCCTCCAGACGCCGGTTGATCGCATCTTCCACATGAACCGATTCGACCAGGTACGTTGTGCCAATCTTTCCTTCATAAAGTTTCATCCTGTGTTCATCCTTCATTATCATAGTCGATAGCAGTCTTCCTGTCATCTGGAAATATTGTATTCTTATTGAGAATAATTGTCAATAATCGTATTCCGGTACATTCGTCCGCCCGGTGCGGGCAAAGGCATGTGTGCACATATCAAAAAGACTGAGAGCTTCTGTCTCCCAGTCCTTTTTCCTTTTTTATAGCAGTCACATACCTTCGTCTGTAAAATCCTTCCACAGCATTTCCCCGGAATACAAAATATTTCTTCTTCCTGCTGTGCGTTCTAATGATCCTCCAGTTCCAGCAGCATCTGTTTCACTTCCTTCATCCGGTCACGCAGCTTAGCTGCTTCCTCAAAGTTCAGTTCCGCTGCCGCCTGGCGCATCTTCTTTGTAAGTTCCTTTACAAGTTTCTCCAGTTCCCTTGCATCCATAGACTCCGGATCTTTCTTAAATTCTTCCTCATTCGCGCTGACTGCCTTTGAAATCGCGATCAGATCACGGACTGCTTTTTTGATCGTCTGCGGGGTAATTCCATGTTCCTCATTGTACTTCTGCTGGATCTCCCGGCGGCGATTCGTCTCGTCGATGGCGGCCCGCATGGAATCTGTGATCGTATCTGCATACATGATAACATGACCTTCCGCGTTTCTGGCCGCACGCCCGATCGTCTGGATCAGGGATGTCTCTGAACGAAGAAATCCTTCTTTATCCGCATCCAGGATCGCAACAAGCGTGATCTCCGGGATATCGAGTCCCTCTCTGAGAAGGTTAATTCCAACAAGGACATCAAAGACGTCCAGACGCATATCCCGGATGATCTCCGCACGCTCCAGCGTATCAATATCCGAGTGCAGATATTTTACACGAATTCCGGCTTCCCTGATATAATCCGTCAGGTCCTCCGCCATACGCTTTGTGAGCGTCGTGATGAGAACTTTATTGTGCTTTTCCACTTCTTTATTGATCTCGCCCACCAGATCATCGATCTGTCCTTCCACCGGACGGACAGAGATTTCCGGGTCCAGAAGCCCTGTCGGGCGGATGATCTGCTCCGCACGCAGGAGTTCATGTTCCGCCTCATAAGTGGACGGCGTCGCCGACACGAACATCATCTGGTTGATATGTGTCTCAAACTCCTCAAAATTCAGCGGACGGTTATCAAGTGCGGACGGCAGACGGAAGCCATAATCCACCAGTGTCTTTTTTCGCGATCGGTCGCCAAAATACATGCCGCGGACCTGCGGAAGCGTAATATGGGACTCGTCCACGATGATCAGAAAGTCATCCGGAAAATAGTCGAGCAGCGTACACGGTGGCTGCCCCGGTGCGAAACCCACGAGATGGCGGGAATAGTTCTCGATCCCGGAGCAGAATCCAGTCTCCCTCATCATCTCCACGTCAAAGTTTGTCCGCTCAGCGATCCTCTGTGCCTCCAGAAGCTTATCCTCACTTTTAAAGAAGGTTACCTGCTCCTTCATCTCTGCAAGAATATTCTCAGTCGCACGCATCATCTTTTCCTTCGGAACGACATAGTGGGATGCCGGGAAGATCGCCACATGTTCCAACTGTGCCTTCACCTCTCCGGTCAGCGCCTCGATCTCTATGATCCGGTCCACCTCGTCCCCGAAGAACTCGATCCTGTACGCCTCACTTCCGGAGTATGCCGGAAATACTTCCAGCACATCTCCTCGCACACGGAAACTTCCTCGTTTAAAATCCATCTCATTTCTTGTATACTGGATATCGATCAGTTTGTGGATCACTTCATCTCTGTCTTTTTCCATTCCAGGGCGCAGCGAGATCACCATGTTCTTATAATCGATCGGGCTTCCCAGACCATAGATACACGATACCGAAGCTACAATGATCACATCATTCCGCTCAGAAAGGGCCGCTGTCGCAGAATGACGCAGCTTATCGATCTCATCGTTGATCGCGGAGTCCTTTTCAATATAAGTATCCGTCGACGGCACATAGGCCTCCGGCTGATAGTAGTCGTAATAGGATACAAAGTATTCCACCGCATTATTTGGGAAAAACTCCTTCATCTCCGAATAAAGCTGTGCTGCCAGCGTCTTATTGTGCGCGATCACAAGTGTTGGTTTATTCAACTGCTGGATCACGTTCGCCATCGTAAATGTTTTACCGGATCCAGTCACACCGAGCAGTGTCTCAAACTGATTGCCTTCCCTGAAGCCTTTTACCAGCTGTTCGATTGCCTGCGGCTGGTCACCGGTCGGCTGATATTCTGATACAAGTTCAAAATGATCCATGGTTTCCTCCTGATTCGGTCTATTTCATCTTTTTTAGTTTCATGCTTCTTTCATATTATTCCGGTCTCGCATCCTGGAATTAAAAATATATTTAACTGCTTTTAAGTATACCATGTCTATATAGAAATGTACAGTTATTTTCGAACTTATGTTCTATTTTCCATTTGCTCCCGCTATCCTACGCCCCGCACGTATATTGCACGTAAAAAGGCGGCGTCCCCATTCTCCCTCTATCGGAAGTCGGAAACGCCGCCTTAGCGGTTCATATTATGGGAAACTGCTGTTTCTCATTTTTTAAATCAGTCGTCCAGCTCGTCCTCGCCTACAATCTCGTCGTACTCTTCAGTGTCGAGAAGTTCATCGAACGCATCAGCAACGATCTCGTACTCCTCGTCGCTCTCGATGTTCTGGATATCCGGAGTTCCATTGATCTCTGTGTAGCGGTATAAGTATACCTCGCCATCCTCAGCCTCATTTCCGTCTAACGGAAGAAGCGCGATATATTCCTTATCAGCCGCCTCAAAGATCGTAAGGACCACGCACTCTAACTCGGTTCCGTCATCCAGTGTCAGAGTCACGGTCATCTCCTCATCGTTTGCAGCATCCTGATTCATATTTTTGTCCTTTGCCATAAGCTCAAATTCCTCTCATTTCCGGCATCCTGCCGTTTCTTGCAGCGGTTCTTTTCCGTCACGGCTGCCATTTTTTATAGGATACCAGTAAACTGCCATAAAATCAATAGAAAGAATTGCTACTTTTAAAAAGAAGCGATCAGTACTCAACTCCCCGTCTCGCCATGATCCCGCGGTCAAACGGATGCTTTCTCTTACAGATCTCCGAGACATAATCCGCTGCCGCGATCAGCTTCTCCGACGGATCTCTCCCAGTGAGAACGATCTCCAGCCCGTCCGTCTGATCTCTTCCGGGGCGGTTTTCAAGAAATTCCAGGACATCGCGTTCCGGAACCATCCCGTAATTTACAGCCGCCATGATCTCATCAAACACCACCAGATCCGCATGTTCCGCGAGTTTCACCGCTTCGCCAAACAGCTCTCTGTGGTATGCCGCACATTCCCTTTTCGTCTCTTCATCCATCGACCGGACAAAGCCAAATGTTTTCCGGCACGGGATCAGCGTAACCTCCGGGATTTTCTTTAAAATTTCCACTTCCCCGGAATTGTCCGTCTTTAAAAATCTCGCGATCACCACGCGTTTTCCGCATCCTGCCGCCCGGACGGCCAGTCCGACCGCCGCGCTCGTTTTTCCTTTTCCATCTCCGCAGTAAATATGAACAAGTCCCATGTTTCTCCTCGCTTTTTAAAACAGAGTGCAAAGTGCAGTAATTCCGTGAGGAATTTGTCAACTTGCTCTGACCAGAATTGCTCACCAGGTCCCACGTACATTCGACTTAATCACAGTCCTGCTTCCTCCACAAACCGGGAAACATCCGTCTTCCTGTGATACCGCTCCTTCACCGCCGCTACATGAAGCCGGTCCTTCGCACGTGTCAGGGCGACATAGAACAGCCGTCTCTCCTCCTCGATATCCGCCGGCAGACCCGCTTTATGGTGTGGAACGATCCCCTCATTCGCATCAACCACAAAGACGACCGGATATTCCAGTCCCTTTGCACTGTGCATCGTTGACAAAGTCACGCGATCTTTCGTCTCCTCGCGCTCTTCCTGATTCTGCTTCTTTAATTCTTCCTCATACCGGGCCGCATGTTCCTTCCACTCCACAAAGGTTGCAAATTCCGCCGCGCTCTCCGCGAGCTTATCTGCCGTCTCGAAAAGTTCCTCCGGCTTCATTCGCCTGAATTCTGCATAGGACCGCAGATAGTCATCGTATCCGATCGCCTTCCGGATATAGTTGACTGCCGCCACAGGCTTTAACGGCGCCATTGCGCGAAGATCCGCCTCCAGGTCACAGATCCGCTCCTCCATCCAGTCCCTATCCTGGTAAAAGGATTTCAGGCGGTCAAAGGATACGATCGGCGTATCAAAGGCATCCCTGCTGAAATACCGGTTTGGCCGGTTCATGATCCTGTAAAAATCGGATCTTTTCCTGCTGCCCGCCGCGATCTCCATGTAGGCGAAGAGATCCTTCGCGATCCAGTGGCTGTAAAGATTCGGGATCACATCCCGCAGCTTAAACGGAATATTATAGCCCATCAGCCGCTCCGCCATCAGGCCGGAATTTGCCCCTGTTCGGAACAGTACCGCGATCTCGCTCCACTGATACCCGGCGTCATGGTACGCGCGGATACTCTGCGCCACCGTGTCCATCTCATGTCCGGGATTGTCGAAAACCCGGAAATCCACCGGACGTCCGGATCCCCGGAACGGCTCCAGCTTCTTCTCAAACCGGACCTTATTGTGCTCAATAAGGCGAAGAGAGGTCTCCACGATTTCCTTTGTAGACCTGTAATTCGTTCCCAGAAGCACCCGTTTTGTCCCCGGAAAATCCTTTTCAAAGCCGAGCATGATCTCCGGCTTCGCCCCGCGGAACCGGTAGATCGACTGGTCATCATCTCCGACGATAAAGAGATTGTTCTCCGGCAGTGCCAGCATCCGGACAACCTGATACTGAAGAAGGTTAATATCCTGGAACTCATCCACGAGAATATACTTAAACTTCTTCTGCCATGCTGCCAGGATGTCCTTCCGCTCCGTAAACAGCTCATGGCACATGACGAGCATATCGTCGAAGTCGATCTTTCCCGTCGTTTTCAGCATCTCATCGTACCCGTCATAAAGCTTTTTAAACCACTCTTCCGGGCAGTTCTGGGAATAGTAGTACTTCAGATCCAGGCGCTCGCCTTTTACGTAGCTGATCTCATTGATGATGGAGGAGATAAATTCCGCCTCGTCCTCGACCTCCATCTCTGATTCATCGAGAAACTTCTTAAAATACTGGCGTTTTTCCTCCCCGCTGATCACATTTCCGGCAGGGAAACGGTACGCCCACTTTAAAATATGGTAAAAGACCGAGTGAAAGGTTCCAAAGCTCACACGGGAACCTGCCGCCTCCAGAGACGTCCCGCAGGCTTCGCGCCTCCGGGGACCAGGATCAGCAGTTCCAAAAAAGGGCTTTTCCGCCCCCGTCCGGCTCCCGCCTGCTCTCTGCTCCGCCTGTTTCCGCTTTTCGTCTTCTTCCCTCGCCAGTCTCAGAAACCGTTCCTTCATCTCCGTGGCCGCCGCTTTTGTGAACGTAATGACAAGAATGCCGGAGGGGTCAACGCCCGCCTCCAGCAGTCTCTTGATTCTGTGTGTAATTACTGTCGTTTTTCCGGACCCCGGACCCGCGAGGACCATCATCGGTCCATCCCGGTGTTCCAGGGCCGTCATCTGTGCCTGATTAAAATCCATTATTCTGCTGCTTCCAGAAGTTCGATTCCCTTCTTAATACGAGCCAGAGACTCCTCTTTTCCGATGATCTCCATGATCTCAGTAGCGCCTGCCGGAGTCATCTGCTTTCCGGACACTGCGGTACGGATCGGCCACATTACGAAGCCTGTCTTTACGCCCTTATCGGCAACGTATTTGGAAAGAGCCTCAAAGAGAGCGTCATTGCTGAAGTCATCCTGCGCCTCAAGGATCGGAAGAACTTCCTTCAATGTCTCTAAGGAGTTCTCTTTTGTTGTCTTCATCTTCTTATGAACATACATATCTGCGCTGTATTCCGGCATTTCCTCGAAGAAATCGATCTGATCCGCGATATCGAGCAGAGTCTCAATTCTTGTCTTTACCATTCCGGCGATCTTCTTTAAATTCAGCGGTTTCTTGATCACAGCCTCAAGGTACGGTTTTGCGATCTCGAAGAACTTGTCATCATCCATCTTCTTGATGTACTCACCGTTCATCCAGCGGAGCTTTGTCATATCAAAGACAGCCGGAGACTTGCTCATATTGTGGTAATCGAACTCTTTTACAAGCTCCTCAAGTGTAAAGAACTCCTGGTTGTTTGCCGGAGACCATCCTAAAAGGGCAACGAAGTTTACGATCGCCTCTGTTAAGAATCCCTGCTCAAGAAGATCCTCAAAGGAGGAATGTCCGCTTCTCTTACTTAATTTCTTGTGCTCCTCGTTTGTGATGGTCGGGCAGTGTACATAGATCGGAACCTGCCAGCCAAATGCCTCGTAGAGACGGTTGTATTTCGGAGATGAGGAAAGGTACTCATTTCCGCGGACAACGTGTGTGATCTTCATCAGATGGTCGTCCACAACGTTTGCGAAGTTGTAGGTCGGATATCCATCGGATTTGATGAGGACCATGTCGTCGAGTTCTGCGTTGTCTACTGTGATATCTCCGTAGATCTCGTCATGGAATGTGGTGGTTCCCTCTTTCGGGTTGTTCTGGCGGATGACGAACGGCATTCCCGCCTTTAAGTTTGCCTCTACCTCTTCTTTGGAGAGATGCAGGCAATGCTTATCGTAAACCATGATCTCCTCACCGTTTACGGTCTTCTTTAATGTATTTAAGCGCTCCTGGGTACAGAAGCAGTAGTAAGCCTCACCTTTTTCCACAAGTTTTTTCGCATATTCCATGTAGATCCCGGCTTTCTGACGTTCACTCTGAACGTACGGACCGTAGCCGCCGTCCTTATCCGGACCTTCGTCATGGACCAGGCCTGTCTCTGCCAGTGTGCGGTAGATAATGTCCTCGGCGCCCTCAACGTGGCGCTCCTGGTCTGTATCCTCGATACGGAGAATGAAATCTCCGCCCTCGTGCTTCGCGATCAGGTATGTGTAAAGAGCTGTTCTTAAATTACCTACATGCATCCGGCCGGTCGGGCTCGGCGCAAATCTTGTTCTTACTTTTTCCATAATCCATACTCCTGTTAATATATATTTATCCGCGGATAAGTCCGCAGACAGACATTCTTATCATTTCCATCCTCTACACCGTCATATCCAGCAGATGGCACGCCAGATTAAAGTACACCATCAGGCTCACCGCATCCACGATCGTCGTGATCATCGGCGACGCCATGATCGCCGGGTCAAGTTTTAATACTTTCGCCCCGATCGGCAGCGTGCATCCGATCGTCTTCGCGACGATAACGGTACAGAAAAGACTCATCACAACCGTCAGACAGATCATCGTATTTCCCGGGTACTGGATCATCAGGCGGATAAAATTGACCACCGCCAGCACAAATCCGACGATCAGACCGACCCGTACTTCCTTCCACACGACTTTCAGGATATCCTTCGGCTCGATATCACCGACAGCCATACCACGGATGATCATCGTGCTGCTCTGGCTTCCGGAGTTTCCGCCGGTATCCATTAACATCGGGATAAAGCTCACGAGAAGCGGGATCGCCGCAAAGGCATTCTCGTATTTTACAAGGATCCCACCTGTGATCGTACTGGAAAGCATTAAGATCAGAAGCCACGGGATCCTGTTCTTCGCCAGCGTGAATACGCCCGTCTTTAAATACGGCTTTTCACTCGGCAGCATCGCCGCCATCTTCTCGAAGTCCTCGGTCGCCTCTTCCTCCATGACTTCCATGACATCGTCGACCGTGATGATCCCGACCAGACGGTCCTCACTGTCCACGACCGGCATGGAGAGAAGTCCGTACTTGTTCATCGTATCGGCCACAAGCTCCTGGTCATCGGTCGTCTTCGCTTTGATGACGTGCGTGTCCATGATATCGCCGACCTGGCGCTCATACGGCTGAAGGAGAAGGTCCTTTACCGTGATCACACCGTCCAACATCCTTTTTTCGTCCATCACATAGCAGGTGTAGATTGTCTCGGAATCTACTGCGTGATGGCGGATGTAGGCGAAACACTGCTCCACCGTCATGTTCTTTTTCAGTCCGATATACTCGGCTGTCATGATACTTCCGGCACTGTTCTCCGGATAGTTTAAGAACTGGTTGATGAGCTTTCTCGTCTCCGGCTTCGTGTTCTGTAAAACACGGCGGACCACCGTCGCCGGGAGTTCTTCCACCAGGTCAACGGCATCATCCACATAGAGCTCATCCACGATCTCGGAAAGCTCCTTATCTGTGATGCTGTTGATGATGTGGCTCTGCTTGTCCACCGGAAGCTCGGCAAATACCTCGGTCGCCAGCGCCTTCGGCAGCATCCGGAACACGATTACGGTGCGCTCAGAGTCCAGTTCTTCGATGAACGATGCGATATCCACCTCGTTCAGTTCCACAAGCTCTTCCTTCAGCAGGCGGTATTTTTTTTCCTCTGCCAGCTCCAGAAGATGCTCCATGTCAAATGTTTCATTTCCATCATTCGGCATTTTCTTTTCCCCCACAATCTGTTATTTCTGCCCGGAATTTCCGGCAAAGATTCATGCGATCATGGAGACAAAGCCATTGCATCCGGTAAATCCAAAGACACCGGTTACAACTGAACAGATTGATTTCGGCAACACACATAACAGCAGCCCCCGGTCATGCGTATTGCCACCGGTTCAGGGTGTGCGTCTGCCTCCATCGTATGACTTCGACCTTCCATTATGTGTTCACTTCCTTTCTCTGTCCTTTCCATTATAAGAAAATTTTACCCAATTGGCAACCTGTTACGCAATTTTTCGCACAAAAAAGGGTAAAAAAAGTCCCAGGAAACACCTGGTTCCCTGGGATTCTGAAACTTGTTTTTGCAGATTAAGCTCTGGAAAGGTACTCACCAGTACGTGTATCGATCTTAACGCGATCACCCTGGTTTACGAATAACGGAACGTTGATCTGAGCGCCTGTCTCAAGAGTAGCCGGCTTTGTTGCGCCTGTAGCTGTATCGCCCTTGAAGCCCGGCTCTGTATCTGTTACTTCAAGCTCTACGAATAACGGAGCCTCAACAGAGAATACCTTGCCGTTGTAGGAGCAGACTTTAACAGTCTCGTTCTCTTTTACGAACTTTAATGCATCGCCAACAACATCTGTGGATAATGCGATCTGCTCGTATGTGTTAACATCCATGAAGTTATAAAGGTCGCCGTCTGCATACAAATACTGCATGTCCACACGGTCGATTCTTGCTGCCGGGAATTTCTCGGTCGGACGGAAAGTTCTCTCAACAACACCGCCGTTGATCACGTTTTTTAATTTTGTTCTAACGAAAGCAGCGCCTTTACCCGGTTTTACATGCTGGAACTCTAAGATCTGTACGACCTGTCCATCAATTTCGAGTGTAACGCCATTTCTGAAATCACCTGCTGATACCATAAATGATAATCCTCCTTAAAACTGTTTCCAATTATTTTATTTCACATTTCACGCTAATAGCTGATTCTATCCTATTCTATACTATTCTACTGCGGTTTTCAACTATTTTTTGCAAAAATCCCCGGCTGTCTGCCCCATTTTTTTCAATCGTTTCCTGTAAAACGCGAGAACTATCGCCTCGAGATAGCGTTTCAGGACGATCTGGATCTCCTCTTTGGGATTGATCGGCTTTACGAGGATCGAGTAGAGGCCTGTCCGGTTTGCGCCCCAGACATCCGTAAAAAGCTGATCCCCGACGAACAATGTCGTGTCGCGGTCTGTTTTCATCCGTTCCATGGCCCGCTCATATCCTTTTCTCGACGGTTTTCCGCCCTTAAAAATATAGGGACTCCCCACCTTGTCAGCGAACGGAGATACCCGCGGCTCTTTATTGTTGGAAAGGATGCAGGTCGAAAACCCGATCGCGCGGAGCCGCTCAAACAATTCGATCGCCCGCGCATCTGCCGGTGCACCGTGGGGAACCAGCGTGTTGTCCACATCAAAGATGATCCCGCGATATCCTCTCTCATAAAGTTTTTCGTATGGGATCTCATATGCACTGTCCACATAGTTTCCCGGATAAAATGTCTCAAACATACTGCTGCCCTGCGTTCGGCTTGAATTTTTCAGCCCTTTGCAGTTTTCTCCCCATCTCTTATTTATTGTTCAGGAACTTCGCGAGCTCCTCCATAAATGCGTTCACATCCTTAAACTCCCGGTAGACGGACGCGAAACGGACATAGGCAACCTCGTCCACCATCTTTAACTTTTTCATGACAAGCTCACCGATCGTCACGGACGGGATCTCCCGCTCCTCCATACTGAAGATCTGTTTTTCGATCTCATCGATCATCTTCGTGATCTGTTCCGAAGAGACCGGGCGCTTATGACAGGAAAGAAGGATTCCATTCTCGATCTTCTCCCGGTTGTACGGTTCTCTGGAGTCGTCTTTCTTGATGATCATAAGCGGCATTGTCTCTAATTTTTCATACGTCGTAAAACGTTTCCCGCACTCTTCGCACTGACGGCGGCGTCTGATCGAACTGTTGTCATCCGCCGGGCGCGAATCGATGACTTTTGTATCCTGTGCACCACAAAATGGACATTTCATGGGATTTCCTCCTTTGTGCGGCTGTCTGTTATATTCCGGTCACAGCCGCATTTTTATATCATATCTTATCATATAACAATCCTGTTCTGCAAGCCTGTACACTCATTATTTTTCAGGCACCCGGATAAACATGTTACAGTACACGGACACTCCATGCCCGCACACTGTAACAGGATTTTGCCGATGCTCCGCATTCCGAATCGGCAAAATCCGCGACTCCAACGGTATCATACGGAATTTTCGGTTCCGAAAATTCCCAACTAGGAAAAAAAGCGGATAAACTTCTCGCGCATCTTCTGCTGTGCCTCCAGTTTTTTGATCTTCTCCGTGCTCTTCGCAGGCACCCAGGCCTTGTTGGCATTGTAATAAAAATTGATCTGCTTCCAGTATTTCTCCGGATACCGGAACAGATAGTAAAGCACCTGCCGTTCCAGCTCCGTGATCGGCAGCACGCGCTCATACGTCTCCATGATCTGTCTCCCCAGGCGCTCATTCCAGTCATGTTTTTCCATGATCTTTCTGAGAAAATAGTACAGGTCCTCCATCTGCACACCCAGGTGCATCTGGTTGAATTCCGTCACTGCCGTATATCCGTTTCCGATCAGAATATGGTGGTAGTCCGGCTCCCCGTGGCAGACCGCATATCCGTTCATGATCTCCTCACCATGTTTTTCATACAGCCGTTCCATTCCCTGCTCCGCTTCCTCTGCCTGCACCGCGAAACACTCAAAATTCCTGATCACGCAGAGCTCAAACTCATTTTTCTTCCGCTTTCCCCGGATAAACGTTCTCGCCCTCCTGAGCTCCCGGTTATGGCGTCGCATCGCTTCAAAAAGCGGCGGCGAGACCATGGATCTCATATTCCATTCAGCCTGCCTCTTTACTTCGCGAAACTGCCGGTGCAGGAGCGCCAGCGCCCGGGCCGCCGAGAGGAGCTCCTTCTCATCTTTCAGATCACATTCCCGGTCCGCATACCATTGTTTCACAATATACCGGCTTCCATCCTCCGCCGAAGATAAAAGTTCTCCCTCGGAGTTTCTCACATACTGATCTGCCTTTACCGTCTCCATCCCGTCCAGAGACTGCAAAACCGCCTCCTCGAACTCCAGACGGTTCACGCTTCCCCGATATTCCTTTAAAAGCCGCAGCCCCTGATCCGTCTCCAGGATCCAGGACCCGCGTCCCCGCCGCAGTGTATTCACCTGAAATCCATACGTTTTCTCTGCCTCTTCTTTCCAGTCGATCACGATTTGATCCCCCCATATCCCGTTCTGACCTTTTCCAGCTTTCTGCACAAGATATGAGAAAACCATGGTGATTATTCCCACAAGCATACATCCGCAACAGCAAAAGACACCTGTCGGATTCCCGGCAGATGTCCTTCATACAATGTTCTTCTGGTATTATTTGAATTGGCTAATTTTTTCTAATAATATATCTTTTTTATTCAGTTCTGGATGTTCGATCACAATGTTCAAAAGATACAGGAGTCCGTCTCCGATCTCTTTTCCATGTTCCAGTCCCATCGCAAGAAGATCACCGCCATTGACCGCAAGCTGTTTCAGACTTACGCAGTCCCCAGCTTCCCTGATCTCCTCAAAAAGATGCAGGATCTCCGGGACATTCTGGTCTCCGTCCATTTTCTTTAACTGCATGGCACCGAGGAACTGGTACTCCGTAACCTTACTCAGGGCTCTTCTGATCTCGATCTTATCCGCACCAGGAGGTGTCTGAAAAACATTCAGCATGTTTTTCACGTTCCCGATCGTATCATTATCAAGTTTCAGGCCTCGTAAGATCTTCACCGCTTCTTCCGGCTTCATATGGCGCAGAAATCCGGCCCACCGGTGGGACTTATCCGCCGTGAGGGAGGAAACGCCCTTCCAGCATGTTTTAAGGATCTCCCGGTCATTCCGTTTTTCCTGCATCATGCTTCCGCTTTCTGGCTCATTCTCCCGGAGTTCCCGCTCAAAGACCTCCGGAAATCCCGGGGCCACATACGATGCGATCCCGGTCTCCTCCACCATCCAGATCTTCTCAGGATGATCCGAGAGCAGGAGTTTCGTGAGCTCCACCTGGATCCTCTCCTTGCTGACATGGACCAGGTTCGGCGCGATCTCGGCGATCGCCCGGTATGTCTCATCCTCGATCACAAAATCAAGCTGGGCGGCAAACCGGACAGCCCTTAGGATCCTCAGCGCGTCCTCCGTAAAGCGGTCCCTCGCACAGCCGACGCACCGGATCACCCGGCGTTTCAGATCCTCCATGCCCTCAAATTCATCCACGATCCCCGTCTCATGGCTGTATGCCATGGCGTTGATCGTAAAATCCCGGCGTTTCAGATCTTCCCTCAGATCCGGCGTAAATTCCACGGTCTCCGGATGTCTCCCATCCAGATATTCCCCATCGATCCGGTATGTCGTCACCTCATAGCCTTTTCCATGCTTGATGATCGTCACCGTGCCGTGCTTCAATCCCGTATCGACCGTCTTTCCGAAGATCTCCTTCACCTGCTCCGGCTTTGCAGAGGTTGTGATATCCCAGTCCCCCGGGATCCTTCCGAGAACGGCGTCCCGGACACAGCCGCCGACGATAAACGCCTCATATCCGTGGCTTCGTATATTGTCAATGATCCATTCCGCCTCATAAGGCATCTCAATTCTCACTGGTCCGGTACCTCCTTTTTCTTTATCGGAAATTTCATTTCGAAACTCCACAAGGTTCTGTCTGCACTGCCTGCCCTGCCGAACCGTTGCTCAAAAGACCGACCCGGATTTTCTTCTTACTTTGCAAGCTTCCCTAGGATCGGGATCAGCCGTTTTGCAAGCACAGCCGCCAGAATACATAAAATAAAATCCTCACCGACCGTCAGGAGGAAACAGTTGATAAACACAAGCTTCCAGCCGACACTCACGCCGAGGACAAAATTGCTGCACACATAAAAATAGATCATTCCGCAGGCATAATCCGCGAGAAGTCCCCAGAACGCGGAAAACAACAGCCAGAAGAATGATGTGCTCTTTCTGATCTCATATACACGTCCGGTCACAAAAGCAGCCGCCGCAAAGCCGATCAGGAATCCGAACGTCGGTTTTAACAGATACGCCGGTCCGCCGCCCGTCGCAAAGATCGGAAGTCCGCAGAGTCCGATCACAAGATATGTGATCACACTCGCAAACGCCCGCTTTGATCCCAGGAGCAGAGCCGCCAGCAGGACAAAGAAAAACTGCAGCGTAAAATGCATCGGCACCGGCTGGACAGGGATCGTGATCTTAAGAAAAGCCCCGACGGCGATGAGGGCTGTAAACAGCCCCCCGAGCGTCAGGTCTTTGATATCCCATCGTTTCATTAATATGCTTTGCCCCAGTAAACCATCTTGGTTGCCGGTTTGCCGCAGCATACGCAGGTATCAGCGAGCTTTTCCTGCTTGAACGGCATACATCTGGATGTAACGCCTACCTGCTCTTTTAACTTGTCCTCACACTCCTGGCAGCCGCACCACATTGCACGGATGAAGCCCGGCTTGTTGTCTGCGATGTCCTTCATCTCTTCCATGTTGTGGGCATCGTAAGTATGCGCGTCACGATGTGCTTTCGCACGCTCGTACATATCGTGCTGGATCGTCTTTAAGAGCTCGTCAACCTTCTCTGCGATCTCGCTTAATGCAACTGTGATCTTCTCGTGAGTATCACGGCGGACAAGAACTGCCTGTCCTGCCTCGATATCCTTCGGTCCGAGTTCTACACGAACCGGGATTCCTCTCATCTCGGACTCAGAGAACTTCCAGCCCGGGCTCTTGTCGGAATCATCAACTTTTACGCGGAAGTTGGAGAGAACCTCTTCCACTTCTCTTGCCTTCTCGAGAACGCCCTCCTGCTGCTGGCGGATCGGAACGATCACAACCTGTGTCGGAGCTACGTTCGGCGGAAGTACAAGACCTTCGTTGTCACCATGTACCATGATGATCGCACCGATCATACGGGTTGTCATACCCCAGGATGTCTGGTGAACATATTTTAACTGGTTATCTTTATCAGAATACTGGATTCCGAATGCCTTCGCAAAACCATCCCCGAAGTTGTGGCTGGTTCCGGACTGAAGTGCCTTACCGTCATGCATTAAGGACTCGATCGTGTAGGTTGCCTCTGCACCTGCGAACTTCTCCTTGTCTGTCTTCTGTCCGCGGACAACCGGGATCGCAAGGAAATCCTCACAGAAGTCAGCATAGAGATTTAACATCTGGATCGTTCTCTCCTGAGCTTCCTCAGCAGTCGCATGAGCTGTGTGGCCCTCCTGCCATAAGAACTCTCTGGAACGAAGGAACGGTCTTGTCGTCTTCTCCCATCTCACAACGGAACACCACTGGTTGTAAACCTTCGGAAGATCACGGTAGGAGTGGATGTCTTTCTGGTAGAAATCACAGAACAGAGTCTCGGATGTCGGGCGGACACAGAGACGCTCCTGAAGCGGCTCAAGACCTCCCTGAGTCACCCATGCTACCTCCGGTGCGAAACCTTCGACATGGTCTTTCTCTTTATCAAGTAAACTCTCCGGAATGAATAACGGCATGTAAACATTCTTTACGCCTGCTTTTTTAAAGCGCTTATCAAGCTCATGCTGGATATTCTCCCAGATCGCATATCCGTCCGGTTTGATGACCATGCAGCCCTTTACGCTCGCATAATCACATAATTCTGCCTTTTTTACAACGTCTGTGTACCACTGCGCGAAATCGTCTTCCATGGAAGTGATGGATTCCACAAGTTTCTTGTCTCTTGCCATTGTTTTCTCCTTTATATAAAAATTCATTGTCTGCATGTCTCTCTGTTTCAGATGCGGAGAATTTCCTGTTAAAAAGGAATGTGTCCTGGCACATTCAGGCGTCTCGCGCGGTCGCTTGCGACAGCCTTCATCTTCGCGCGAGTGCGCATCTTAGGCACGCAGTGCCTTTTTGTTTCACAGGAAGTTCCATCGGAATTTCCTGTGAAACAAAAAAGGCTGCCGCTCCCCACGCAAGGGACCGACAGCCGGCGTTACCACCCAAATTAGCTTCCGCCTGTCGCGGAAACTCTCCTCTGATATCCGTTAACGCCGGATCTACGCTGTACTTAACGATGCAGTCGTTCCGCAGCAATCCCGATCTCCGTGATCTTAGCTGTCCATTACGACATTTTCCATCTCTCGCACAAAGCTCCGAGGCCGGTTCAACGACGCGCACATAAAAGCTCTCACCATCCGCTTTCTCTCTGAAATGCCGCCCTTCATCTACTTTCCCTCTTCAAGGCCTGTCTGATATGCATATATGATGGATTTTAATGGATTTTCTCCCGTTTGTCAAGACTACGCCGCGGATTTTAGCGCTTCAGCAAAACTCTAGAAGATCAGCTTGATCAAAAGCCATACTGCCGCGATGCATAACAGCACCAGCGCAAACGCCGTAGAAAGTCCGAACACAACAGCTCCGATCGCGATCGATACGATAAATCCAAACAGACTGAGGACCGCACCAAGAAGCTTTCCGCAGACTCCGAGGACAAGGCCGACACATTTAAAGATCAACACAAGGAATACAATTGCAAATAAAATTGACATTTTTTACCTCCCGCCAGACCGCCCTGCCAGGAAAGTACCCTCCGGAACCAACGATTCCCGAATGCAAACCTGACAAAAAGCGGTATTTTTCTTCGGCTTATTATATTCCCGTTTCCTTAATTTGTAAATGAAAATTAAATCTCCAAATACCTGATCCTCTCCCCCGCATCTCTCTGATAAACCCGATGCGAGATTGAGATCACCGTCCGCCCCTCAGACGCACTCTTCAGCGCCCGGAGCACCATCTCCTCCGTATCTGCATCCAGATTCGCCGTGATCTCATCGAGAAGCAGGATCCTCGGTTCTCCGGCAACTGCTCTTGCGATAGACAAAAGCTGCCACTGTCCCTGAGAGAAGATTTCCGGTTTACATAACGTGTCATATCCCTGGTCCAGCCCCATGATCGTCTCGTGAAGCCCCACAAGCTCTGCAGCTGCCTGAACCTCCTCATCCCCGATCGCCGCATCAAACAGCGTGATCTGGTCGCGCACCGTCCCCGGGACCATGTGGAACGACTGCTCCACATAACCAAACTTCGTCCGCTTCTCCCTGTCCGGGATCCGGTATGCCTCCTCGCCCTCGATCAGCGCCTCACCGGAATTCGGCCTGTAAAGTCCCAAAAGCAGCTTAAAGATCGTACTCTTTCCGGCGCCGGTGCGCCCCGTCAGCGTCACCTGCTCGCCTGGGTAAATTGCGAAACTTAAATTTTTCAAAACAACATGGTCATCGTAGCCGAAAGTAATATTCTTAAATTCTACACAGGGTTCTTCTTTCGATCCCCCGTGATCCATGCACGTTTCTCCCTCTGTGTTCTTCTTTTCCTTCCGCTTATCTCCGGTATCAGTCTCTCCGTCCTTTTCCTTTCCCGGCTCCGATTTTCCGGCATGGTCCGGCATGGTCTCCTTCATGTTCTCCCTCTCCGTTTTCGCCAGGAACTCATTGATCCTGTATACACCGGCAACCGCCGACTGGATCGTCTGGATCTCCATTCCGAGATTCTCGATCGGGGAGAACACCTGGGAAATATAATTGATGACTGCAACCGACGTTCCCACGGACATGCCGAACAAAGCCAGGACCTTCGCATTTCCGGACGCGGCGAGCAGCATCACGGCCGCAACGGCGACCGCGTTGAGAAACAGGATCACCGGTGAGTAGACTGCATCATAGAAGTTTGTCTTCTCGATTGCAGAATAACTCTCCCCGATATAGTCATCATACCGTTTCTCCATGTACGTCTCTTTTCCCAGCGTGTGGATCGTCCGGATACAGCGGATCGTCTCCGGAACATGGTTTGTGACACGGCTCACCGCCACACGGTTTGCAAGCTGCGCCGTGAGCATCCGATTCTGTACGATCCTCGTGAACACAAAGATCACCGGGATCAGAATGATCAAGAGCAGTGCGAGTCCGCGGTTCTGGAACCAGATCACCGCAAAAATGCTGACGACTCTGCATGCATCCGCGAACATGCTGATGATCCCGGAGGTAAACAGCGCTTCCACGGTGTCAACATCGCCGACAAATCTGGAAACCACAGCTCCCGGTTCTTCCTTATTTAATGTGTCTGCACTCAGTCGGACAAGCTTATCGGAGAGCTCGCTCCTGAACGCATGCGTCATCTTCTGACCAAAGACAGTGAGGAAACTCTCTCTCAGGGACTCCAGCGCCCCGGTCAGGAAGATCAGCAGAAAATACTCCGCCGCCATGGAAAAACCCGAAAAATTTCCGCCGGCGATCCGGTCAATGATTTTTCCGAGAACAAGAGGCGGAAGCAGAGAAATGGCAACCGCTCCCGTCACCGTCAGAACGATCCCGATGGAAAGCCATTTTTCCCGCGTGACCGTTTTTCCGATGATCGATGCCGCACTGATATTCTTCTTTCCACTCATTGCTTTTTCCTCCTTTCCCCACCGTTTTCATTCCCATCAGACGATGATCTCCTGTTTTTCCGAATTTCTCCTGACGCCTTGTTTTCAGCTCCACATTCCTTTTTCTGCATCTCTTCTGCATCATTCGCAGACTCTTTCTCCGCAGCCTGCGCGTGATACAACTCGGCATACTGTTTATTTTCTGCCATCAGCTTCTCATGCGTGCTGCATGTTCCCGTCCCGTGTTCCATCCAGATCACCTGGTCGAACTCCGGGAACAGATACAGTCTGTGGGAGATCAAGAATACGATCCGGTCCTTCGAGAGCTCCTTCAGATGTTCAAACACCTGTTTCTCCGTGCTCTTGTCCAGAGCCGAGAACGGATCATCCAGGATCATCACCAGCTTTCCATGGCAAAGCATTCTCGCCAGGGCAAGGCGCGCCGCCTGACCGCCGGAGAGACGGACGCCGCTGTTTCCGACAACCGTATCTTCCCGGTCCTCCATCTCCCGGACCTCCTCATCAAAGCATACAGCACGCAGCCATGTCCAGACATCACTGTCATCTCCCAAAAGAACATTATTTCTGATGCTGTCGCCCAAAAGTTCCGGATCATGTCCGAGATATCCGATGAGTCTGCTCCGCTCCCGTTCCGTACAGGAGGAGAGTTCTTTGCCGCCATATGTCAGATGGCCTTCATACGGATATTCGCAGAGAAATGTCTTTCCGAGCGTCGATTTTCCGCACGCCACCGGACCCGTGATTCCGATGATCTGTCCAGGTTTCGCGGTGAATGAAAGATCCTCAAAGATCGGCGCACTGCCCGGATAGCTGAATGTCAGATGATCTGCGGAAATGACGCCGTGTTCCGTATGACTTTCGCCTGTTTTTGCACTGAATTTTTCAGTCTGCTCTGCGATCTCATCCTCCTCCTCAGCCTGAGCAGCCCGCTCCATATACGGATGGATCCGCTTCCAGGACACCTGTGCCTTGTGGACCGCGTTGAAGAGTTTCGCCGCCTTCGAGGACTTGTCGGAAAGCTTCGTATAGCACGCGAGGAAGGTCGTAAATGCTGCGACATCCCAGCTCGTCCAGCCGCTTCCAAGGATGTTCTTAGAGCCAAAATACAGGATCATCACGGTTCCCGCCATCGCGATCACCTTGTAGACCGGCGGCAGGGCCGCGTTCCAGATATTGGCCCTGACTGCCGCACGCTCATACTCTTTCAGATGGACCTCATAATCTTCTCCCCGCTCCTTCTCACATCCGAACACCCGGTATGTGATCGCGTTTGTGATCCGGTCCAGTGTCGCTGCATTGAGTTTTCCGGTCTGTTCCTTGTAAGCAGCCCCCGTTCTCTGGACGATCCGTTTCATCTTCTCCGCGATAATATAGGAAAACGGCGGAAAGATCAGTGAACAGAGTGCAAGTCTCCAGTCGTAGTAAAACAGCATTCCCATATAGCCGAGAAGCGCCACGCCCGTGTCAAAGATCTCCGTCGTGAACTTTCTCATGCCTTCCACGCAGTCGTCCACATCGGAGATCGCCTTCGTGATGACATTTCCCGCGCCCTCTTTCTCCAGCTCCACACGCGATTTATGTACTAGCGTCCGGTAGAGGATCCTCTTCATTCTCCTGTTCACATTGTTGGCAAACCGGCGCACATAAAACCGCTTGATGTATCTGGCCAGCTGCACCAGCCCGATCACGATCACGTAAGCAGACGCCAGCCGGAGCATTGCCGGGAACCGCTCCGCCCCGCTCAGGATCCTCATCAGGCAGCCCGCCATTTTTCCTTCAAACCATGGTCCCGCCATGAGACCCAGATTGTAGATCAGTCCAGACACCGTGATCAGCGCCAGGACCTTCCATTCCTCCCGGAAATAATCCAGGATCCGGTCCGGATGAAGTTTCTTTTTATTTATGATGATCGTTTCCTCTTTTGTCATGCTTCACTGCTTGTTCCTTCTGATGGTCTGTATACCGGCCGCAGGATTCCTCTTTCTGCCGCTCTGCGACGAGCTTAGAGACCGTTTCAAACCCCGCACGCCTCTCATTTTTCGAACGCCAGTAAAGCTTATCCAGTGTCTCGCAGAATCTGTTCCTCTCGTCCTCCGGAAGTTCGGATAAAAGCCATTCATAAAAGATCGTCTCGATCTCCGCCTTTGAATTTTTTAGCTCCTCCGCCTTCTTCGTCGCAAAAAGCAGCTGACTCCGGCCGTCCGCCGGATTCGGCTTCCGTTCCAGATATCCTTTCGCCTCGAGACTCGCTGCCCGTCTTGCCGCGGCTCCTTTATCGATCTTTAACTTTTCCCGGACCTCCGTCTGGGTGATCCCCGGATTGTGGCGGACAAGATGGATAAAATCAAATTCCGCCGTTCCGATCCCCTCTTCTTTCATCGTCTGCACCGTAAATTTTCCGACCTCACGGGCGATCTTCGTCATCTTTCTCTCCGTCTGATCCATATATGATCTCCTTTCTGGCAGAATTCTTTCCGCCTGTTCAAAACGCGCTCTATGAGCTTCTCCTGCTGTTGCAGCCGTCTCCGGTCCCACCCGCAGATATGTACTTTTTAGTTGTACCATCAACCAGTTTGGATGATAGTACAACTATCTAATTTTGTCAACTGCAATTTGTTTCTTTTCCTTCGAAAATAACGTCTTTCCTTTATTTTCTTAGAATTTCAGTGCAAGAAACGTATCGCAGCAAAAGAATGATATTATTTTAACAAAGTTTGCTATTTTGTTGTTGATTTTGTCCAATTTTCATGTATAATGGAATTGAAAGATATCATTATTGCCTGTAAAAATTCCAGGTAATGGTACCTGTTCAAATCTGAACATGTACAAAATTTTCATCAAATTTATGAAAAGAGGTTAGATAAGCGATGGCAAAGATTGATTTAAGCAAGTATGGCATCACCGGAACCACAGAGATCGTCTACAACCCGTCTTATGAAATGTTATTCGAGGAGGAAATGAAACCGGAACTCGAAGGCTATGAAAAAGGACAGGTCAGCGAACTCGGAGCAGTTAATGTTATGACCGGTATCTACACCGGCCGTTCACCGAAAGATAAATTTATCGTTGTGGATGAAAATTCCAAAGATACTGTATGGTGGACATCTGACGAATACAAGAACGACAACCATCCGGCTTCTCAGGAAACCTGGAAGGCAGTAAAAGATATCGCATTAAAAGAACTTTCCAATAAGAGACTCTTCGTTGTCGACGCATTCTGCGGCGCAAACAAAGATACCCGCATGGCGATCCGTTTCATCGTTGAGGTCGCATGGCAGGCACACTTCGTAAAGAACATGTTCATCAAACCGACTGCTGAAGAACTCGAGAACTTCGAGCCGGATTTCGTTGTTTACAACGCATCCAAGGCAAAAGTTGAGAACTACAAGGAACTCGGCTTAAACTCCGAGACAGCCGTTGTCTTCAATATCACAAGCCGCGAGCAGGTTATCATCAATACCTGGTACGGCGGAGAAATGAAGAAAGGTATGTTCTCCATGATGAACTACTACCTTCCGTTAAAGGGCATCGCTTCCATGCACTGCTCTGCAAACACCGATATGGAAGGCAAGAACACCGCGATCTTCTTCGGTCTCTCCGGAACCGGTAAGACAACTCTTTCCACAGATCCGAAACGTCTCCTGATCGGTGATGACGAGCACGGCTGGGACGACAACGGAGTATTCAACTTCGAGGGCGGCTGCTACGCGAAGGTTATCAACCTCGATAAAGATTCCGAGCCGGATATCTACAATGCGATCAAGCGCAACGCCCTTCTCGAGAACGTAACTCTCGACAAGGACGGCGTGATCGATTTCACTGACAAGAGCGTAACTGAGAACACCCGTGTCTCCTATCCGATCGACCATATTAAAAATATCGTCCGCCCGATCTCCGCAGGTCCGGCAGCAAAGAACGTGATCTTCCTCTCCGCAGATGCATTCGGCGTACTTCCGCCGGTATCCATCCTGACTCCGGAGCAGACAAAATACTACTTCCTGTCCGGTTTCACAGCAAAACTTGCCGGAACCGAGCGCGGAATTACAGAGCCGACACCGACCTTCTCCGCTTGCTTTGGTCAGGCATTCCTCGAACTCCATCCGACAAAATATGCGGAAGAGCTCGTTAAGAAGATGGAAAAGAGCGGCGCTAAGGCATACCTCGTAAATACAGGCTGGAACGGAACCGGAAAACGTATCTCCATCAAAGATACCCGTGGA
Source organism: Clostridium sp. MCC344 (assembly GCF_018785365.1). Classification (NCBI taxonomy): domain Bacteria; kingdom Bacillati; phylum Bacillota; class Clostridia; order Eubacteriales; family Clostridiaceae; genus Clostridium; species Clostridium sp. MCC344. The sequence goes on along the minus strand of NZ_WQPQ01000056.1, from coordinate 56,925 downwards.
ATCATCGATGCGATCTTAAACGGCGATATTTTAAACGCTCCGACAAAAAAGATCCCGTACTTCAACTTCGAAGTTCCGACCGAGCTTCCGGGCGTTGACTCCAAGATCCTCGACCCACGCGATACATACGCAAACGTTGCTGACTGGGAAGAGAAAGCAAAAGACCTCTCCGGAAGATTCATCAAGAACTTCGCAAAATACGAGAGCAACGAAGCCGGCAAAGCACTTGTTGCCGCTGGCCCGCAGATCTGATCTTAAATTTATTGGAACTGCTTCCATTTCGCAATTTCAAAGGACGCTGCAAAATCTGCAGCGTCCTTTTTTTAATCTCAGCCGGACAAAACTCTCTCTCCTGTCCCAAGCTCTTTTTCCCGTTCCCAGCACTTCTTTTTATTGATCCTTTCTCCAGTTTTCCACTCTGTACTCTCACATAGCCCGGAAAATCCACGGTGTGATCCTGTAGCCAGATTTTCCTGTGTTTTGCTGCTGTGGCTTTCCATAAATCATAAGCCTGTAAATTTATTCTTCTGACTCCCAACAAATACAGACTGAAAGCTAAAAATCTTATTCTATTTTTTTAATAATCCTTGCAATATGGTATTTCTTATGGTATTATATCAATAACAGTTACTATTATTATTTTAGATTATTCACAAGGAGGTCCTCTATGAGCGTAAAATTCTATATCTGCAATCACTGCAAGAATATCATCACAAAAATGAACGATTCCGGCGTCCCGGTTGTCTGTTGCGGAGAGAAAATGACGGAACTGATCCCCGGCACTTCGGACGGTGCACACGAAAAACATGTCCCGGCCTTCGAAGTAAACGGAAATAAAGTTTCCGTAAAAGTCGGCTCTGTGGAACATCCGATGATGGAAAAACACTATATCCAGTGGATCCTGATCGAGACAAATTTCGGAACCCACTGCCGTTCTCTTACTCCGGAAGATAAACCAGAAGCAGAGTTCTTCCTCGCTGACGGTGAAAAGCTGATCGCAGTTTATGAGTACTGCAATCTTCATGGACTCTGGAAAGCGGAAGCATAACTCCCGCACTGCCCGAAGCTACTCTCTCATAAAAACAACGGAAGCTGCCCCGGCAGTCCTCAAAAATGCGCGTTTTAAAAAGCAGCAGCTGATATTTGATCTGCTGCTGCTTTTCTTTATCCATCTTAACTTTTTCTCCCTTAATCCACCTTCAGCGCATTCGGATAGATCTTTTTCAACACGTCATCCCCATAATGCTCATCCATCTCCTGCTGCCAGGACGATGTCGCCGGGATTCCCTTTTCCCGTTCACTGCTCCGGATCAACGCCAGTCCGGAAACCGCCATATCCACACAGAAAAAGACAAGGAGCAGCCATGTCGCGATCTTTCCAAAGCGGATCGGGATCTTCTCGATCCAGGCGGACATCACCGGGTAAACACCTTTGATCCAGACAACCGCCGCGATCCCCCAGAAAAAACAGTACAGAAGGTTGATGCGCCCGCCAAGGTTAAACGGGATCTTACTGTAGTCCCAGAATACTTTTCCGAACATGATCTCCGTCATGACGCTGCAGGTATATTCATACGCGCCTCCTAAAAATGTGCCCATAAAGAACAGAAAGCGGTCCGAATATTTCCGGTAGCGGTACAAAAGCATCGTCGCCGCCGCGAGAGCCACTCCCCAGACGATACTGAACGGGCCCCAGACAAAACTGCTCCGGCTCATCCAGATTCCTGCCGTCAGCCGGCAGAAGATCGTCTCCACGATATCTCCCAAAAATGCGCCGACAACAAGCAAAAGTGCGATCTTATAGAAACAGAGTCCGTAGGCAAAGACGGTCTTTCTCTGCTCGGCCTCGGCCTGAAGCTCCCTGCGGTAAGCCGCTTCCGGGTACGCATTCTGGATCCTTCGGTCCACCCAGCCGTAGATCCTGCGCTCAAGTCTGGAACTCACACCGGTCAGCCAGGAGTCAACGCCCTGCCACTGGCGGATCCTCCGGCTTCTTCCGGACAGGATGCACAGAGTTGCCGCGACATCCAGGATCAGGATCCCGCTGAGGATCCAGATCACAAGATGGGCCGGAGTCATCGGGATCATCCGGAATACGTCAATCAGAAGCGGCGCTCCCCATCGCATGGTGACAAATCCCAGAACGCCCCAGATCACGGAGACCGGAAAGCAGATATAGCCATCCAGATTCCATTTCACATGAGAATAGTCCCACCAGCGCTCATGGTACATTTTTTCGATCACATGACCGGCGATCCATTCCGCCAGCGTGGAAAAGATCATACTTCCAAGAAACAGCCAGATCCCCCTGAGGTCTCTGCATACCAGCATCAGTGCAGATCCGGTAATTCCATAGATCACACAGAGCGGTCCGTTTACAAGGCCTCTGTTTACAAAGCGTTTCTGCCTCACCGCCGCTGTCACGGTCTCAAGAACCCAGCCGGAAAAGCTGTAGGCAAAAAACAGCCACAGCCACTCATATCCGGAATATCCCATCCTTCATCACCTGTCCTCTCTGTAATTTCACGGCTCCCACCGCATCAATAATATCCCGCAGACTTTTTCATTCCCTCATAGTCTTCCTCTTCTTTCTCTCATCTGATCCGCCTCTCCGGCTTCGTCTGAATAGATCTTTTACTATTTTACCACATAATCAGAAAACCGGAAATCCAATTTCCACAAAATAATCCCTGCATCCGCAGTTACAGTTTTCTTTTATTCTGTTTTTTTCCTATTTACCTACCAACATAAAGGATATTTTTGTAATATTTTCTCCTCCGGGATGGATCCGTCGGGAAATTTCTGATGGTATTCCGCATCCATTTCCGATTTTTCCGCCAATTTTTCACATTTGTCCGTATAGTAAAGACATTCAGATCTTGTTCTCTCTTACTTTTTCACTCCCCTTTTGTAATCTCCCTTTTATTTTTCCGGAATCCTGTTTTTTCCTTTATAATCTCATCTGAACTCTGCATTTTTTCACGTTGTATCCAGTTTTCGCAGAATTTTATTAACCGAATCTCATTTATTTCCTTATAATAAATGGTTCATCTTTTCAAAAATTTATGTTATACTAAACAAGTTCGTGTCAAACGGACAAATACAATTTTATATCAAAGGAAGGTCTCTTATGGAAAACACCAAGAAAATCGACTGGTACACCCTGGCCTTCATGGCATTCTCCACGGTTTGGGGATTCGGAAACGTGCTGAATGGCTTCGTTTACTTCAACGGAGTACAGGTAATCTTCAGCTGGATTCTGATGTTCGCTCTCTATTTCGTGCCTTATGCCCTGATGGTAGGTGAGCTCGGCTCCGCGTTCAAACAGTCCGGCGGCGGCGTGAGCTCCTGGATCCACGAAACGATCGGCCCGAAATGCGCTTATTACGCTGGCTGGACTTACTGGGCTTGCCATGTAACTTACATCGCAAGTAAAGGAAGCGGCGGATTAAAGGCATTAAGCTGGATGGTATTCCAGAACGGCTCCACTTACGACACATTCCCGACGATCGCTGTACAGATGGCAACACTCGCTGTCTTCCTGTTCTTCTGCTGGGTTGCAAGCCGCGGCTTAAACCCGTTAAAGAAATTAGCGACGATCGCTGGTTCCAGTATGTTCGTAATGTCCATCCTGTTCATCTTAATGATGTTCGCAGCACCGGTCATCAACCCGAACGGCGGTTTCGTATCTGCTGATTACACAGTAAAAGGTCTGATCCCGCAGTTCAACGTGAACTACTTCACATCCCTTTCCATCCTTGTATTCGCAGTCGGCGGATGCGAGAAGATCTCCCCTTATGTAAATAAGGTAAAAGATCCGTCCAAGGGATTCCCGAAGGGTATGATCATGTTAGCCGTTATGGTTATGGTCTGCGCGATCCTCGGAAGTATCGCGATGGGCATGATGTTTGATCCGGCTGTCATCAACGAGAGCACAGACAGCTTCAAGTCCTACGTTTCCAACGGCGCTTACTGGTCCTTCCAGAAGCTCGGTGAGTACTACCATGTTGGCAACCTCCTGCTCGTTATCTACGCAGCATGCAACGCCATCGGTCAGTTCTCCACACTTGTATTAAGTATCGACGCTCCGCTTCGTATACTTCTTGACAACGAGGACGCAAGACAGTTCGTTCCGTCCGGCCTCTTAAAGAAGAATGAGCATGGCGCATACATCAACGGTATCAAGATGGTTATCTGCTTATCCGGCAGCATCATCCTGATCCAGTCCTTCGTACCGGGTGCTGCATCCGTTCTGACTCAGTTAAACAAACTGAACTCTGTAACCATGCCGCTTCGTTACTTGTGGGTATTCGCAGCATACATTGCTCTCAGAAAATCCCTCAACAAGTTCAACCCGGAGTACAAATTTACAAAGAACCAGACAGTTGCCCTTGTTGCAGGCGGCTGGTGCTTCTTCGTAACCGCAGCTTGCTGTCTCCTCGGAATGTATGTTGAAGGCGATATCGCTTCCACAGCATTAAATGTAATCACACCGGTAGTGCTCACAGCACTTGGTCTGATCTTACCGGAGATCAAAAAGCAGGAAACTGCGAAAGCAAAATAAGTTTCATCTAAAAAAACGTGTGAAAATGAGTAATCATTCTTCACACGTTTTTTATTTACACAAACAACGAGCCAAAATCCACGCTTGCGCGATACCTTGGCGACTGTCTCTTTTTTCACACCTCTTCGATCCGGTGCAGCTCCCACACTCTCACATTCACCGGCTCAACAGCGCCTCCACAGTACGGGCAGACACGGTCTCCAAGTCCCGCGATCGGAGCCCCGCAATGCGGACAGCTGACGCCGATCGCAGTCTCTCCGTCCCTGATCTTCGTGATATCCTGGATATAGACGAGTTCCATATTAAAGCGGTGCTGCTCTTTTTCCCGCTCCACATTTTTCTTTTTATCCGGCGTCCTTAATGTATGCAGATACTCCACAGAGGACTGGATCCTGATCCTGCACTTTCCCGGGTTTTTGTCATATCTGGAGATCTCCGTCTGATGGACATGGATCGCGTCAAATTCTTCCCGGATCTCTTTCTCCTCCATCTCCTCGATCTTCAGCCGCACCTGATCCTTTAAGGACACGGACACCTTTCCGAGGTAAGAGAGATCCCGGTGTTCCAGTGCCTCCAGAAAGCCCTTTAACTGATTCTCACACCTCTGTTTCCACTCCGGCCAGTGGAATTCCGGGAAATCCTTCTCAATCCGCGGAAGTTCCACCCTCGTCATTCCGGACACCGACTTCGGTGTATCGTCCTCCAGCGCTTCCTGACGTTTCAGCCCTTCGATCAGATTCGAGGTTCCGAAAAATTCCCGCGAAATCTGCCGGATCTTAAACATCACAAAAAAGAGAGCTCCGATCAGACCCAGCCCAGTCACGATCGCAACGATGAGGATCGCGTTTCCTGCTGTCATATCGTTTCCTCCTACTGTAAGGAATCCTCCAAACAGACCCCTTTCGTTATCGTGGTTTCACCATGTATTTTCAACTGCTGACCACATAGTCAAAACAGGGCAGCCTGCCAGAGTTTCACTCCAACCGCCGCCCTGAAATCACTTATTATTTATTTAAATAATCAATCGCAGTCTGCGCTAACAGAGAAGAACCTCTCCAGAGGATATCCTCGTCCACATCAAAACGGCTGTTATGTAACGGCCATACCGGATCCTGATCCTGTTTAGCGGTGCCGAGCCATACAAACGCGCCTTTCTTCTCTTTCAGATAGAAGGAGAAGTCCTCCGCCGGCATAGCCGGGAGTTTTACATCCACAACATCATCTTTGCCGAAGAGCTTGATTGCTGTATTGCGGATCAGCTCAGCGTCCTCCTCATGATTTACAAGTGCCGGATAGCCGTGGCCATAGTTGATATCAGCAGTTGCACCGGACTGTAAGCAGAGACCATCGAGAGTTTTTCTCATAGAATCCTCGATCATCGCGCGGGTGTCCTCATTTAATGTACGAACGGTTCCATCCAGTGTACAGTCACCTGCGATAATGTTGTATCTTGTTCCTGCGTTAAAAATACCGAATGTCACAACAGCATTGTCAAGCGGATCAACTTTTCTGCTGACGATGGTCTGTGCGGCCATAACGAACTGGGAACCGAGAACAACAGCGTCAATACCCTGATTCGGTTTTGCGCCATGGGCAGTCTTACCATGGATATTGATCGTAAAGTGGTCTGTTGCAGCCATTAACGGGCCTGCCTTCACCCCGATCTTGCCGTGCGGAAGATCCGGCCATACATGAAGACCGAATACAGCTTCCACATCGTCCATATATCCGGAATGGAGCATTCCTCTGGATCCGCCAACCGGAGACATCTCCTCCGCAGGCTGGAAGATCAGTTTCACCGTTCCGGCGATCTCTTCTCTTCTCTCACAGAGAAGCATTGCAGCACCAAGAAGACCCGTCATGTGGTTGTCATGTCCGCAGGCATGCATAACACCGTCATTCTGGGACTTATAAGGAACCTCATTCATCTCCTGGATCTGTAATGCGTCCATATCCGCACGGAGAGCAACGACTTTACCCGGTTTCTTTCCCTTGATAACTCCGACTACACCGTATCCGCCGACATTTTCATATACTTCGTCGCATCCCATCTCCTTCAGATACTCTGCAACCTTCTTTCCGGTTCTTTCCTCATGCTGGGAAACCTCCGGGTGCATGTGAAAATCTCTTCTGATTTCAGATAATTTCGGCATGAAAGCCTTTGCTGACTCCGTAATTGTGCCCATTTTTATGTCCTCCTTATTTTTGAAGTCTTAATGAAAAGAACCCGGCGACAGTCCGTCTCCGGGTTCTTCTGAGTTCTCTGAATTATAAACCAAGAGCCTCTTTAACTTTAGCAACGATATGAACACCGATGTCCTTAGAAGCATCTACAGACTGAGCACCGATGTGCGGGGATACGATGAAGTTATCGCACTCGAACAGCGGGCTTGCGAATGTATCGTTACCTGTTAAGCCGCTGCCTGCAAGTTCGTTCTCCATAACGTCTGCTGCGTAGCCGCCGATTCTGCCCTCTTTCAGAGCTTCATACATATCAGCCTCGTTTACGATACCGCCACGGCTCATGTTAAGAACAACAGCGCCGTCTTTCATCTCAGCGATGGATTTCTTATTGAAGAGATTCTTTGTCTCCGGTGTCAGCGGTACATGGATAGAGATGAAATCAGCAACCTTGATCAGCTCGTCGATAGAAGCCTTTGTTGCGCACTGCTGCTTAAATACGTCGTCCGGAAGGAACGGATCGTAAGCAACGATGTTCATCTTGAATGCACGGCCAAGCTCACCTACACGCTGACCGATACGGCCAAAGCCCATGATACCAAGAGTCTTGCCTCTCAGCTCGCGGCCTTCGAATTTATATTTATCCCACTCGTGTTTTACTTTTACATCGTAGTTTGCTACGAATGTTCCACGGGAGATATCTAACATCTTGGAGAATGTCAGCTCAGCAACTGCGTTTGCATTTAAGCCCGGTGCGTTGAATACCTGGATTCCTTTGGATTTTGCGTAATCCATATCGATGTGGTTTAAACCAACAGAGCAAACACCGATAACCTTTAAGTTCTTTGCAGCATCGATGATCTCTTTGTCGATCTTCGGGTCTACACGCATGATCAGGACATCAACATCACCGATCTCTGCAATAAGCTCCTCTTTGCTGCACGGAAGATTAGCAGCTGTCTTAACATTCATAACTTTGCTGAGTTCCTCAGCGATTCCACCCCATACTTTGTCGATAATAAGACAATTCATAATAAAAAACTCTCCTTTCAGGACAATGTTCCTTTCCTCCATCAACCACATGGAGGTTCATACCCCGTACTCATCTATTTTACTTGAAGTACATTATTTTGTAAAGTATTTTCGCGAATTTGATTTATTTTCTTAATAAAGAATATTTTATTCCCATTGAGCATTTTGTGAATAAAATGTTCTTTTTCCCTGCTTCTGCTTTACTGTTTTTCTCTCACAGACAAATATCCGGAATCTGCACCAAACATTCCCATATATTTCATTTTTCTGCAAAAACAAACAGTAAATTCTCTCATCAGCAGTAATTCTGATCCATTTTCCAATAAATCAGAAAAGGGATGCCGTCGGGCACACTCCCCGACAGCATCCCCTATATTCAGTACCTAGTGCCCTTATGCAGTTTTTAGAAACCGCGGGCTTCGATATCCGAGGTTCGCTTCAAACTACCAAGCGATACCCTGAGCCATCATAGCATCTGCAACCTTCTGGAAACCAACCATGTTAGCACCTGCAACCAGGTTGTAACCAAGGCCGTACTTCTCAGCGCACTCAGCAGAACCATCATGGATCTCTGTCATGATCTGATGAAGCTTATCATCAACTTCCTTAGCTGTCCAGGAGATTCTCTCGCTGTTCTGGCTCATCTCGAGAGCGGATACAAGAACACCACCAGCGTTAACAGCCTTAGACGGAGCAACAACCATGTTCTTCTGATCCATTAAGAATCTAAGAGCTTCGTTTGTTGTCGGCATGTTAGCAACTTCGATGTAGTACTTGATGTTGTTAGCAACGATTCTCTTAGCCTGTGTAAGGTCTACATCGTTCTGTGTAGCACACGGCATGATGATATCAACTTTCTCGCCCCACGGCTTGTCTCCAGCTACGAACTTGCAGCCGAACTTATCAGCGTAGTCCTGAACTTTGTTACGTCCAGAAGCTCTCATCTCAAGCATGAAGTCGAATTTCTCTTTTGTTGTAATTCCGTCCGGATCGTAAATGTATCCATCCGGGCCAGAAAGTGTAACAGGCTTAGCACCTAACTCAGATAATTTCTGTACAACGCCCCAAGCTACGTTACCGAAACCAGCAACTGCAACTGTCTTACCCTCTAATGTGTCATGCTCATGTTTCATAACAGACTCAAGGTAGTAAACAGCGCCGAAACCTGTAGCTTCCGGACGAATTAAGGAACCACCGAAGGAACGAGCCTTACCTGTTAATACGCCGTTCTCATAAGCTCCTCTGAGTTTTCTGTACTGACCGAACAGATAACCGATCTCACGTCCGCCAACACCAAGGTCACCAGCCGGAACATCGACATCCGGACCGATGTGACGATATAACTCTGTCATGAATGCCTGGCAGAATCTCATAACTTCTCTATCGCTCTTGCCGTTCGGATCGAAGTCGGAACCACCCTTAGCGCCGCCGATCGGAAGTGTTGTTAAGCTGTCTTTGAATGTCTGCTCGAAACCTAAGAATTTCATGATGGAAAGGTTTACGCTCGGTGCGAATCTTAAACCTCCCTTGTACGGTCCAATTGCTCCGTTGAACTGTACACGGTAACCTGTATTTACATGAATGTTTCCGTTGTCATCCTCCCACGGAACACGGAACTCGATAACTCTCTCCGGGATTACCATTCTCTCAAGAAGGGCAACCTTCTCATACTCCGGATGTGCATCTACAACCGGACCTAAGGAAGATAATACTTCTTCTACAGTCTGGCAGAACTCCGGCTCGTTAGCGTATTTAGTTTTTACGTCCTCAATTACCCTCTCAACATACTTGCTCATCTCGCAAATACCTCCTTAAATGTTGGTTCTTAAACCCCTGTGCCATTTTGCACTAATAAAAGACTTTCCTTTGCTCGTGAGTCTCAACCAAGTCCTTAATTGGATTTCCGAGAAAACTTTTGTATCTTTTGTATATACAGTTTAAATACCATATATAATACGTTGTTTTCACTATGTATACAGGATTTCTCGTTGCATCACGCGATCCGAAAGTTTCTGTATTTCCCTCAATACGGATCTTTCGAATCCCTTGATTTATTTAAGACTCATTTTGCTTACGTCCTTTATTTGTCTTTATTCTAACATACCCTTTTGACTTTGTCAACAATCTGTGGTACGATTCTTACAAAAGCCGATTTATCGACATAGCTGTCGTTAATAGCATGTCTTTATATCATTTTTTCATATATAAAAGGAGGTTCGGCCATGATCAGTATCAGCATCATAAGTCCTTTAAAATCAATGGCTGTCATCGATAAAGCGATCGAACACAACGATTTCGGATGCGTATTTCACAAGTATGTCTACGAGAGTCTGGAGGAAATTAAGGACATATATGACCAGTGTAAAGACATCTCGGATGTCCTCTTCTTCTCCGGTGAGCTCGGATATTCCTATATTCTGACGCATGTGGACGACCTGAAAGTCCCCTGCACCTTTATTTCTTATACGGAGAAGACGCTCCTGTCCATTCTTTTAAATTTCGTGATCCATTACCCGGATGTTCCGCTGAACAGACTTTATATCGATTTTCTGACTCCGGTCAATGATTTCATGAATCTGAAAAAATACCTGGATCCGGAGCACATGCCCTACTGCTTTGAAAATCCCGTCTATAATTATGAGACATTAAAGGAACGCGCCGTAGAGCTGTGGAAAGATAAAAAGATCGATATGATGTTTACGAGAACGACCAATCAGCTGGAGGTCCTCAATAAGCTCCAGATCCCGTACATCCACTTTCTTCCGACCGAGGAGATGGTCCGCGACTCGATCCGCCACGCGGTAAACTCCATCCGCTTAAAGCAGAAAAGCCAGCGCAACAAGCTCGTGATCCTCATAAAGCTTGTCTATCCGGATAATATTTCTTCCCAGGACCGGGAATATCTGGAGATCACGCTCCACAAATATCTCCTGGATTTCCGGAAGGAATACAATTACGATTTCGCCATTCACGCCGTCTCTAACCGGTTCGAACTCGCTCTCGACAGTGATCTCTATAAAAGCAGTTTCAGCAGGATCCAGGATCTCATCGCTTTCCTGGACCAGAAGGGCGACCTCGAATTCCGTCTCGGTGCCGGATTCGGAAAATCATTGGGTGAAAGCCATTACCAGGCAGATCTCGCACTGCAGGAAGCAGTCAAATACGGAAAGAACGATGGTTTCGTCATCTCCGGCGAGGACAACGCTCTCACAGGACCGCTCTCCCTCACCAGATCCTTAAACTACAGTTATTCCAACACGAAAGCGCTTGATTACTCCCAGAAGAATGGGATCAATGAGAGTAATCTCTTAAAGATCGTCGGTCTCTTCCAGATGGATAAAGACACGGTCATGACAGCCGCCTCCCTCTCCCAGTGGCTCAATATCACAAGCCGCAGCTGCAACCGGATCCTTCAGCAGCTTCTCGACTCCAATTTAATAGAAGAGATCGAGTCGCAGAAGCAGGAGGGAAAAGGCCGTCCGACAAGGCAGTACCGGTTCTGCAAGGGCAATTTTATACGGACGTTTTTCTGATCTTCATGCCAAATGCATGGAAACAAAAAAAGACACAGCCGGGACTGCATCCTCTCCCGGCTGTGTCTTTTTATCTTCCTATTAAAATATTTCCCGGCACACTTCTTTGCAGTTGCTCTCTTATGCTAATGCAGCGAGCTCTTTTCCAAGTGCCTTGCAGTTTGCAAGTGCATCGTCATCCGGTGTTTCCTGGCAGATCACGCCCTCACCACCGACAACAGTTGCGCCTGCAGCTTTCATTCTGTCTTCCCAGTCTCTCATCCACTGGCCGTCTCCCCAGCCATAGGAACCGAACAGACCAATCTTCTTGCCAGCTGCGAAAGCCTCAACTTCTGTTACGAACGGCTCCATCTCGCCTTCCTCAAGAACCTCAGCTCCCATTGCCGGGCATCCGAGTGCGAAAGCGGAAGCTTCCTTTAAGTCATCCATGGAAACGGAAGAGATATCTGTGACAACAGCCTCTTTTCCTGCCTCTGTGATTCCTTCGCCGACTGCTGCAGCCATAGCAGCTGTATTTCCTGTCTGGGACCAGTATGCAACAATAACCTTATCCATTTTTGATTTCCTCCTGAAATTTGTTTTGCGGTAACCCGGACCTCGCCGTCCGCCGCTTTTATAATTGGAACCGGCGGTATTTAAGATGCCGCCAGGATATCCCTGATTTCATTCCCGTTTCCAGTCATGCCGATCACATAATCTCTCGCCTGATCGTAAGCTTCAAATGTTTTTAATGTATCTTCCAGATTTCCATATACTTTCCAGTATCCGGAGTATAGAAAATCTCTGCCTTCTTTTTCGATAAATCCTTCCACATCCACCGGCGGATAGCCGAGGACAAGTCCGATCTCATGCGGAAATCCGCGCTTTCCGTTCATATGATCCTGATAAGCATCCGCGATCCTGTTCAAAGTTTCTTCCAGATCCGGATTTTCATACCCGAAAGATGTCATCAGTTTTTTTACATCTTCGCGCTCCAGGTATGCCGCAAGCATTCCCGGACGATATAAAAGGATGGACAATCTTCCCTGAAATTCGTAGAGCACTCTGCAGCAGACCGGTGATCCTTCAAAGATCCGGAGCACTTCCTCTTTCTGATCTGAGCGCACATTCAGGAGATTTGATAATTTGATCCCTGTGAGAAGCGGCGCGCACTGCAAAACAACCTGCTTCTTCGTTCCGTTCACCGGGAGCTTCTGTACTGCCCCGAAGATCTCTTCGCTCATGCGTATACCGCCTTTCTGAACATCACGCGCTATGCTTTTCGAGGATTTCAGCCAGTGCTGTTCCGCTGCTCGTATGACAGCGGACGATATCGGTACGGTCCTCATCCACCTCGTCCAGTACGCAGCGTACCATCTTGTGGGATACCGTATTTGTAAACAGGATCAGAAGATCCGGTCTTCCGATCAGCTTATCGAGTCCTGTCTTCATCTGGGTAAAAACTTTCGCTTTATATTTATGATTTTCACAAATTTCTTTATACTGTCTGACCATGCGGTCATGTCCGCCGATAATAACAACGCTCATGTAATATTCCTCCTTTGCTTAAAGGTTAGCTCCGTCTAACTGATGATATAAGGTTAGCATAAGCTAACTTTAATGTCAATATCTGCTATTGAGAGTTTTTCTCATTAGTTAGTTTTAGCTAATCGTATGGTCCTATCGCATTTATCCCGCCACGCGAAATGGCAGCGAACAGCCCGATCACTCATGCTGCCGATCCGGACTTTTCGGTTCAAAAATCTTTATAGATTTTCAAAAACAAGTGGAATTAACTTTGACTCAGTCCATATCTTGTGTTATAGTAGAAGGACGAATTATAACTGTTCAACAGGTCTGCACTCGTTACAGTACACGGGCACTCCATGCCCGTGAAAAGGCAACCTTGCACACACGTTATGCTGACTGTGATAAGACATGAACAGGAAGATAAAGAATCCTGTAAACTTCGTTTAACTGACTGACACCTGCAGACGCAGCTCTGTTTAATCCGGAGATTTCCGGCACAAAGCTGCATGATGTTCCAATATATGGGGGTAATTATTTGAAAATCCAGGAATCCGCTGAAAACTATCTTGAGACAATTTTAATGTTAAGTGAAAAACAGCCGTATGTGCGTTCTATCGATATCGCGACCGAGCTCGGCTTCTCGAAACCAAGCGTCAGTGTCGCAATGAAAAATCTCCGGGTCAACAATCTGATCCTGGTAAATGACGAGGGACACATTACACTGACCGACGAAGGCCGCCGGATCGCCGAGACGATCTATGAGCGCCACACGGCCCTCTCCAAATGGCTGATGGACCTCGGAGTCAGTGAAAAGACAGCTCTCGAGGACGCGTGCCGCATCGAGCACGATATCAGTGCTGAGAGCTTTGCGGCGATCAAGGAACATATTAAGAAATATTCTTCTGAAGCGAAGAATTGAGTAATGTAAAACTCCTCTCGAAAGTTCCATTTTCATTATGAACGTCCTTAAAAATGTCTGAAATGCAATTCAACAAAAAAGCGCAGCGATCACAGACTCCAATAAGTCCATGATCCTGCGCTTTTTATTGCCGCGTGCGATTTCCCGCACACTTTTCTTTTTATTGCTCCTCAGTCCTTATAAGCGAATCCCGCAAAGGACAGCTCGCATCCGCCTGCCACGCGGCGGAAAATATTTACAACCGTACTCATCACATCGATAAACACATTGTCCTTCGTCTCAACTCTGACCCGGCTGCGGTCATCAATGATCTCGGCATCCCGGATATCCGGAAGTTCCAGGACTTCCCGCATGATCTCCGATGCCTCCTGCTCCGAAATCTTCTTTGAAAGCTGATAAAATCTTCCCATGATCTGCTCCATTTCCCTCCCGCAGGAGTTGCGTTAAAAGCGGCCGTTCCCATCGGAAGTTTTTCATGTGATCCGGGTGGATCGCGAGCCGTTTGTTAGGTGCTGCTAACTATTTTTATCATACACCTTTTTGCAGAAAATGGAAGATTCTTATTGAGAACTTTTCTCATTTAAGTAAATTATCATTTATGACATGCAATTTTTTACACACACACTATGGCGACATTTTACCGATATTTCGCATTTCAGATCCGTAGAATATCTGAACACAGGGCTTTTCCTGCCATGACTTTTCCAGAATCTTTATAGTGCAGTACTATTTCACCCACACACCACTTGCATTGACCTTATATCCATCCGGAGTTGTCGTATTCGTCAGCATATATCCGTCAGAGCCCATATAGTACCAGAGTCCGCTCACCGGCGACTGGAACCAGGCATTTGTGAGGTAGCCGCCGGACTTTTTGTCCACCCACCAGCCTTTGGAATTGCTCTTCCACTGGTAGAGAGCACCTTTGCTGTAGAGGTACATATTGGAGAGCACACCTGACGCGCAGACATTATTGATCACAAATCTCTGTCTCCATGTCTTTCCGTCGGAATCCTTCGCCTGGATTTCAAAGGCACCGGCCTGTCCTGTGTAGGAGGACTTTCCTTCCGACTTTCTCGCGTTCCAGTCCAGTGTATACTGGAGAGTACCGCCTTTCTTTACCGTTCCGAGAGACGCGCTGAAATCCCGGATCGGATTTCCCATCCCATCATATGCCCTTACCGTATAAGTCGCACTCGCTGCCGCCTCCGTAAACGTCACGACGGTTCCTCTCTTCACGATCGGCGCATCCTCCGTCTCTTTCTTTCCCGATGTATTTGTCACAGTCACATTCGTCGTCCCCACATAGGAACTGTCCGCGCTCTCAACTCTCCAGGTAAATCCGGCAAACGCCGTGATCTGGAATGCTGCCGCAAAGATGCATGCGAAGATAGCTGTCTTGATCGATTTTTTCATAGCGATCCACCTCACTTAAATTTAGCACTCATTCCATTATAGCTTATCTCCGAACGAAATGCAACTTGACGAGTCTTACGCTTCTCTTATGGAAAAGTGGCAAAATGAGGGCGGAAAGAAATGACATGAGAAAATATTCTTTGAATCTTGAAACCACTTTCGTCGGGAGTTTGACACTTGTCTAAACTCCCGTTTTGTCAGATTTTTTATTTCATTTTATCGTATTTTCCAAACTTTACCAGTCAATCATAACATACTTTCCTTTTCGCTTCAAGTTCGCAGGTTTCCCCATAAAATCCTGCAAAATGCCCTTTCTCCCGCCCTTTCACATTGACATCCCCTCTCAGTATGCGATATAATTCTTATTAACTATCTTCAAAGATTTTAAAGGGCAAAATCATCATTTTTTTGCCCCCAGACATCTTTTAAACGCTTACTTGAGGGGGTATATTAAGTTTATGAATGGTGCAGAAGCTATGGTAAAATGCCTCGAGGAAGAGGGGATCACCAGGATCTTCGGATATCCGGGAGTTGCGATTTCTCCTTTTTATGAGGCCTTATATAATGCCGGTACGATCGAGCACGTTCTCGTCCGCCAGGAACAGGCTGCCGGACACGCCGCAAGCGGCTACGCACGTATCTCCAGAAAGGCTGCTGTCTGTGTAACTTCTTCCGGTCCAGGTGCGACAAACCTGATCACAGCTCTCGCGACTGCCTACGCCGACAGTATTCCGCTGATCGCGATCACCGGTCAGGTAAATTCGAACCTTTTAGGCCGTGATGTGTTCCAGGAAGCCGATATGCGCGGCTCCACAGAATCCTTTGTAAAATACAGCTACCTTGTAAAAAGCGCCGATGATATTCCGCGTATCTTCAAGGAGGCTTTCTATATCGCTTCCACAGGAAGAAAAGGTCCGGTCCTCATCGACATCCCGTGTGATGTCCAGATGGACCTCTTAAAGAAATCCTTCGACTATACGTCCGAGGTCAATATCCGCGGATACAAGCCGAGCACAAAGGGAAACAACCCGCAGATGCATAAAGTAGTCGCAGCGATCAACAAGGCGAAAAAGCCGTTGATCTGTGCCGGCGGCGGCGTGATCCTCGGAAATGGTGAGGAATGTGTCCGCCAGTTCTGCGAGAAAAACAATATCCCGCTTGTCACAACGATGATGGGAATCGGTGTCATGCCGAAGAACCACCCGCTCTACTTCGGTATGCTCGGAAACAACGGAAAACCTTACGCAAACCGCGCGGTCGCAAACAGTGACCTTCTGATCATCGCGGGCGCAAGGATCGCAGACCGCGCCGTTCCGAAGCCGGAAAACCTGGAACAGCAGGTCAACATCATCCACATCGATATCGATACCGCTGAGATCGGCAAAAACCTTGGACCGACGATCCCACTGGTCGGCGATATCAAGAATATTTTCGACCGCCTCCTGCAGGAGAATATCTCCATCGACACGACACAGTGGATCGAGACACTCCACGATATCAAGAAGAGTACCGTTGACCACCGTGTTTTCAGTGACAAGCTCGTAAATCCGATGCTCTTAGTCCAGCATCTCTCCGAGAAAATGGATGATGACGCGATCTATGTTGCCGATGTCGGACAGAACCAGCTCTGGTCCGCCGACAACTATGTGATGAAAAACGGCCGTTTCCTCACGAGCGGCGGTATGGGAACTATGGGCTACTCGATCCCGGCTGGAATCGGAGCGAAGATGTGTACTCCGGACAAGCAGGTCGTCGTTGTCTGCGGTGACGGTTCCTTCCAGATGTCCATGTACGAGCTTGGAACCATCGCAGTAAACAAGGTCCCGATAAAGATCCTTGTCATGAGAAACCACTATCTCGGTCTCGTCCGTGAGCATCAGGAAAAGACTTACGAGGAACATTATTTCGGTGTCCAGCTCTACGATTATCCGAAATATGCCGAAATCGCCGCTGCCTACGATATGGAATATTTCCACTGCGACAGCAACGAAACTCTTGACGCGGAGCTCGACCGTTTCCTCGCCTGCGACAAAGCATGCCTCATGGTCTGCGAAGTCGACAGCCACAATAATACGAAATAAGGAGAACGCAAGATGAAAGGTATTTTTTCTGTACTTGTAGAAAATAAAGACGGTGTTCTCTCCCAGATATCCGGTCTCTTTGCGAGAAGAGGCTTCAACATCGACAGTCTTGCCGTAGGTGAGACCGAACGCCACGATATTTCCAGCATGACGATCGTCTCCACCGGCGACCAGCGCACGGTCGATCAGATCGAGAAACACTTAAACAAAAAGCTTGACGTGATCAAGGTGCGCCGCCTTGAAGAGAACCGCAGCGTCCTTCTCGAGATGATGCTCATCAAGGTCTCCTACTCTGCGGCAAACCGCAGTTCCCTGATCGAGCTCTGCAGCGTCATGGGTGCAAAGATCGTCCACGTCTCCCCGAAGAGCATGGTCATTGAGTTCCATGCCGCTCCGGATGTGATCACGGACTTTATCGAGCTTGTGAGAAGCTTCGGGATCCTGGAGCTCCAGAGGACTGGAACGATCTGTATGTCAAAAGACTGATTCCCCATTATCGCGACAGCCGTCAGGGTCTCGCGCAGGCGCGGATTTTGGCTCGTTGTTCACGTAAATCAAAAAATGTCATGAACGGAAGCTTTTTACTCAATGCTTTCTTTCATGACATTTTTTATAGCTCTTCAGCTGATTGCTGCAAACAGTGATACCGCTATTTATAACTTTCTGACGATACCGGATATTTTCGATGCCAACATCCGAATGCAGCTGTCAATGACAGATCCGTAAGTCCCTTTTAGCTGCGCTCTGCCATAAATTTCTCCACTTCTTCATATGTAGGGATGCTCGGCGCCGCTCCACTCCTGCTGACCGCGATCGCGCTTGCCGCACTCGCCGTTTTTAGGATTTCCGGGATCTCTTTTCCTTTTGTGAGTCCCGAAAGGAAATATCCACAGAACGTATCCCCTGCCGCGGTCGTATCCACTGCTTTTACCTTATAGATTTCCTGTTTAAAGCACCGGGTTTCATCAAAATACCAGGAACCTTTTTCTCCCAACGTCAGGACAAAAGCTGCTTTCGGATATTTTTCCTTTAATTTTCCCATGATCGTTTCCGGCTCTTCACTCTCTGCACCGGAAATTTCTTTCCCCTCGATCTCGTTGAGAATAAAATAATCGATAAGATCCATCGGGATCGTCTTCAGATTCTCATTGATTGGTGATGGATTCAGGGCAATCTTTGCCCCGGCTTTCTTCGCCTGCTCCACGGCATATCCCACATTGGAGATCTCGTTCTGGAGAAGGACGATATCTCCTTCACTGATTTCCCTTAGAGCATCGTCGATCATGCCCATTGAGACAGCATCATTTGCTCCCCCGCAGATAATGATATTGTTCTGCCCGTTTTTGTCCACCTGGATCACGGCATGACCGCTTGCTCCTGAAAGAATCTTCGTTTTTCCTGTATGAACTCCGGAAATTCTAAGAATTTCCAGAAGCATTCCTCCGTCAGATCCCACAGCACCTGCATGGTGTACCTCCGCTCCGGAACGCGCAGCGGCGATCGACTGATTCAATCCCTTACCTCCGCAGGCCTCAGAATATGTATGCACTTTGATCGTCTCCCCCCGCTGGACAAAATGTTCCACACCGTAAATCCGATCGATGTTCAAAGAACCGATATTGATAATTTTCATAACATTCTCCCCGGGATCTCCCGAAAACTCTTTTGTCAAAAATCCCCCAGAATCGCTTCCGGGGGATTTTATCTTTTCATTTATAATGATACAGATTTTCGTTCTGCGTCAGTCAGGTCCTATTTGTAACCTTTCTCATGAAGAGCAGCCTGTGCAGCAGCAAGTCTTGCGATCGGTACACGGAACGGTGAGCAGCTTACGTAGTTTAAGCCAACCTTGTGGCAGAACTCTACGGAAGACGGATCTCCACCGTGCTCGCCACAGATACCGCACTTTAACTCCGGACGTGTTGCGCGTCCTTCTTTAACAGCGAGTTCTACGAGACGGCCAACACCAGTCTGGTCAAGTCTTGCGAACGGATCAGACTCGTAGATCTTTGCTTTGTAGTAAGAATCAAGGAACTTACCGGCATCATCACGGGAGAAGCCGAATGTCATCTGTGTCAGGTCGTTTGTACCGAAGGAGAAGAACTCAGCTTCCTCAGCGATCTGGCCTGCAGTAAGAGCTGCACGCGGGATCTCGATCATTGTACCGATGTGGTACTGCATATCGGAGCCTTTCTCTTTCTTAACCTGCTCAGCAACTTCAACAACGATATCTTTCACGAATTTGAGCTCTTTCTTCTCGCCAACGAGCGGGATCATGATCTCCGGAATGATATCATATCCATCTTCTTCTTTTACTTCGATCGCTGCTTCCATGATCGCACGTGTCTGCATCTTTGCAAGCTCCGGATAGGTAACTGCAAGACGGCATCCACGGTGACCCATCATCGGGTTGAACTCATGAAGCTCATCGCATTTCTTCTTGATCTCGTCAACAGTCTTGCCCATATCTTTTGCAAGCTCTGCCATCTCTTCCTCTGTCTTAGGAGTGAACTCATGCAGCGGCGGATCTAAGTAGCGGACTGTCATTGGTCTGCCCTCGAGTGCCTTGTACATAGCCTTGAAATCGCTCTTCTGGTACGGAAGGAGTTTGCTTAACGCTTCCTCTCTTGCCTCTACAGTATCGGAAACGATCATTCTTCTTAAGTTGTGGATTCTCTCCGGATCAAAGAACATATGCTCAGTACGGCAAAGACCGATGCCCTCTGCACCAAGTTTTACAGCGTTCTTTGTATCAGCCGGTGTATCAGCGTTTGTGCGGACACCAAGTTTTCTGAAGGAGTCAGCCCAATCCATGATTCTCTTGAAGTTTCCGCCTACGGATGCTTCCTGAGTCTTGATATCGCCGTTGTAGATCTTACCTGTTGTACCATCTAAGGAGATGTAGTCTCCCTCGTGGAAGGTATGTCCGCCGAGTGTGAATTCCTTCTTCTCCTCGTCGATCTTGATCTCGCCGCAGCCGGATACACAGCAGGTACCCATACCACGTGCAACTACTGCAGCGTGAGACGTCATACCACCACGAACTGTTAAGATGCCCTGGGCCGCATGCATGCCCTCAATGTCCTCTGGAGAAGTTTCAAGACGAACTAAGATAACTCTCTCGCCCTTGCCGCCGATACCAGCTGCCTTAGCGTCATCTGCTGTGAAGCAGACTTTACCAGCTGCAGCACCCGGGGAAGCCGGAAGAGCCTGTCCGATCACTTCGCCTGCCTTTAATGCAGCCGGATCGAAGGTCGGATGTAATAACTGATCAAGGGATTTTGCTTCGATTCTGCAAACAGCTTCCTCAGGAGTAATCTGTCCCTCATCTACTAAATCGCATGCGATCTGGATTGCAGCCGGAGCAGTTCTCTTACCGTTACGTGTCTGTAAGAAGTAGAGCTTGCCTTCCTCGATCGTGAACTCCATATCCTGCATGTCGTGGAAATGGTTCTCAAGCTTCATAGCCAGTTCCATGAACTGTTTGTAGCACTCCGGAAGATCTTTCTCAAGCTGAGTGATCGGCTGCGGTGTACGAACACCGGCAACAACGTCCTCGCCCTGTGCATTGATCAGATACTCACCGAAGATGCCCTTTGCACCTGTGGATGGGTTACGGGTGAACGCAACGCCTGTACCGGAGGTATTTCCCTTATTACCGAATACCATGGTCTGTACGTTTACTGCGGTACCCCAGTCACCCGGAATATCATTCATACGACGGTAAACGATCGCACGCGGGTTGTCCCAGGAACGGAATACTGCTTTTACAGCGCCCATTAACTGTTCCTTCGGATCCTGCGGGAACTCTTCGCCGTTCATAGCCTCTTTGTATACAGCTTTGAACTTCTCAGCGAGTTCCTTTAAATCGTTAGCGTCTAACTCTGTATCATAGTGAACGCCTTTTGCTTCCTTCATCTCATCGATGATCTTCTCGAAGTAGGACTTCGGAACTTCCATAACAACGTCGGAATACATCTGGATGAATCTTCTGTAGGAGTCATATGCGAAACGCGGATTTCCTGTCTTCTTTGCGAAGCCCTCAACCGCTACATCGTTTAAACCAAGGTTTAAGATGGTGTCCATCATACCCGGCATGGATGCACGCGCACCGGAACGTACAGATACGAGCAACGGATCTTCTGTATCACCGAATTTCTTTCCATTTACGCCCTCGAGCCATGTAAGAGCTTCGAAGATCTGGTCCTGGATCTCTTTTGTGATCTGCTTTCCGCTGTTATAGTAATCTGTGCAGGCTTCTGTTGTTACTGTGAATCCCTGCGGAATCGGCATACCGAGATTTGTCATCTCAGCAAGGTTACAACCTTTGCCGCCGAGAAGATTTCTCATAGCTGCACTGCCTTCTTCAAACTTATAAACCCACTTTGCCATAAGTTGTTATTCCTCCTAGAATTAGATTTAGCTTAGACTTAAGATGTCTGTGGCTGCCCTCATTTCTTTGCTCCCCTTGCGGTACCCCCATGCCCCATCACACGATCTCTGGTTTTAGAGATTTCGCACAAAAAAATTGAGTGTCGGAAAAAAGGTCTGTACATATTATAAGGGATGTTGCCAAAATTTGCAACATCCCTTTGTAAATCTTTCGTGATTTTTTCACATATTTTCGTGTTTTTTCGCAATACTCTTTAGACATAATTGTGTATATTTTATATTCAATTTAGTACAATTAACCAATGAGCACTGCGATCAGGATCCCCAGGATCGCCCCGGCAACTACCTGCAGCGGCGTATGTCCCACGTATTCCTTTAATTTTTCCTGGAGAAATACTCCATCAAGGTTCAGAATATTCTCAAAAAATACACTATTCAGCAGCTTCGCCTGTTTTCCCGTCTCCCGTCTCACGCCCATCGCATCGTACATTACGATCATCGCAAGGACAAAGCTGACGGCAAACTCAAAACTTCCGACTCCGTATTTCATTCCGGAAGCTGTTGTGAGTGCGCAGACGGTAGCCGAATGGGAGCTCGGCATTCCGCCTGACCCGAAGATCCGTTCAGGATTAAAAGACCGGTTCAGGACCATATCGATCACGGTCTTTAAAAACTGCGCGACCGTCCACCCCAGCACAGCACTGATCAGCACCTGGTTTCCCAGAAGTTCATTCCATATCGTCATGTTTTCCTCTTTTCTGTAAGATCATTATCAGGCGGCTATTTAGACAAGTGAAAGCACGCTTCGCGGGTTTCCCCTTGTTATCGCGACAGTCGCCAGGGTCTCGCGCAAGCGCGGACTCTGGCTCGTTGTTCGCGTAAACGACATTCCCGCCCACATGGATGCGTGGGCGGGAATGGATTGTGTGAACAACTTAATATCCGATCAGCCAGTCGTATAATTCCTGATATTTCTTTGCGGAGCTATTCCATGAAAAATCTACAGCCATAGCCCGGTCAATGATCTTGTTCCACTCCCGCTTCTTATCGTAGAAGATATGTTTCGCGTAGCGGATGATGTTTAACATTTCGTGGGCATTGTAGTTTGCAAAGGAGAATCCCGTTCCTGTTCCCTCAAACTCATTGTACGGCCACACCGTATCCTTTAAGCCGCCGGTCTCACGGACAATCGGCACCGTGCCGTACCGGAGCGCCATGAGCTGGCTCAGTCCGCACGGTTCAAATAAGGAAGGCATCAGGAAGGCATCGCAGGCCGCATAGATCTTGTGGGACAGCGGCTCGGAATAATAGATCTGCGCCGATACCCTGTCGTGATACTTCCAGTCATAATGGCGGAACATATTTTCATAGTTCTCATCGCCGGTTCCGAGGACCACTAACTGGACATCGTCTGTACAGATCTCGTCCATAACGCACTGGATCAGGTCGAGACCTTTCTGGCTCGTGAGTCTCGAGACGATACCGATCATAAATTTCTTATCATCTCTGGCAAGTCCGAGCTCTTCCTGGAGTGCGCGTTTATTTTTGACTTTTTCTTTTCGGAAGTTCTTCGCATTATAATTCTGAACGATATCCGGGTCCGTCTCCGGGTTGAATACATCGTAGTCGATTCCGTTTACGATACCGCGGAGATCATTGGCGCGGGCGCGCATGAGTCCGTCCAGTCCTTCCCCGTAGAACGGAGTCTTGATCTCCTCCGCGTAAGTATTGCTGACCGTCGTGATCGCATCCGCGTACACGAGACCGCCCTTTAACATATTTCCGTCTTTATAAGCTTCCAGCTTATCAGGAGTAAAGAAATAGTCCGGAAGACCGGAAAATCTCTGAATCGTCTTCACATCCCAAACGCCCTGGAATTTCAGGTTGTGGATCGTCATAACGGATTTGATCCCGCGGAAGAATTCGCCCTCGCCGAATCTGCCTTTCAGATATACCGGGATCAGTCCGGTCTGCCAGTCGTGGCAGTGGATCACATCCGGTCTCCAACCGATTACCGGGAGTGCGGATAAGGCCGCCTGGGAGAAGAATGAGAATTTTTCCAGATCGTAATACCAGTCTCCATACGGCTTATCTCCCCAGAAATAGCTCTCGTTGTCGATAAAATAGAAGGTGATCCCCTCATAAACATATTCAAGAATCCCGACATAACGGCTCTGTCCCAGATAGTCCATATAGAAATGATTTACATAAGTAAGGTTGCTCAAAAATTTATCTTTGATGCAGAGATATTTCGGGATCATGACCCGAACATCAAAATATTCTTTATCAAAACATTTCGGTAAGGAACCCACAACATCGGCAAGTCCGCCTGTCTTGATAAAAGGTACAGCTTCGGAAGCGACAAACAATATTTTTTTCATGATAACCCATCCTTCCACTTTTCTTGCGTTACCGTTCACCGATATGGACCCGGTAACGTGATCCCGTCGGTCTTTCCATCCCCTGTTGGCAGGATCCGCAGCCAGAACTGCATCATACGGGATCTTCCGTTCAAAAGATCCCTGCCAGTGAACAGCGCTCTGTGCCCCGCTATTAGATTCAGTATAACACATCCCTGTAAAATTAGAAAGTGGGTCTTTTTTGTTTTTTCAGATTTTTCAGATTCGTTTATAATCCAGTCGGATTTTGTCTGCAATCAATGCAATAAATTCTGAATTTGTCGGTTTGCCTTTGCCGCCGTTTACCGTATATCCGAAGAGGCTGTTCAGTGTGTCGAGCTCTCCTCTTCCCCAGGCCACTTCGATCGCATGACGGATGGCGCGCTCCACGCGGCTCGGCGTCGTTTTATGGGTCTTCGCGATCGTCGGATATAAGATCTTCGTGACCGATGACAGCATCTCGGTATCCCGGACCGACATGATGATAGCATCTCTCAGGTACTGATATCCCTTAATATGTGCCGGGATCCCGATCTCATGCAGCATCTGGGTCACATCCGTCTCCAGATTCTGTTCCATGTAGTTCTCCTTGTCGAGATAAGGCTGTACCCGTTTCATTTCCGTATGTACATTGCCCGCCGCTTTCGCCCGTCCGCGGCAGACTCTGCGGATCTTGTCCAGGATCACGTCGCGGTTGAACGGTTTCATGATATAATAATTCGCTCCGAGGCGGAACGCATCCTCTGTCACATCCTGACTGCTGGCCGCCGTCACCATGATAAACGAAGGGTGGTTCTTCATCTGTGTGTTATTCTTTATCTTTTCCATGACAGAAATTCCGTCAAGTCTCGGCATGATCACATCCATGAGGACAATATCCGGATTTGTTCGGACGATCATATTGTATGCGTCCTCGCCATTATCTGCTTTTCCAACCACATGGATCCCGTCCTCTTTCTCCAGGATCTCGCCAAGTAAATTCAAAGTCTGTCTGTTGTCATCCGCGATCGCAATTGATAATTCTGCCATAATGTTCCTCCTGTTACACTCTGCGTTCTTTTTCTTTCATTTCCCCTGATCCTTTCGGATAGCCGCCGCGATCTTTCACGTTTTGATCTTCTCCGGTAGGAATGTAGAGATTATACGATTTTCTTTCTGTCGAATTCAAGGTTAAACAGGTGTGATTTCGGGTTTTTGCTCGTCATTTTCTGACTATATTCTATTATTTTGTAAATATCTAAATATTTTTCAGCATTCTCTTAGCGGATCTTAGCGAATTTTCGAGTCGAAACAGTTATACAAAAGAATGTGCCTCGGCACATTCTCGCGCCGAGCGCGGTCGCTTGCGACAATCTTCATCTTCGCGCGAGTGTGCATCTTAGGCACGTAGCGCCTTTTTGTTTAACAGGAAGTTCCTTCGGAATTTCCTGTTAAACAAAAAAGGCCCCGGCATGTCTCCATACCAGGGCTTCGTACTCTGTGAGTATTCTTATTTGATCGTGAGCAGGTAATTCGCAAACTGCTGGGCAGTACGGCCGGAAAGTCCGCCGCCGCGCATCTCGAAACGGTTCGCCTCGTAGCAGATCTCCTCGTCCGTCATGATATCCGGAGTGATGCCTGCACGTCTCGCAAGTGCGATCGCCATCTCGTTGAAGCCTTCCTTGTTCGGCTTCGCATAGTAGATGGAAAGTCCAAAACGGTTGACCAGGGAGAGTTTTTCTTCCATAGTGTCGGAACGGTGCAGATCTTCGCTGTGCTCCATATCCTCTCTGTCCTTCCATGTCTCCTTGATCAGATGACGGCGGTTTGATGTCGCATAGATCAGGACATTGTCCGGCTTCGTCTCAACGCCGCCTTCGATAACGGCCTTTAAGAACTTGTACTCGATCTCAAATTCTTCGAAAGAAAGATCATCCATGTAGATGATGAACTTGTAATTGCGGTTCTTGATCTGGGCGATGATCGTCGAGAGATCCTTAAACTGGTGCTTGTAGATCTCGATCATGCGCAGGCCCTGCGGATAGAACTGGTTGACGATCGCCTTGATGCTCGTGGATTTACCGGTACCGCTGTCGCCGAACAACAGGACGTTGTTCGCCGCTTTTCCGTCGCAGAACGCCTGGGTATTCTCCACAAGTTTCTTCTTCTGAAGCTCATATCCGATGAGGTCGTCCAGCATCACGGCATCCATGTTGTTGATCGGGAGGAAGCGGACGGAGCCGTCTCCATTCTCAGCAATGCGGAACGCCTTGTTGAGACCGAACATGCCGACACCGAAGTCCTTGTAGAATTCCGTCACATATTTGAAGAAATCAGCTCCGGACTCAGCCGTCTCAAGCTGTTCACTTAAATTTCTCACCTTTTCGCTGACATTTTTATTGTACATCAGCTCTTTTTTGCGGATCGCCTTATAGTGAGTCAGCTGGGTGAAGCAGTCGATGGAAAGTTCTTTTTCCATCCAGGAGAAATCATAGTCGAACAGCTTTTTAAACATCTCAAAGTCATGAGTCACAAAGTTGTTGACCGTTCCGTCCTGAGCCCCCATCTTTTCACAGACGAGGCTGAACGGATTCTCGTTCGTGATCAGCAGGAAAGTCAGGTAATTATGCCATAAATTTTTATCAAATGCATAGTCTGTCGCAACCGTCAGAAGATTTTTTACCTGATGGAATACGCGTCCGCGCAGTGCGTCTTTGGACTCTGTCTGATTTTTTAATTTTTCGCAGATATCCGCAAGCTGCCAGAGGATCGAGTCTTCCGGCAGGCTGCCGTATACGAGCAGGTTTGATACGATCTCATTCATATGGTTTCCTCTCTTGATGCAAAGGACGGCGCAGCTTCTCAACAAGCCCGCCGCCCTTTTTCATTTTCTTCAATTTCGATGTACATCTTCTTGTCTGCTTTCGCGGTCAGGAAGCTTCGGGCGTCCGCCCTATGAATCCTTCGCCTACTCTACGATCGCACCTTTATCTGCGGAGGATACGTTCTTTGCGTAGCGTTTTAAGTATCCGGTCAGCTTCTTCGGCTCACGGATCTTCATGGTCTTCTTTCTCTCTTCCATCTCTTCATCAGAAACGAGAAGCTTTAAGCTGTAGTTTGGGATGTCGATCGCGATCTTGTCACCGTCCTTGATGTAAGCGATCGGGCCGCCTGCAGCTGCCTCCGGAGAGATATGTCCGATTGCTGCACCACAGGATGCGCCGGAGAAACGGCCATCTGTCAGGAGAGCAACGGTCGTATCGAGTTTCATGCCAACGATCGCGGATGTCGGGGAGAGCATCTCTCTCATTCCCGGACCGCCTGCCGGTCCCTCGTAACGGATGACAACGATGTCGCCCGGAACGATCTTTCCTGCGTAGATCGCAGCGATCGCCTCTTCCTCGGAGTCAAAGCACTTTGCAGTACCTGTGTTGACTAACATCTCCGGTTTTACAGCGGAACGTTTTACGATCGCGCCGTTCGGAGCAAGGTTTCCGAAAAGAACGGCAAGTCCGCCTGTCTTTGTGTACGGATTGTCGATCGGACGGATAACTTCCGGATTGCGGTTTACTGCATGTGCAACGTTCTCAGCAACCGTCTTTCCTGTTACAGTCTTGCACTGTCCCTGGATCATTCCTGCATCGAGAAGCTCTTTTAATACTGCGGAGATTCCGCCTGCTTCCATCAGATCCTGCATGTGGTGATGTCCGGCCGGTGCAAGATGGCACAGGTTCGGAGTATGCTCACTGATGTCGTTGATCATATGAAGGTCAAGAGCGATATCAGCCTCGTGAGCGATCGCAAGAAGATGAAGTGCGGAGTTTGTGGAGCAGCCGAGAGCCATATCGGTTGTCAGCGCGTTCTCGAATGCTGCCGGTGTTACGATATCACGCGGACGGATATCATCGGCAAGCAGCTTCATAACCTGCATACCAGCTGTCTTTGCAAGGCGGATACGCTCTGCGTATACAGCCGGGATCGTACCATTGCCCGGAAGACCGAGGCCAAGAACCTCTGTCAGGCAGTTCATGGAGTTTGCGGTGAACATACCGGAGCAGGAACCGCAGCCCGGGCAGGAGCTTCCTTCGATCTCAGCAAGCTCTTCATCGTTGATCAGGTTTGCTTTTCTCGCGCCAACTGCCTCGAATACAGTATTTAAGTCTCTCTGGTTGATGGAGAGCATCGGGCCGCCGGATACAAAGATACACGGAAGGTTCAGACGCATAGCTGCCATTAACATACCCGGAACGATCTTATCGCAGTTCGGGATAAATACGAGAGCGTCAAAGCAGTGTGCTTTTACCATGCATTCGATGGTATCAGCAATCAGTTCACGGGAGCTCAAAGAGAAATGCATTCCGTCATGTCCCATGGCGATACCATCACAGACACCGATCGTATCGAACTCCATCGGGGTTCCGCCTGCAGCGAGAACACCGTCCTTTACGGCACGTGCGATGTTCTGTAAGTGCATATGACCCGGAGCGATCTCGTTGAAAGAGTTTACGACGCCGACGAACGGGCGGCGCATCTGCTCATCGTTGTATCCGTCTGCCTTTAACAGGGAACGGTGCGGCGCATGTTCTACGCCTGCTTTTACTTTATCTGAATTCATTGTTTTTCTCCTTATGAAATCCAGAGCCAGGCGGTGATGCCTGGCCCTGAAGAATTTTTTTAGGGTTTCGCTGCCCCGCAGTGCCACACTCGCGGACTTGCGTTTTCCGCTGCCCCGCAGTGGCACACTCACGGACTTGCGTCCGTTCGTGCGCGGGCATTCGCCCTATAAAGCCGTCGGCAAAGATTCACTTATGTGCAAGCACAACGTGAATCTTTCCCCGCCGCCTTTGCACTGCTCATTTTCCTACGCGACTATTTAGCCTCGTCAAGATCCTGTGTCTGCTTCCAGCCCATTTTTGCTCTTAACTCGCGGCCTGTCTTAGCTGCAAGTGTCTCAGCGTGTGCTGCTCTTGCTGCGTTGAAGGTTGTTCTGCCAACCTGGTTCTCAAGGATCCAGTTCTTAGCGAATGTACCATCCTGGATCTCTGTTAATACCTGCTTCATAGCCTTCTTAGCTTCGTCGCCGATGATTCTCTTACCGCTTACATAGTCACCATACTCAGCAGTATCGGAGATGGAGTATCTCATTCCCTCGAAACCAGCGTTGAAGATCAGGTCTACGATCAGTTTCATCTCGTGGATGCACTCGAAGTATGCGTTCTCCGGCTTGTAACCAGCTTCTACAAGTGTGTTGAAACCAGCTTCCATTAATGCGCAAACGCCGCCGCAGAGAACTGCCTGCTCACCGAAGAGGTCTGTCTCTGTCTCTTCCTTGAATGTTGTCTCGAGGATACCGCCTCTTGCTCCGCCGATGCCTGCAGCGTATGCTTTTGCGATCTCCATGGAGTTTCCAGCCGGGTCCTGCTCAACAGCTACGAGGCACGGAACGCCCTTGCCGCCAACATACTGGGAACGAACGGTGTGTCCCGGTCCCTTCGGAGCGATCATGATAACGTTTACATCTGCCGGCGGAACGATCTGTTTGAAGTGGATGTTGAAGCCGTGAGCGAATGCAAGTGTCTTGCCTGCTGTCAGGTTATCTTTGATGTCTTTCTTGTAGAGAGCTGCCTGCTTCTCATCGTTTACAAGGATCATGATGATGTCTGCTGCCTTAACAGCGTCTGCTGTGAGCATAACTGTGAAGCCATCCTCTTTTGCCTTTGCAGCAGATTTGGAGCCCTCGTAAAGACCTACTACTACGTCAACGCCGGAATCTCTTAAGTTCAGAGCATGTGCATGACCCTGAGAACCGTAGCCGATAACAGCTACTTTCTTTCCGTCAAGAAGTGATAAGTTACAATCTCTCTCATAATACATGGTTGCCATAGTTTTCTTCTCCTTATTCTTCATTGTGATCGACACATAATGTGTTGTCTATTCCTAAACCGATCGCGATCTCTCCCGACCGGCTAAGTTCTAATATACCAAAATCTCTGACTTTTTCAATAAAAGATTCAACTTTTTTGCTGTCTCCGGTAATCTCGGCTGTCAGATGCTCTTCACCGAAGTCTACGACTTTTCCGCCGTACTCGTTGATCAGATCCAGTACCTGATGCTTACTGGAACCTCTGTGGGTCCCTGTCAGGTGCATTTTAATGTACATGTGCTGGGCAAAAACGGTGTTCTCCGGCTCCAAAAGGGTTACCGCGCGGACATCGATCAGTTTTTCCAGCTGACGGACCACCTGATCCTTCATATATTCATCTCCTGTGGAGACGATGGTGATCCTTGTATAATTCGGATCATCAAGCGTTCCTGCAGAGATATTATCGATATTATAGCAGCGCTTTGCGTAAAGACCGGCGATGCGGTTTAAAACGCCGAAGCGGTTGTTTACGATCATGGCGACCGCAAACTTTTCAACTTTGTTTTCCATGGTCACCTTATCCTTCCACAATCATGTCTTTGATGGATCGTCCCGGCGGAATCATCGGCAGGACTTTCTCATCCATATCAATGTGACAGTCGATCAGAACCGGTCCCTGGGATTTGTCAGCTACATCAAGGGCTTTCTTTAGATCCTCCATCGTGTAGACCGCGTATCCGTCAGCACCGAAGGCTTTCGCCAGAGCCGGGAAGTCCGTCTTTCTGTCCAGGATCGTCTGGGAATAGTGACAGTCGTAGAAAATTGTCTGCCACTGTCTTACCATTCCGAGAACATCGTTGTCAAAGAGGACGATGGTGATCGGAAGCTCCTGGCTTACCGCCGTTGCCATCTCGTTTAAGTTCATTCCGAAGCTTCCGTCTCCGGTGAAGAGAACGGTTCTTCTGCCTCTCGCTGCGATGCATCCGCCGATGGCTGCACCGAGACCGTATCCCATGGTTCCGAGACCGCCGGAAGTGAGAAGCGTATGCGGCTTTTCAAACGGGTAGAACTGCATGGTCCACATCTGGTGCTGTCCGACGTCGGTAGCGACCACTGTGTCCTCGGTACAATGTCTGTGAACTTCCTCGATGATGGCTTCCGGTCCGTAAGGTTTCGGTGCCGGGAGGATCATCTCGTTCTTATAGCCCTCAAGCTCACTCACCCACTCCGGATGCCGTTCTTCCGGGAGCGCTTCCAGAATCTTCGTAAGGATCTCCTTCACATCGCCCCAGAGGCTCACGTCAGGGCTGACGTTCTTTCCGATCTCCGCGCGGTCGATATCGATATGGACCGTCATACATTTCTTTGTGTACTCGTTTAAGTCACCTGTCGCGCGGTCGGAGAATCTAACACCAACTGCCAGAAGCAGATCACATTCGGACTGGGCCTTGATGGACGGATATTTTCCGTGCATGCCGCACATTCCAAGATTCAGCGGATAGGAGGCCGGAACGGAGGTGATTCCCATCATCGAAAGACCGATCGCCGCGTCGACCCGTTTTGAGAGCTCCAGGACTTCTTTCTGGGCTCCTGCTGCCACGACACCGCCGCCTGCGTAGATAAACGGCTTTTTCGCCTTTTTGATCATCTCAACAACTTCACCAATGTCTCCGCACTCGGACTTTCTCGGCTTCTTTACAACACTTGGGACTTTTAAGTCCTCCACATACTCGTATTCCGCAGACTGGACGTTCTTCGGAATATCAATGAGAACCGGTCCCTTACGTCCGGAATTCGCGATCTCGAAGGCTTCAATAATCGTCTTCTGAAGATCCTTAATGTCCCGGACCATGAAGTTGTGTTTTACTACCGGCTGTGTGATCCCGACGATATCCACCTCCTGGAAAGAATCCTTTCCGAGACTGTTTACCGCGACGTTTCCTGTGATCGCGACCATCGGTACGGAATCGAGGTAGGCATTCGCGATCCCTGTCACCAGATTTGTAGCACCGGGACCGCTTGTCGCCAGGACCACGCCGGTCTTTCCGCTTGCTCTCGCATATCCGTCAGCGGCATGGGCAGCTCCCTGCTCATGGGCCGCTAAGACATGTCCGATACGGTCAGACGCAAGATAGAGTTCGTTATAGATATCAAGCACTGCGCCCCCCGGATATCCGAAGACCACTCTCACGCCCTGATGGATCAGCTCTTCCACCAGGATCCGCGCTCCGTTCATTTTCATAGCTGTTTTTCCCCTCATCTTATTTCTTTCAGAATGTCCGACTCTGTCAGACATTCCCGTCTTTTCTTTTTTCGGTACGGACAAATGTCCGTATCAAAATTCAGGTATAAAAAAGCCTTACAGCGTTACACTGTAAGGCTTTGCTTTCTTTCGTAACTTGTTCTTTCAAGTTTCTATCAGGCAATCCCAGATTCAGTATAACGCAAATAAGCATTCCCGTTCACGACGATAATGCTGACGATAATTCGAATCACGACTGCGAGTAGAATAAGATTCGTCATATCTTTGCGTCTCCTTTCCAGTTGCCCTTCAGCAATGTTGCTATGTTTTATTATAAGCACTTTGTCAAAAATTGCAAGTAGTTTCTTTTTATAGCTTGTATGAACCAGAGTTATGCAACATTACCCGATCGTAAATGCCTTTTTGTTTAACAGGGAATTCCGCAGAGTTTCCTGTTAAAAGAAAAAGCTCTGCAGACACCGGGATTTTCCCCGGCCTGCAGAGCTGCTTCTATTTCAAATTATTTTTACAGTTTTGAATATCCATACGGATTGATCAGCGCATCCAGTTTCTTTCCTTCCTTACATAACGGACAGTTCCTGTAATCGCTGTACTGGTAATCCGGAACATCTTTTAATCCGAATACCGACTTGATCGGAATCCCATTGACATTCTCAAGCGCACTGAATACTGCGGAGATCCCCTGAATAATTCCTCCATAGTACTGGACACCCTCGATCGCCTTGTTGATCGTCAGACCTGTTGTCACGGTCGCGGTGAGGATCAGCACATTCTTTCCGTTGATCATTGCGCGGTAATTGTCCTTAAACACGATCTGGCTGTTGCTGTTGAACTCCGGTTTGATAACGTAGATCGTCTTGTGGGCGTTCTTCGACATGAAACCGCCTTTTGTCAGCTCCTGCGCAAGAAGTGTTCCGATCACTTCGGTCCCTTCCATGCATACGATTGTATCGACGATCATATCGTACAGATACATATGTACGAGTGCCTGGGCAATTCCTCCCGCCTCACTCAGACGGCTCTTTACCGTCGTCAGGTCAAAATAGTAATTCGTGTGGGCATGATTCGTTGCAAAATGTCCCTTTACGATTTTTAACGGGGTATCTGTACCGGTCGTCTGAATTTTGTCATACTTTAACTCCATACACGATCCTCCTTATTCAAATCTCACGTTTACTGTTATTTGACTATATTATACCGAATTTTCAGATACTATTCAAGGAATTTTCCTGTTTTTCATCAGGTTTTTCTCCCGTTTTTTTCTACCACGCAAGGACCTCATGTCCGGTCTCTGTCACGAGTACCATGATCTCCCTCTGGGCAGACGGAAGCCTGTCATCGGTATAGATCGTCCAGCCGTTGCTGTCATCCACAAAGATATCCGGACGGCCCATATTGATCATCGGCTCGATGGTGAAGATCATCCCCGGTGCCATAAGCATCTCCTCGCCCCGTCTTGTCACATAGCTTACAAACGGATCCTCATGGAACTCAAGGCCGACGCCGTGACCGCCGACTTCCTCGACAATGGTGTATCCGTTCTTCTTCGCGTAGTCATGGACTGCCTGTCCCATATCTCCTAAGAATCCCCACGGTTTTACCTGTTCAAGACCCTTTTCCACAGCTTCGTTCGTGACACGGACAAGTTTTTCCTTTTCCGGATCCACATTGCCGATCAGGAACATTCTGGACGAATCCGAGAAATATCCGTGAAGGATCGTGGAGACATCCACGTTGATGATATCGCCGTCTTTTAAGACAACATCCCCGGACGGGATTCCGTGGCACACCTGATCATTGATGGAGGTGCACACGCTCTTCGGGAATCCCTCATAATTTAACGGTGCCGGAATCCCGCCGTGCTTTGTCGTAAAGTCGTATACCCACTGGTCGATCTCCTCCGTGGTAATTCCCGCTCTGATGTGCTCCGCCACATAATCAAGGACTGCCACATTCAGTTTTCCGCTCTCACGGATCCCCTCGATCTGTGCCGGTGTCTTGATGATCTTGTGGGACGGAACCTCGTGGCCTGCAAAGCGGGCACGACTGATCTTCTGGTCAAATGCCATATGGCACTCACAATATGGCTTCCCGCTTCCACACCAGCATGGATCATTTTTTCCGATTCTGCGAAACATAATTTTTCCTCTTTTCTATCTGTTTTTGCATTTCTGTACTGTACGGGATTTTCCCTAAAAAAGAATATGCCTGGCATATTCTCGCGCCTCACGCGGTCGCATGTGACAATCTACATCTTCGCGCGTTTGCACATTAGAAAATTCCTGTCCGTGTACAGGAATTGCGTTTGCGAATTCTTTTATTTTCCTGTATAATATCCTTATCTATCATAACGTCGGAGACTCTGTTTGTCAAATAAGTCTCCTGAGAAAATATGCCGTTAATATCACGGCGTGGATTTTCCGGACTGAAAATCCCCCGCGTTGCAGAGGCGGCTTTAAAGAAAGTGAGGAATTTACATGAACGTACTGATCACCGGGTTCGACCCCTTCGGCGGAGAACCGATCAATCCGGCATGGGAAGCCGTAAAAGCCATGAAAGACGAGATCGCCGGGGCAACGATCACAAAGCTGCAGATCCCGACCGTAGTCGCTAAATCCATTGCGAAAGTCCATGAAAAAATGCAGGAGCTCCACCCGGATATCGTTATCAGCATCGGCCAGGCCGGCGGACGGTTCGGCGTGACTCCGGAGCGTGTTGCGATCAATGTAACAGATGCAAGAATCCCGGATAACGAAGGAAACCAGCCCATCGATGAGCCGATTTTTGCAGACGGAGATGCTGCCTATTTCTCCAATCTTCCGGTGAAGGCGATGGTTCAGGAGATCAGGAACGCCGGTTATCCTTCTACCCTCTCCAACACCGCAGGAACTTATATCTGCAACCATGTCATGTATGGAATTTTATACTATATCCAAAAGGAATTTCCAAATGTACGCGGTGGCTTTATCCACGTTCCGTATGCCGTTTCCCAGGTTGTCAATAAACCGGCGACCCCGTCTATGGCCATTGCGGATATTACGGCTGCATTGGAAGCGGCTGTGAAGGCCGCTGTTGAATATGAGCAGGATATCAAAGTGGTCGGAGGAGAGACGCACTAAAAGTCACTTCTGTCGCACAAAAAAACTTCATCTCCGGAAGTTTTTCAGGCTGTGATATCAATCTGAAGGTTTCCAGAGATGAAGTTTTTCTGTAACTGTTCAGTAGGTCTGCGCACTTGCTGCGCTGACCGTAAGAAAACATAGGCTGGAGGGCAAAAATCCCATCAGCGAAGCTGATCTGGAATGGATTTTTGCGTGTAACTATGAAGGTACTGAATAGTTACGTTTTTCTTTTATCCGGGTTCCGGACTGCCTTTCGAGGCACCCGCCCGGAATCCGGTTTTCTGATTATTCTTTTGTTCCTCTCTCCGCAGACGCGTTGAGTTTTCCATCGACCACGTCGATCCTGATCGTATCTCCGGTATGGACACCATCCGACAGGATCAGGCGGGCTGCCAGAGTCTCCACATTCTTCTGCAGATATCTCTTAAGCGGTCTTGCGCCGTATACCGGATCATAACCGTTGTCCACAATAAACTGCTTTGCAGAATCGGAAAGTGCAACCACAAGCTCTTTATCCGCCAGACGCTTGTTGATATCAGCAACAAGCAGATCAATGATGCTTCCGATGTTGTTCTTTGTAAGCGGCTTGAAGAGGATCGTCTCATCAAGACGGTTTAAGAACTCCGGACGGAAGTGGGATCGCAGATCGTTCATGACCT
Source organism: Clostridium sp. MCC344 (assembly GCF_018785365.1). Lineage (NCBI taxonomy): Bacteria > Bacillati > Bacillota > Clostridia > Eubacteriales > Clostridiaceae > Clostridium > Clostridium sp. MCC344. The sequence goes on along the minus strand of NZ_WQPQ01000056.1, from coordinate 21,013 downwards.
CAGCCTTTGCCTCCGGCTTAATATCACCGTTCTCGTCGATACCGTCAAGCAGGTACTGGGAACCGATATTGGAGGTCAGGATAATGATCGTATTCTTGAAATCCACGGTCTTGCCCATGGAATCTGTGATACGTCCGTCATCGAGGACCTGAAGCAGAACATTGAATACATCCGGATGTGCCTTCTCGATCTCATCGAACAAAACGACACAATACGGTTTTCTGCGGACTGCCTCTGTGAGCTGACCGCCCTCATCGTATCCGACATATCCTGGCGGCGCTCCGATCAGACGGGATACGGAGTATTTCTCCATGTATTCACTCATATCGATCCGGACCATGTTGTTCTCATCATCAAACAGACTTGCCGCAAGTGTCTTTGCAAGCTCTGTCTTGCCGACACCGGTAGGTCCGAGGAACAGGAAGGAACCGATCGGCTTTGTCGGATCCTTGATCCCGGCCTTGGAACGGATGATCGCGTCTGTAACCTTCTCAACTGCCTCATCCTGACCGACAACACGTTTGTGGAGCTCATCGTCCAGATGAAGGGTCTTGTTTCTTTCACTTTCCGTGAGCTTTGCAACCGGGATACCGGTCCAGCGGGAGATGATCCTTGCGATCTCATCTTCGGTAACGCTCTCATGAACAAGGCTCAGATCTGCGTTCTTTACCTTCTCCTCCTCTTCCTTCAACTCTTTTTCAAGCTGCGGAAGCTTGCCGTACTGGAGCTCTGCTGCCTTATTCAGATCATATTTCTGCTGTGCATCCTGGATCTGACGATGGACTGCCTCGATCTCCTCACGGATGGAGGAAAGCTTATCAACCGTCGCCTTCTCGTTCTGCCACTGAGCCTTCTGAGTCGCGAACTGGTCATGGAGCTCCGCCAGCTCCTTCTGAAGATCCACAAGGCGTTCCTGACTTAAATGGTCTGTCTCTTTCTTAAGAGCCGCCTCCTCGATCTCAAGCTGCATGATCTTTCTGGAGAGTTCATCCAGCTCCGTCGGCATGGAATCGAGCTCCGTCTTGATCATTGCGCACGCTTCATCCACGAGGTCGATAGCCTTATCCGGAAGGAAACGGTCGCTGATATAACGGTTGGAAAGAGTTGCCGCCGCTACAAGCGCGGAATCGGTGATCTTTACGCCGTGATAAACCTCATAACGGTCCTTCAGTCCACGAAGGATCGAGATCGTATCCTCGACCGTCGGCTCATCAACCATAACCGGCTGGAAACGACGTTCCAGAGCCGGATCCTTCTCAATATATTTCCGGTACTCGTCCAGAGTTGTCGCACCGATACAGTGCAACTCACCACGGGCAAGCATCGGCTTTAACATATTGCCGGCATCCATAGAGCCTTCCGTCTTTCCGGCTCCGACGATGGTGTGAAGCTCATCGATGAACAAAATGATCTGTCCCTCGCTCTTTCTCACCTCATCGAGAACGGCTTTTAAACGTTCCTCAAACTCACCACGGTATTTCGCACCCGCAACAAGGGCACCCATATCCAGTGAGAATAATTTCTTATCTTTTAAGCCCTCCGGTACATCACCTCGGACGATACGCTGTGCAAGACCTTCTACAACGGCGGTTTTACCAACACCAGGTTCACCGATGAGGACCGGGTTGTTTTTCGTTTTTCTGGAAAGGATCCGGATCACATTCCGGATCTCGGCGTCACGGCCGATCACCGGGTCCATCTTCTGGTCTCTTGCCTTCTCTACAAGGTCAGAACCATATTTATTTAAGGTATCGTAGGTTGCCTCCGGATTATCACTGGTAACTCTCTGGTTGCCGCGGACCGTGGACAGAGCCTGTAAGAATTTATTCCGGTCGATCCCATAAGTACGGAACAGTTCCTTTATTGCCCTGTTCGGTTCTTTTAGCAGGCATAAGAACAGATGCTCGACGGAAACATATTCGTCTCCCATCGCCTTTGCCTCGTCCTCGGCGTCAATCAGGACTTTATTGAGGTCCTGAGTGAGATAGACCTGTCCGCCTCCGGATACCTTCGGCAGCTTTTTAAGTGCTGCTTCCGCCTCATCTGTAAACTGCTCACCGGAGATTCCCATCTTTGTGATCAGCTTTAAGATCAGGCTGTCATCTAACTTTAACAGACTCACCAGGAGATGTTCCTGGTCGATCTGCTGATTTCCATATTCATAAGCCAGCTTCTCGCAGTTCTGGACTGCTTCCACTGATTTCTGTGTAAATTTGCTGATATTCATGATCGCAAGCCTCCCTTCAATTCTGAAGTACTTGTTGTGTTTGTTGTCAGTAATACCGCCCAGCGAAATTTTCATCCGCCGGGCGGCTTAATCTTTCAGATACGTGGCAGCTTCGCATACGTTTCTGTATCGTTACCGCTCGGGACTGTCAGATCACCCTTCGATGGAAATGTGCTTCGGACCTTCAACCTTCTTCTCTTCCTCTTTCGGAATCGATACACTCAGGATACCGTTTTCGAATTTCGCCTTAATCTCCTCTTCCCGAATCTCCTCGCCAAGATAGAAGGTTCTGCTCAGAGCACCTGCATAACGTTCCTTGCGGATGTATTTGCCTTTCTTGTCTTCCTCGTCCTTATCAAGACCTTTCTCGGCACTGACGGTCAGATAACCATCCTTCAGTTCGATCTGGATCTCATCTTTCTTAAATCCCGGAAGATCGATATCAAGCTCATACGTCTTTTCTGTCTCTCTGACATCTGTCTTCATCAGTCTCGATGCATTCTTACCATACAGCGGATCCTTCTTTTCTGTAAAGAACTTTTCATCAAACGGGAACATATTATCAAATAAACTTTCTCCAAAAATACTCGGCATATACATAAATCATTCCTCCAATCAGAATTCCTGTTTTCTTGTTTGTCATCTATCTGAAAGAACTTCAGAAGATTTTCCAATCTCGGGAACTCCTTGAGATCCTTTGATTTTTTCTCTCTTCCTTTGTTCTGCATGTAATATAACACATATTATTAGCACTGTCAATAGGCGAGTGCTAATTTTTTTGTGAATTAATTGTGTATTTCATTGACACATTGTAACTTTTCAGGCTCATCGTAGAACGTATTCTATAGGTAGTCGCCAAGCATCTCTCCCACGCACCTCTCGATCTCATCAATAATTTCCATACACCGGTTCTTCTTCATTCCAGCCGTAATGCCAACAGCTAATAATTCTTTTCTTCCCGGATCTTTTCCATTTCCGTCAACGGTCGTTGTGTGTTCCCCATAGTACGTATTACTATAAGTAAGATCGTATGCAGGGCTCAGTCTCCACTGATCTTTTTCTTCATCATACAAATAGGTGAAATTTTTTGAGTGGTCATCTCTGTTATGCGCAAAAACATTAAAACACATTCTTCGAAACATACTTTCCACATCCGCATAATGATCCTTCGTCAATATCTTCGTAAGTTTCATCAGACTGTGGTAATCAAGACTCGGCTGTTCAAAGTCCAGTTCGAGAAGCGCTGCAGCTGTCAGCATATGGACTCGCTTTATTCCATTTTGATCAGGGACTCTGTCAAACCGCCTGGTTCCAAAATAGCCTTTACAGATTCCAGATGGGAACAACTTTGTCTCACTCATCGTAATTTCACATTTCCGGGCACAGCATGAATAATCATACTCCATTTTTCCCGCATCTTTTCCATCTACATGGGCCGGAAATTTTATGATCCACTCTTCATTTCCAATCGAAGTCATGATCTTCGGCCTTGCTCCTCCGCTCGTTCCTCCAAGCCGGTACAATTCGTCAAGTTTGTCTGTATATTCTGTGTTCAATATTTTCTGACACTCCCGCGCCAGTTCATCCAGGTCAGGATTATCCCGCTGCTCTGGAAATTTTCTTTCCGGATAATACGTCAACGCACCCATTCCTGATTTTCCAACGATTGCCAGTCGGTCTAAAACCGTCAGTTTATCCGGATCCTGTTTATGCTCACGAAGCAGACGATTTAGCAGCAATCTTCCCCAATTATCCGGAAGACTGTCCGCAAACACGCCATAAAGGCCGCCAAAATAATCCTTTGTGGGCACAAACACCTGCTTTTTTAACGGCAGCGAGAACGGACTGATCGAAAATCCATGTTCCAGCCATTCATCGGTGTACTGAAATGCTGCTTTTCGATTTGCTGTCATGGCCAATGTCCCCACAAGTTTTTCATCATAATACACCTGCAGCGCATTATCTTGTTTCATTTATGACCTCCTTTATGTCTCTGTATGGTACCTGCGAAAAAATATTCCTGAGTTCATCCGCAATATCCAATGCCATTGCGATTTTCGTCAGAGACAACAAGGATATCTGACCGGTAGACTCGAATCTTTTAACAGAGCCATAACTCACACCGCTCATCGACGCCAGCTTCTCCTGCGAGATTGAACGCCGTTTTCTAATATTGCGAACCCTCTGCGCCAACTTCAAATCCAGTTCTTCCGCTGTCTCCCATATAAAACCTTCCATAGTCTTTCCCACTTTCGATTTCGTTTTTCGTACATTTATTAGATAATATTTTGTCTATTTTTACATGATTACATTCAAAATATATAATATATTATCTGTTATTATTTTACCATCAGTCAATATACAAATCAATAAAAATGTAACCCACCCCATTCTCACTATGACCTCTGCAATCTCCATTTGCCTGCAGACACATATCAATTGCTCGTACTATCTTTTAACAGCCCAAAGTCCCATCAAAATTTTCATAAAAAAAGACCACTGTTTCCACAAATCGCTCTGTGAAAACAGCGGTCTTTTCCTAAATGGTCAATGCTCCCCATTTGTCTCATATACATACAGAGAGAATCGATCCCCATTTATGATCTGAATTCCCGCATACAATGGCTCATTCTCCTGATCGTATGCTGTACTTCTAACGAACATCAAATAGTCGCCCTTTCGGACTTCGAGTAATTTTGCTTCCTCCTGTGTTGCTCTGCAAAGCTCGATCAGTTTTTCCGAGCTTGTAACTTGCATTCCCACTTTCTCTTTCAAATAATCAAAAAGGGAATTATCCTCAAACTGAGCTTCTAACAGGAATGCATATTTTAACGGAAAATAGTTTTTTTCAATTACAACCGGTTCTGAATCCGCGAATCTCAGACGTGATATAAAGATCACTTTACTGCCCGTCTCAATTCCAAGTCTCTCCGCAATCTTTCCATCAGCATCCACGATCTTATTTTCCAGCATATGTGCCCCCGGCACGACTCCCATCTGCTCACACATCTCACTGAAGCTCTGGAGACGTTTGATATTTCTGGAAAATTTTGGCTTTGTTACGAACGTTCCCTTTCCCTGTTTCCGAACAACAAGTCCTTTTTCCATGAGGGAACCGATTGCTTTTCTCACGGTGATCAGACTGACACCATACGTCTTTGCCATCTCTGATTCCGTCATGATCTTATCTCCCGGTTTATATCTTCCGCTTTTGATATCCTTTTCCACTGTATCCATAAGCTGAACATATAACGGAGTCATCGCATCCTGCTTTAACATTCATTTTCCCCCACTGTCTAAATTCTTTTCAATACTAGTAACTATTCAGTACCTTCATAGTTACGTGCAAAAATCCATTCCAGATCAGCTTCGCTGATGGGATTTTTGCCTTCCAGCCTATGTTTTCTTACGGTCAGCGCAGCAAGTGCGCAGACCTACTGAACAGTTACCAATACTATTTTAATAACAGCTCAGACAAATAGCAAGGACAATTTCCTTTCCAGAGCAAGTTCCCTGTTCGATCCCAAAATTTTTACAGGCAGTCACCAGGCTCCGGATCCTCAAACGGAACGCCGTATCCAAAAGCGCCTCTCACCATGCATGTCTTTGCAGCGAATTCAGCTCCCTTTTCCATTGCTGTCTCGATTTTTTCTCCATCTAAAAGGGAAAGTAAAAAGGCAGTTGTAAAAGAATCTCCGGCTCCCAATGTATCGATTGCATCAACAGGCTTTGGGATCTGTCTGTAATACTTTTTTCCGTCAAAAGCGAGGGATCCGCGTTTTCCCATAGTTGCCACTGCAATTTTACAGCCTTCCGATACAAAGCGCTTACATGCTGCCTTTGCGGTCTCCTCATCAATTTCTCCGCAGGAGAAAAATGCGTAATCAACAACAGGCGCGATCTCTTTTAAATAATATTCCTCATTCCAGTGACCGGAAAAATCATAAGAAACCGGAATTCCAGTTTCTCTTACTTTTTTTAACTGTGAATCAAAGTGACCATTATTACTGGTATGAACAAGGGAAAATTCCCTGATATAGGAAATATCCTCCGGCTTTAGATCCAACGGATGCTCATTTACGATCCCTCCGCGGTTGCTCATGATAAACTGTCTGTCACCATTTTCAAGCCGGACTTTTGCGTATCCATTCTCGCCGGCATATTGCCTGCATCTGGAATGATCGACCCCGATCTCATCAAGAACAGAAATAATGTGTTCTGCCACTCTGTCCTTTCCAAAAACGCCGAGGTACGCAGACTGCGCCCCCAGCATTTTTGCATATACAGAAAAGTTCATGGCCTGACCACCCGGATACATGATCTTTGCAGGATAATACTGATCACATACATTATCTCCGATGCCAATTACCTTTATCATTAATACTCAACCTTCCACATATATCTTCTTTCATCCATTGAATGACCTGTTTTTTCTGCCAGCTGAGATACATAATACCGCTCAATCGGGATCATGACAACCGGATTGAAGAATTCTGCAACCGAAGGATCAATTTTTCCTCCATTCAGCTTTTCAAAATCAATGATAATAAAGTTCTCAGCATATGTATTCAGGAACTTCAGGCATCTCTCATCGAGCGCTCTTGTACGTCCCTCACTCATTAACAGGATCATCGGGAGCTTCTTATCGGTTGTCTCAAACGGTCCATGGAAGTACTCACCTGTGTGCAGGCATACCGCATGTCTCCACTGCATCTCCATAAAGTGACAGCAGCACATGGAATAAGCAACTCCATAGTTCGGACCGGATGCAAGGACATAGAAGACCGGCTCATGTTCGACTTTTTCTGCCCATGCCTGTGCAGCCGGAAGACAATTTTTCTTTCCCTCTGAAACGATCTCATCAATATACTGATACGCTTCCATTGCTTTGTCATATTTATCCCAGTTTTCAAACTGATGGAGAACCTCAAAGCCGATGCGGAGCGCATTCGCCTGATTGGAGTCGCTGTAATCCTGATGATCTCCGTTTGAATATGTCACAACATACTGACCGACCTTTGCCATACCGGTCTGCATATTTCCCGTCATGGCAATCGTGATTGCTCCCGCTGCATTTGCTGTTTCGACAGCTTTTACAGTCTCCGGTGTAGCCTTAAGAGAACAGATGACTGCGATACATCTCTCATCTAATTCTTTCGGGGTCGCATGTACGAACTCATTGCTGGTATAGGTTGTCGCACTGAAATTTTTTGCTTCCGACTGGATCAGGTAGAGTCCCGGGAAAATAGCTGCCTTTGATCCACCGCAGGCAACAAAATACATATGCTTTAATCCACCTCTCTGATCCATCTTTTCCTTAATTTCCGCAATGATCTGTTTTACTTCCATAGTTGATTTCCTCCTCTGCGCACTTCTCGCATGTTATTTTTTTACAATGTTTACTGATATAAAAAACAGGCAACACTTCTCTTTGTTCCATCGTCTCCCGTGATCTCTGTTAATTCCGGACGACTCTGTCTGCATTGGTCTGTTGCCATCGGACATCTTGTACTGAACAGACATCCTGCCGGCGGATTTAACGGACTCGGCAATTCTCCCTGAAGGATCACCTCATCCCGCTTCGCGTGGATATCCGGAACCGGAATTGCTGACAGCAATGCTTTTGTATACGGGTGAAGAGGTTTCCCATAGAGCTCCCTCTTTCCTGCATATTCCATGATGCGCCCCAAATACATGACCGCCACCTTGTCGCAGAGATACTCCACTACGCTCAAGTCATGAGAAATGAAAATGTACGTTAAATTTCTTTCTTTATGAAGGTCCTTTAACAGATTCAGCACCTGTGATCGAACTGACACATCCAGCGCCGATACCGGCTCATCACAAATGACAAGTTCCGGATCGTTGATCAGGGCTCTTGCGATCACGACTCTCTGTCTCTGTCCGCCAGACATTTCATGCGGATATTTTTCAAGATATTTATCACTGAGACCGACCTCCCGCAGGATCTTCCTGACCTTTTCCAGTTTTTCTTCTTTCGTATATTTTCCCGCCACATCCAGCGGTGCCATAACGGATTGAACAATTTTTTTCTTTGGATTTAAGGACGCATACGGATCCTGAAAAATAATCTGAATTTTTTCCCTCAGCGGACGCATCTGGCGTTCGTTATAATTTGTAATATCTTCTCCATGGAACAGGATCTGTCCTCCAGTTATCTCATGAAGCTTTAATATGGACTTTCCTAACGTTGATTTCCCACAGCCCGATTCGCCTACAAGGCCTACGATTTCTCCCTGATTGATCTTCAGGTTAATGGAATCCACCGCTTTTACTGTAATTTCCTTTCCATGTACCTTTTTTACCGGAAAATATTTTTTTACATCCCGGATTTCCAATAAAGGGGCCTCCATTATTCCACCTCCCTGCTGTCCTGTATTTCGGGATCCATAGACCGGAAGCATCGTACAAAATGTCCTGCTTCTCCCTGCATTCCCGGATCTTCTTTTTTGCACTGTTCCGTTGCATATGGACATCGCGTAGAAAATCTGCAGCCGGCCGGCATCTCATCCAGTCCCGGAACCGTTCCCTCGATCGTAAACAGATGATCTTCCTGACCACTTCCAAGCTTTGGAATTGATTTCAGCAATCCCACCGTATATGGATGCATCGGATGATCAAAGATATCTTCTGCGGTTCCATATTCCACTGATTTTCCAGCATACATGACCATGACGTGATCTGCCATTTCTGCCACCACACCCATATCATGTGTGATCAAAATCACCGATGTGTCTGACTCCTCCGCAAGCTTCTTTAAAATTCTGAGGATCTGGGCCTGAATCGTCACATCCAAGGCCGTTGTCGGTTCATCTGCGATCAAAAGCTTTGGCTGGCAGAGCAATGCCATTGCGATCATTACCCTCTGTCTCATACCACCAGACATCTGATGTGGAAATTCCTTGATCCGCTGCTCCGGAGAAGGGATCCCCACTCTGGCAAGCATTTCAATACACTGTTTTAATGCTTCCTTTTTTGGTATCTCACGATGATGGGTCCTGATCATCTCTAACATCTGATCTCCGATCCTGTATACCGGATTCAGAGACGACATCGGTTCCTGAAAGATCATGGAGATCTCATTTCCCCGCACCTTTCTCATTCTGGCTTCTGATGCCTTTGACAGATCTTCCCCTTCAAACAGGATCTGGCTGTTTTCATCAATTTCGCAGACAGAAGGAGATACCAGACGCATAATCGAAGTGGCCGTGACGCTTTTTCCGCATCCTGACTCTCCAACAATCCCGATCACCTTTCCCCGGTCCAGTGAAAAAGTAACATTATCCACTGCTGTCAGCTTCTTTTTTCCTACTTTAAAGGAAACCTTCAGATTTTTAACTTCCAGCAAATGTTCATCCATCTGCTCCCCTCCTGTCATCATCCTTCTAAATTTGTGACAATCCTGTCACCGTTTTCTGATCATTCTTTTACAGACCATTTCCAGACAGCCTGGTTATTGACTCCGCCTTCAAATGCGTTATATCCCTGGAATCTCTCCGACTGAACTCCGAAAATATATCCGTTGTAGAGCATTACCAACGGCATCTCATCCCAAAGAAGCTGCTGATATTCGTTTACCAGTTCTTTTTTCTTTGCTTCGTCTGTTTCAGCAGCAATCTTATCCTGAAGCTCTGCGTATGCGGTATCTGTGATCTGGCAGTATGTCGCATTCTTATTGTCATAATATCCGGACATCCAGAGCGGATAGGACATTGCTGTTGAGCCGCAAATTCCAAGATCATAAGTGCCATCCTGAAGTCCTGAGAACATCGTTGCAAGCTCAACTGTCTGAACATCGATCGTAATTCCCGCCTCTGCAAGATTCTGCTGAATGATTGCTGCCATACTCTCTCTTGCGGAGGTTACTGCCATTTTAAGTGTTCTTGATGAATCCCATCCGGCCTCTGCAAGAAGCTCTTTCGCCTTATCTACATCTCTGGACCAGGTGAGTCCGCAATCATATTCCGATCCCGGGATCACACAGGTTGCCGGTGCAATGCCTTTTCCCTGCAGATTCTGCTCGATCAGAAGATCCTTATCAATTGCATAGCTCATTGCCTGACGGATACGCTTATCTGATACATTCTGGTTATTGATCAGGAATACGCCTACGAAGGTCGGTTCACTTGATTCTGTCACCGTAAGTCCCATATCCTTTGCCGCAAGTGCATCATCAGTCGTTGGCTGCTGATAAAATCCATCCATCTCTCCTGCTGCAATGGATGTGATCGTATTCGTGGAAGCGATCACTTTCAGAATCAGTTTGCCAAACTGCGGCGCGCCAAGCTGATAATCTGCAAAAGATCCCAGCTCCAGCTGGCTTCCGGAAAGCTCAGAGATAAAGGTGCAGGGACCGGAACCGATCGGTGCTTTCCAGAACTCATCATCTTTCATTTTTTCAGGTGCGATATCACCAAGAAGATGTTCCGGAAGTACATAGAAATACTTGTTATGAAGGATCAGCCAATCCTCGACCGGAGTAACATTCTTAAAAGAAATCTTCAATGTATAGTCATCCACAGCCTCAACTCCGACGGATTTTTCAGCCGTTTCAAGACCATTATCATCGGTTCCTGCCCATGTGTTGAACTCACTTCTGAGTCCGTAATCAAATTTCGGATTTGTGATCAGCTGTGCGGTAAATACCCAGTCCTTTGCAGTTACCGGCTGACCGTCATGCCATTTTGCATTTTCATCTAAGTGAAAGATCGCAGCTTTTCCATCATCTGCAGATTCCCATGATTTGGCCGCTCTCGGTGATACCCCGGAACCGGCTTCCTCAATAAATGCAAGGCGGTCGTACAGCTTGTCGCAGACCAGATTCTGATAGATCGATCCGGATGTAGATCCGTAAGGATTAACGGTATCCCATGCAGTCGTCAAACCGTATGTAATGACCTTATCGGAATAATCTCCCGTCTTATCCGTCGCCGTTGACGCTGCTGTTGTTCCTTCCGCTGCAGATGCAGCCGCTGTTGTCTCATTTCCGGAGCTGCCTCCGCAGCCGGCGAGAAGTCCTGTTGCCATGGCTGCCGCAAGCATCCACGCTGCAATTTTTTTACCTGATCTCATAATGATCCTCCTTTAAATTTTTTGATATATACTGCCCTATTTTGTTTTTGGATCAAGGGCATCTCGTACACCTTCTCCGATAAAATTAAATCCCACAACAACGAGAATGATGCAGATTCCCGGTGGGAACCACACCCACGGACGTGCCGTCAATACAAGAAGATTCTGCGCTGCAAATATGATATTTCCCCAGGATGCCTGTGGTGTCTGGACACCCATTCCGAGAAAGCTTAACGATGATTCTGTTAAAATTGCACCTGCTACCCGGAACGAAATATTTGCCCATACCGGAGGGATTGCATTTGGCAGTACCTCCGAAAGCAGGATCTTAGGAGTACTCATCCCGATCGCTTTTGTCGCCTGAATATATTCACGTTCCCGGATCGATAACACATTTCCGTAAATCAGCTTTGCGATTGCAGTCCAGCCCAATACTCCGATCACCACCGTGACCGTAAGGATCGACGGTCCGAACACCGCAACGAGAACAAGGATCAGGACCATCGTCGGGAATGACATAAATGCATCTGCGACACGCATGATGACCGTTTCTGCAATTCCTCTGAAATAACCGGCGATCAGCCCTAACGGAATTCCAATTAAAACCGAAATGATCGTAGACATGATCCCGACAAACAGAGAAATTCTTCCTCCATATAAAAGTCTTGCAAACAGATCTCTTCCCACATCATCCGTGCCCAGAAGATGGCCGGGACATGGGGCTTTGTTGAATCCTACCGCCCGGTCGGTCGTATATGGGTCGAGCTTCATGAATATTGGCATCAGGATAACTGCCAAAACAAGAAAGCAGACAATGATAAGACCTAAAACAGCTTTCCGGTTATGCATAAATTTCTTTACTGCCTGATTACTTAATATTTTTTTCATGCCCTGGTGCCCTCCTATTTAAATTTAATTCGCGGATCCAGCGCAGCATAGATCAGATCCAGAATCAGATTTACGACGAGAACAACGACACAGATCAAAACAGCGACTCCCATGATCACTGGATAATCACGACTTGTGATCGCAGTGATCATCAGGCTTCCGATCCCCGGCCAGGCAAATATCTGTTCTGTCACAACAGCACCTCCGATCAGAAACGGGACGGAAAGGCTTAGGGTTGTAACGATCGGAATCAGTGAATTGCGAAATGCATGTTTGATCACAATGACGACATTTCTAAGTCCTTTTGATCTTGCTGTTTTTATGTACTCCTCATTCAAAACCTCAAGAACACTCGATTTTGTCTGTTTGATATAATTTCCGATTGGCTGGATTCCACACACGAAAGCCGGAAGTGCCAAATGATAGAGAAGATCCTTCCAATCGCCGTTAGATCCTGCCGAATACATGCCGCTCGTCGGAAACAATTTCATTTTTACAGCCAATACATAAATCAGAAGAAGACTTAAAAAGAAGTTTGGCACCGATGCTCCGATAAAAGCAACAAATGTACTGATATGATCCCATATCGAATTCGGTTTACAGGCTGAAACCACTCCAAGCGGAATTCCTATGATGATCGCACCAATAATACCGGTTCCAGTAAGCAGTAATGATGGGATGATACGCTGTCCGATCATCATGCTGACTGTCTGGGAGGTACGGTATGATGTTCCAAGATTTCCATGCAGCAGGTCTGCCAGCCACAGAAAATACCGGACAAGAACCGGCTTATCAAGTCCCAGTGAAGCTTTCAACGCCTCCAGATCGCTGAGTGACATTTCTCCGGATGAAGCCAAAATTGAAAGCGGTCCTCCGGGAGCAAGATTGATCAACAAATACACCGTAAATGTAATTCCAAGAAACACCGGTATTGCATAAAAAAGTCTTTTTATAACATATTTTATCAATCAGATTCTCTCCCTTCAGCTTATTGTTTATTTAACATATCGTTTAGAATTGCCAGATGGAGCTTTACACATGGTTCAACGGATCCGATATATCCGTACTCTTTCTCACTATGATCATTCGCTCCATGCGGTCCCATTCCATCCATAACGATCGCATTGCCGCATCTTGAAAGATGGTTCGCGTCAGAGAGTCCTCCGCGGTCTTTTTCCTCAAATGGAATTCCATATTCTTCGGCAATTTTTCTGACCCGTTCGATATACTTTTTCGCTTCCTCTGTTTTTATAAACGGCGGAGTTTCCTTCTGCATCGTGATCGTTGTTTTTACTCCGGGAACAAACGGTTGTCCTTCTGTTATTTTATTTACATATTCTTTCAAGCGGATTCTTTCGCTGTCATCCCTGAATCTCATTTCAACACTGATTTTTGCATGATCTGCAACTACATTTCTGGCTGTACCGCCATTTGCGATCCCGACATTTACCGTCGTATCTTTTTCTCTGTCCGCCAGACTCATTAATTCTACAATGTAATGTCCCATCTCAAGAACCGCAGACGCATTTTCTACTTCAAACATAAAGCCCGCATGGGCCGCCTGACCTTGAAACTCAATATCATACGTCAGGGAACCTTTTCTCGCAAAGCAATGGCGGGTTCCATTTTTTCCGGCAGATTCCATGACAAAAATGTGATCTGCCTGACATCCGATTCGATCTGTGATCTCTTTTGAGTAGATCGACCCGATCTCTTCATCCGGATTATAGACCATTGCGATATTCAGGCATTTCTTCTCAGTTTCCGGTAAATTTGCCGCGATATGAAACATTGCAAGATCACCGTTTTTCATATCACCAACACCCGGACCGTAGTAATTTTCTCCTTCGATTCGAAATGGTCTTTTCTCTGCCGTCCCGTCCGGAAATACCGTATCCATATGACCGATATACATCGCATCATAATGTTCGGATACATGATTTGTAATAAGAAGAACCTGACGACCTCCATCGGCAGGAATTCGTTCTACGTTCCAGCCGATCTCCTGATACCAGCCAGCCAATTTATCTGCCACCCGGTTGATTCCGGCTACATTTCCAGAGCCGCTGTCAATGTTGACCAGCTCTTTCATCTGTTCCAAGTACAATTCCAGATTCATGTTTCCCCTCCCTTTCGCCTTCAAAATCTATTTCAAAATTCACATCTCTCATCTGAAATACATTATATATCATATTATAACCATTTGTCAATATGTATCATTATATATCGTATTATAATTTAACTTTGTATATTATGTTCAATCAAAATCCACTGCTTTACATTTTTTTCCGTTTTTGCTATAATAATGCTACATCGTGTGGCGTTTCTGCGTAAATCCAGTTGCAGAAGCGCCACACTTTTTTTATCTCCGTGGGAGTTAGGTCTCCGACCGAGATAAATGCTCCGCGAGGATGCGCAGTGATTCTGATAGGAATACCAGAATCAAGAGCCAAGTCTCACGGGTGTTCGATTTAAATTGAAAGAAGGTGGGAAGTGAACGATAAAGAACAATTTTATAGACAGATCGTGTTGCAGAAATGCGTAAGTCCGGATTTTAAGGAGCTTACGCATTTCTTATTTTTTTAGAAAAAGGAGATTATTAGATTATTATGGAAATTGGAAATCAGTTTTTGGGGACAGAGCGTATTGATAAGCTGATGCGTCAGTACGCGGTTCCCTGCATCATCTCACTGTTAGTAGGTGCATTGTACAATATTGTTGATCAGATCTTTATTGCAAACGCCAGCTACCTCGGCTCTTACGGAAACGCAGCTAATACCGTTGTTTTTCCGCTGACGGTTGTTGCACTGGCTATCGCTGTTATGGTCGGTGACGGCTGCTGTGCCTTTGTCAGCATGGCGCTTGGCCGGAATGAAACAGCACGGGCAAAGCGCAGTGTCGGCAATGCGGTGGTTTTAATCATTGTAGGAAGTCTTATCCTGACCGCCGTATATCTGATCTTTGCAAACAGCATCATCGCCATGTTCGGCGGTACGGTCAATGAGGAAACTTACCGGCATTCACAGGAATATTTCTTCTATATTACTCTTGGGATTCCGTTTTATATGTTCGGTCAGGCTATGAATCCCATTATCCGTGCAGACGGGAACCCGAAATTTGCCATGATTTCCACACTGGCTGGCGCTATTATCAACATCATTCTTGATCCGATTTTCATTTTCGGCCTTCAATGGGGCATGATGGGTGCAGCCATAGCCACAGTGATCGGTCAGGTGGTAACGGCAATTCTCGCCGTCTGGTATCTGCTCCACATGCGGATCATCAAGCCGGAAGCCGGTGACTATGCACTTTCTCCAAATATATTCGGACGGATGCTCACCCTTGGTATTACCAGCTTTCTCTCTCAGATCAGCCTTGTGGCCGCAATGGCAGCGATCAACAATATGCTCCGCAAATACGGTGCATTGGACGCTGTGTTCTCACAGGAGCAGTACGCACAGATCCCCATGGCAGTCGTCGGGATCGTAATGAAATTTTTCCAGATCGTCATTTCTATCGTAGTCGGCATGGCAGCCGGCTGTATTCCGATCGTCGGCTATAACATGGGTGCAGAAAAGACCATGCGTGTGAGGGAGCTGTTTACCCGGCTGCTTATTTCCGAAGCTTTGGTAGGTGCAGTCGCGCTCATACTGGCGGAAGGATTCCCGCATCAGCTTATCGCTATTTTCGGTGCTTCTAATGAGAGCAGCTACTATACCGATTTTGCTGTTAAGGCATTCCGTACCTATCTTTGCATGATGATCTTCGCGTGTGTCAACAAGGCATGTTTCATCTTTTTACAGGCCGTGGGCAAGGCATTGACATCTACCATGCTTTCCATGTTCCGTGAGGTAGTATTCGGAGTCGGCTTCGCATTGCTCCTTCCGGTTTTCTTCGGTCTGGACGGTGTTCTGTATTCCATGCCGGTTTCAGATATTCTGACCTTTATTATCTCAGCAGTGATTATCATAAAAACATATCATGAATTAAATGTGAAAGGAGCATAAGACGTATGAAAAACAGAGTGATTACGATCAGCCGTGAATTTGGCAGCGGCGGACGCACCATCGGAAAAAAAGTGGCAGAACAGCTGGGCATCCCCTGCTATGATGCAGAGATCATTCAGGAAATGGTAAAAGAAACCGGTTTTACACCGGAATATGTAAAGGAAGCCGGTGAATATACGCCCGGCAGCTTCCTCTCATCTGCATTTTCAAACCGCTTATTTGGCCTCACAAATGAAGATATTCTGTGGGAGCATCAATATAAGGTCATCACGGAGCTTGCACAAAAAGGCCCCTGTGTAATTGTTGGACGCTGTGCTGATTACATTTTACAGGATAAGGCCGACTGCCTGAAGGTCTTTATCCACGCAGATATGGATTTCCGTGCCCGCCGCATCGTCGAGGTTTATGGAGAACGGGAACAGTCCCCGGAGGAACGCTTGCGCGACAAGGATAAACGCCGTGCCGCATATCACCGGTTCTATACCGACATGAAATGGGGATATGCACAGAATTATCATCTGACACTCAACAGCGGTGTGCTTGGAATCGATCAGTGTGTAAACATCATCACTTCTTTATATTAGAGATATCCTTTACACTGCATTTCATTGCAGACGGGAGCAACATCTAATCTATTCCCTTTTCGGATCCGGAAAGGGAATTTTGTATCTATCCGCGCAGATAAGTGCTATAATATAATACTAAGATTATGCGGTCCGAAGTCCGACGCAGGCTTGCCCGGAGGAATGCTTTTGACCCTGGGTCCACCAAAGATATGATTCAAGTCGGAGACCTGACTCCCACTGAGACAAATTTGCTGTTACTCACCACTAAAAAATGTGGAAGTCTTCTCGACTGAGATAAAAGGATCAATAAAAAAAGAAAGTGATGGATAAAAAATGCAGACGTATACTTATGTTTCCAAGGGAAAATTTGAATTAATGGAAAAACCGAAGCCGGTTCTTATAGATGAGCGGGATGCCATTGTAAAGGTAACACTCGCCAGCATTTGCTCAAGTGACCTGCACATTAAACACGGAAGCGTCCCCCGCGCTGTGCCGGGTATAACCGTCGGACATGAAATGGTCGGTATTGTTGAAGATATCGGCAGCGCCGTAACGAATGTGAAGCCCGGTGACAGAGTCACGGTAAACGTGGAAACCTTCTGTGGGGAATGTTTTTTCTGCAAGCATGGATATGTAAACAACTGCACCGATCAGAATGGCGGCTGGGCTCTCGGATGCCGGATCGATGGCGGACAGGCAGAATATGTTCGTGTACCGTTTGCAGATCAGGGGTTAAATAAAATCCCGGATCATGTTACAGACCGTCAGGCTTTGCTGGTCGGAGATGTTCTTGCCACCGGTTTCTGGGCAGCTCGTATTTCTGAGATCAAAGAGGAGGATACGGTATTGATCATCGGAGCCGGACCTACGGGCATCTGTACGCTGCTCTGTGTCATGCTGAAGAATCCGAAACGTATCATCGTCTGTGAAAAAGACGAAGGCCGTATCCGCTTTATCCATGAGCACTATCCGGAAATCCTTACCGTATCACCCGAAGCTTGTGCAGATTATGTCCGTGCCAACAGTGACCATGGCGGAGCAGATGTCGTTCTCGAAGTCGCAGGAGCCGAATCCACGTTTCGCCTTGCATGGGAATGTGCAAGACCAAATGCGGTCGTGACGGTCGTTGCTCTTTATGACAAGGCTCAGACACTGCCGCTGCCGGATATGTACGGCAAGAACCTCACGTTCAAGACCGGCGGTGTAGACGGCTGTAATTGCGAGGAAACACTTCGGCTGATCGCAGAGGGCAGACTGAATACGGAACCGCTCATCACACATACATACTCGTTAGACAGGATCGAAGAAGCATACACCCTCTTTGAAAATAAGATGGACGGTGTAATCAAGGTAGCCATCGAGTGTTAATACGGTTCCCAATCCCGGTTCCTGGACACTGTATTTAAATTGTCTTCCCGGCAACCGATTCCGTTTCTCTATAATAACACAGTCCGCTGCATCCATACGGAAACAACATTCGCTTCATATCCCTGATATATTCCTCTTCCGTATCCACATGCTCAAGGATATCCAGAGCCGTCTTCAGGTTCCGGATATCCTTTTCCATAAAATCTACATAATTTCCACGCCCCACAAGCTTCAAATGGGTGATTCCGACCTTTCGCAGCCGATACAGTGCGCAGAGCCCACATCCTGTCTCACCGCAGAGATAGCCGTCGGAATCATATCTTCGTTCCTCATACTCTTCGTTCGGTTTATCTGCGCTTCGTTCATCATTCGCATCCTTCACTGTGCTCTCCATCCGTGAGACCAGCTTCTCCGTTTCTGAACCTTCTTCTTTTTTCTCTCTATTTCCTTTAACTTTTCCTATCTTATACGGGACCCGGCACAGATGCCCCATCTCGTCGCAGTGCAGGGAATTACAGAACGCCCCCGAAAACTGACAGAGCTCGTTCAGTGCAAATGCCTCAAATTCATATACGCCCCTGCTGCCCTTTTCCCTCTCATGCCGGATCACCGACTCCATGTCTGCGAAGCTGTTCTTCCTGTGAAAGATAAGCCGACTGACATCCAAGCGGTCAAATACATCTATCATCCGACTGTTTACCTCTGCCGTCTCCCCACTCAGATGGATCTCACAGCGGATCCCATTATTTTTCAGGTAGATCAGCAGCGCCGGATCCGCGATAATAAAGCTTGAAAATCCAAGCTCCGTACACCGGTGAAGGACATCCGCGATCTCTGGGTACTGCTCCGGTGTATAATAAAGCGAATTAAATGTCAGATGTACCGGCTTCCCATATTTTCTCACCAGCGCCGCCAGAATCCTCAGCTCACTCTCCGCCCCGATCTGCACGTTGATGCCAAGAACCTCGCGGCGGTTTAGCGGCAGCACCGTCCCGTATTTTTTATTCCATTCATAAGGTACGTATCCGCAGAAAAACTCATCTGCCCCGGCCTCGACGTACCGCACATATTCATCGATGGATCCAAGTCCCGCCGTGATCTTCATTGTATTTCTCCTTAAACTCAGCTTCTCAACTTCTGAAAGTTCGCACCTGCCACATTTCGTTTGATTTTTCGCGAGTACAATTCTGACCATCTGCTGTTTTCAATTGCATATTAGTTACAGCAAATTTACTACAATTCTATCAATTCTTTTCTCTTTCCAACCTTCCGTATCCTCCATTCCGGAAACTGTACTCTCATCCAGCGCAAAGAGCGAATTATACCGCCCCACCATCTTCAAATGCTTTGGATACAGAAAGACTTTCTCCCTGCAATATCCCGGACACGATTCCGGCAGTTCCTGCTTTCCACGTTCTCCATTTTTACACGCAGCATACAGTGTACAATACTGAGAGGTATTCGTCTGATAAAACGGAACGTGGATGCTGTTCTTTCCTTCCGGAAATTGCTGCCTGTATCCGCAGGACTCCCACTCGTACCGCCGGATCCCGAACGTGTCCCTCAGATATGTCTGGTAAAATTCCGCATTCAGGCTGTTCTCCCGAAAATATCCTGTCTCCCCCTGCTTGTATCCCATCCGTGGATCCTTTTTTCTTTTATTTAACAGAGTCCCCATACACGGCACAAGAACTTCTTTTTCTTCCTTCCATTCCTTCCGCTCTCTCAAAAGCTCCAGCAGACCCCAGTCGTTTACCGCGATCTCCAGAAATGTCTCCCGGTTTCTGCACCATTCTTCCAGCTCATCCAACAGTTTTTCCACCGGTTTCAGCATAAATTCCCGCAGATATGAAAATGTAACTGTCACAGCCAGACCTTCCGACTCTGCCTTTTTAAAGATCTCAAACAACTGCCGTTTTTCAGGAAACAGCAGATGGCAGAAGGCATTTCCCACATAAATCCGCTCTGGAACCGGAATTCGTTTTCCCAGCTCTTTAGCCCCATTCACATTCCAGTACCAGTCCATAAAATCGCGGAATTTCATGGATAAATATCGCTCATAAAGCTCCGGACGGTCCAATTCCACAGCAACTTCGATATTCTTCCGTTCCTGCTCTTTATATTCTTTGTATTCTTTATATTCTTTGTATTCTTCGAGTTCAAAATCTCCTGCTGCGATGCAACTTTCCCTTATACCTGACTGATTTTCGATTCGCGTTTCCAGCCTCGCCCTGTCTTCTCCTTCACCGAACCACTCTTTTTTCTGTTCAATGAAATTCTCCGCAAACTGTTCATCCTTTTTTGCCGGATACCCGGTAAGCGCCATTGCAAGTTCCCCGTCCTCGCACTCCAGCTTCAGCCGCACAAATCTATCATACCAAAGGATCAGTTTTCCAGCGCATTCCCGGTATTTCTCCTGCTCCACAAACACCGAATACTCATATACCGGAATCCCCGGTCCATCTTCCACACGCACTTCCATCTCAAACGAATGGATCTCAACTTCCGTATACGGATCCGCGCTTTTCCTCTCCTGATTCCCCGCCTTCAGCCCGTTGAAACCATCATAAAAACAGATCCGGAATCCCTTTACTTCGCGGATCTCATCCAATGTCCGAAAACAAAATCCTTGTTTCGCAAGCTCCGTGATCCGGATCTCCTGCCCGTCTGCAAATCCCGCCACAAGTCCGAACGGGATCATAAAAACTCCGTTTATTTCTCTCTTCCCTGACACTTTTCGTTCCCCAATTCAAATCTTTTTACAGTACCATAGCTCACGCCGCTCGTGAATTACCCACCACTTAATTTTGAAGAAATTTGAAGTGGGGGCTTCTGGGGAATCCTTGGACTCCCGTTTAAGAAGT